>JAFSPR010000034.1 GCA_017451395.1 Bacteroidales bacterium
AAAGGTAAGGATTTTTGCCGATGCCGCCCGCACCAGGTCAATCCTCCGCCGCTCCAACGTGGGCCTTATGGCCAATATGAACGAGGCTATGTGGAGCACCTACTTTGACAATTACGACCTCTTCACCAAAATCGGCCCGGAAATCCATTACCTCCCTTATAGCGACTACGGCGCTGAAATAGAGGCGCTTACCGACGAAGAAGTGGAGACCTACGCCAACAACCTCACCTCCCGCTACAAGATGATGCCGGACGTCGAGTACGACAAGTTCATAGGTTGCGTAAAGGCCACCCTTGCCATAAAAAAGATGGCCGAAAAGAACGGCATAGACTGCTATGTATACAACGACATAGACCAGGCCACGTTCCGTACCGCCGGCTGCCGCGCAGGCTTCTACCCTCAGTGGTTCAACGAAAACATGAGCGTACTGGTCCCTGAGGCCGATATAGGAGCCGGCCTTATAACCTACATCCTTAAACTCCTAACCGGGAAGCACGTCAATTTCATAGAGCCTTTCCACATTGAAGACGATTACGGCACCTTTGCGGGCGGTCACGCCGGTCCCAACGACCACAATGACCCAGCCTGGCAGGACAACGTGATAATTTCCCGTGACGTCCGCTTTGCAAAGACCTCCTGGAAGTATGCCGGAGCGCCTTTTGCCTGGTACCGCATAAGCCCCGGCCTCAAGACCGTGGCGGGCCTCTATGAGCAGGGCGGCAAGTACAAGCTCATTACTTTCCTTGCCGAAAGCCTCTCCGAGAAAGACACCCCCCAGAGCAGCAAGAAGCACCTTCTGGCCACCTACAGCCACACCATTTTCAAGCCTCAGGTGCCAGTGAAGCAGCTTTGGGAGCAGGTCCTAAGGATTGGCGCCACCCAGCACTATGCTATTGTAGATGGAGACTGCCGCGCACAGCTGGAGGATCTTGCAGAGATTATGGGATTTGATTTTTACAATATAGTATGAGTTTCATGTACAACCCGTTCCCCTTTCACGACCCCAAACCCGTGAACAGGCCGGAACTGAGCGAAAAGACCATAGAATCCATCACGGGCGGCGGAACCCAGGTGGTTGCAAAGAAGTTTATCACCGCCATCGCGGATAAAGTACGCAGGGAAGGCGCCATCGTGGCCTTTGACGGCTACACCACCGCCAAGTGGGACCTTATGGTGAGTCTCCTAGCCAGGGAGTGCAACATCTTTGATTTCAACATCGAGTTCGTTGACTCTGCATCACGCACTTTCAAAAGCGGAGAGGAGATTGACTCCATCATAGATCCCCTCCTTATCTGGGACAAGAAGATAGACCCCACTCTCCTTTATGGAAAGGTGTATCACGGAGGTTATATCGGCCTTATGGACCCTGAGAAGGTGGAAACGTTCAAAAAGGAAATCCCTGCCCTGAAAGCTCCCGGAACGCTTGTGGTTGTATACGGCTACGGCTGCCTCATAAAGGAATTCAGGCCCCTTTACGATGTCCGCTGCTGGTTTGACATCACCCCTATGAACTCCATGCTCCGCATCCGTGCCGGTGAGTACGCGAACATAGGCAAAAAGCATACGGGCATAATAAACCGTACCATACGCCGCTGCTATTACTGCGACTTTGAGAATGCCGTGCAGTTAAGAAAGGAACTTTTTGACACAGGGCAGCTGGACTGGTACTTCCTGGATAACGACAGGGCGAAACTCCAGATGATGCCATTCGGCACTTTTGCCGATATCTGCGCCGCCCTTGTGAAATACCCATTCCGCGCAAAGCCATGCTACCTTGAAGGTGTCTGGGGCGGAAGTTATATGACAAAACTCCGCCACCTCCCGAAGAAGATGCGTAATGCCGCCTGGGTGTTTGATTTCATCCCTATGGAGGTGAGCGTGCTGGTGGAAGCCGGGGAGGAAAAACTGGACATCAACTACTGCTCCTTCGTGCATAAGGAGGGCATACGCCTTATGGGAGAGACCTGCGTTAAGAAATACAAGGGCTACTTCCCCATCCGCTTCAACTGGGACGACAGTTACCACAGCACCGGCAATATGAGCATCCAGTGCCATTCCGGCGGCAAATTCAACGTGGAGAACTACAATGAGTTCGGCCGCCAGGACGAGAGTTATTACGTGGTCATAACAGGCCACGAGGCCAAGACTTTCATCGGCTTCCGCGACGATGCCGACATTCCCGCATTCTTCCGGGAGATTGAGGCGGCCGATACCGAGCACAAGGAGTGCGACTATATGAAGTACGTCAGTTACGAGGAGTCAAAGCCAGGTCTCCAGGTGATGCTTCCGGCTGGAACCATCCACTCCAGCGGCCGCAATCAGGTTATCCTGGAGATAGGATCCCTCACTATCGGCTCATATACATATAAGATGTACGACTACCTCCGCCTTGACTTTGACGGAAAGCAGAGGCCCATCCACACGCACCTTGGAGAACTCAATGTGCGCCAGGACCGAAGGTACAGTGAAATACACAATCCTGAAAGCCCGGAATATATAGTCCAAAAGCCTCGTCTTGACGCGGAAGGAGATGGCTGGAAGGAGTACATCCTTGGAGAGAATCCCCAGATGTACATTTCCCTCCGCCGCCTGGAATTTGACGTCAGATGTGAGCAGGATACCCGCGGCGAGAAGTTCCACGTGCTCACACTTGTGGACGGAGACCACATCCGCATCCGCAGCGAAGAGTATCCTGAACGCTTCTTTGACCTTGACTTTATGGAGATTGCCTGCGTACCGGCATCCTTTGGAAAATACGTAATTGAGAACCTGGGCAAGGAGCCCATAAGAGTTCATAAGACCTGCCTCAGAGACGGTTATGAGTATGACCCTGCTTGACGTAGGCGGCAGTTACATCAAGTGCGCCGACGGAAGAAAGATTCCCGCAGCCTCCAGCGGCAGCCGGGAAGAGATTTCCGCGGCCCTCAGGGAGGCCATCTGGGGTGCAGACCGTATAGGTATCGCCATCCCCGGCCCGTTTGACTTCCGTAACGGCATCTTCCTTATGAAACACAAGTATGAGGCTGTTTACGGAGAGTCTTTCAGGGAACTGACGGGGCTGGGACCGGACACCGACATCCGCTTTATGCACGACGTAAACGCCCCCCTTGCGGGAGCCCTGAAGATGATGGGGCTGAAAGACGCAGCCCTTGTGACCATAGGGACCGGTCTTGGATTCAGTTATGCCATTGACAGGAATGTGAAGGAGAATCCGGCCGGATCACCTGCGATGAGCCTCTGGAACTCCCCCTGGGAAGGAGGCATCCTGGAAGACTTTGTGAGCGCCAGGGCAGTGAGCACCGCCTATACCCGCAAAACTGGGAAGCCCTGCAGAAGTGCCTACGAGGCCGCAAAACTGGCCGATACAGGGGACATTGATGCAATGGAAGTGTATTCCTATATGGGCTCCGTCCTTGGAAGGGCGCTGAGGCCCATCCTGGACAGCCTTGGTATCCGGACCCTCCTTATGGGCGGGCAGATTTCCAAGTCAATGCACCTTATGATTAGCCCCCTTAAGGCCGAATTACCCGGCGTAGAGTTACTTCAGGCCCCGGAAAACGCAGTGTTTGAAGGCCTTAAAACCTTGTTTGAATAAAACCAACCATTAACTATATGACTATCAGAAACTCAGTCAGAACCCTTTTTACGGCAGTGGCAGCCCTTGTCATAGGTCTTGCCACGGCGCCTCCGGCCCAGGGCCAGAGCCGCACCGTGAAAGGAGTTGTCCTTGACGAGACCGAGGCCCCCGTTGCGGGAGCATTCGTGACCGTCAAGAACGAGACCCGCGGCGTTATGACGGACGGCGCCGGACGCTTTGACATCAGCGTGAAATCCACCGATGTCCTTATTGTGAGTTTCCTTGGCTACGAGGACGAGCAGGTCCCCGTAGGAGACCAGAAGGAACTTCTTGTGAAACTGGTGCCCCAGGCCAACCAACTGGAAGAGGTTGTGAAAGTGGCCTACGGTACCCAGAAGAAGGCGTCCATCATAGGTTCCATCACAACTGTGGACGCGGAGCAGCTCAAATCCCCTATCGGCCAGCTTTCCACAGGACTTGCGGGTAAACTTGCCGGAGTTGTGGCCGTGCAGCACACCGGTGAACCGGGCTCCAGCGCGGAATTCTGGATCCGCGGCGTAAACACCTTCGGAGCCAATTCCTACCCGCTTATCCTCGTTGACGGCGTGGAGCGCTCGATGGACCTTGTGGACACCGAAGACATAGCATCCTTCTCCATCCTCAAGGACGCAACGGCAACGGCACTATATGGTGTTCGCGGCGCTAACGGCATCGTGCTCATCACCACCCGCCGCGGCTCCGAGTCCAAGCCCAAGGTCAACGTAAAGGTGGAAAGCGGCTTCACATCCCCCACGCAGTTACCCAAGATGGCATCGGCCTCCCAGTTCATAGATTATCTCAATATGATGAAGCCCGGAACGATTGACGACTACGCCAAACGAATGTATCTCTCAGGCACCGACCCGGACCTCTACCCCAACGTGGACTGGATTCACGAGATTTTCAAGGAGCAGGCAATGACCATGAAGGCCAATGTCAATGTAACCGGCGGTACCAAGAACGTTCGTTACTACGCCGGCGGCTCATACTATTTTGAGGACGGTATCTTCAACGTTGACAAGAACGACCGCTACAATTCCCAGATGAATTACAGCCGGTTCAACTTCCGCACCAACGTGGATATCAACGTCACCAAGTCCACCACCCTCGGGATGGACATATCCACGCAGTTCACCAAGAAGAACCAGCCCGGAACAAGCCTCAGCGACATCTACAACTACACCCTGCAGATTACGCCCATTGGCTTCCCCAAGGTGTTCAGTGACGGCACTCTGTCCAACCCCGAGACTGGTCACAACCCCTACAATATGATAAACAATATGGGCTATGCCACGGTAAATACGCAGAATGCCCAGACTACGGTTTCGCTTACTCAGGATTTCTCCGAAATCATAACTGAGGGCCTTACAGCAAAGGTCCAGGTCTCCTGGGACGCCCGGACGGCATCGTCCGTCACAAACGGAATCCTCCCCAGGGTATACTATATGGACCCAGCAACCCGTGAGTACATTCCCCAGAACAACACCGCAGGATACATCAATGTCTCAAGTTCGTCACAGAGCGGTTATACGGTCCTTAACGTGGAGGCATCGGCCAACTATGAACGCACTTTTGCGTCCCGTCACAGGGTGAGCGGTATGTTCCTCTATTACCTCAGGGACCGCAGCAACACCCACCCCGGCTATGACTACTGGGAGACCTTCCCCAGGAAGAGCCTTGGTATTGCAGGACGTGCCACATACTCCTACAGGGACCGCTATTTTGCGGAATTCAACTTTGGCTACAACGGTTCCGAGAACTTCTCCCCGGGCCACCGGTTCGGTTTCTTCCCTTCCGCCGCAGTTGGCTACATCATCTCCAACGAGAGGTTCTGGGATCCCATAAAGGACGTTGTTTCCCTCCTGAAATTCAAGGCCTCCATCGGCAAGGTGGGCAACGACCAGATTGGCGGCGGACGCCGATTTGGCTACAACACCACTATGGATATCACGGGCGTGAACGGTTTCAGTTGGGGCGAGCAGCGGAGCGCCTGGGTGAACGGAGTTGCAACCGGCGAGATAGGAAACCCGGACATCGAATGGGAAGAGGCCCTGAAACGGAATATCGGCTTTGAACTGAATATGTTCAGGGACCACCTCAAATTCCAGTTCGACTACTTCAACGACTACCGCAGCGGCATCTTCATCACCCGCCAGTCCCTCCCTGACGCTGTGGGCCTGAGGAAAACCCAGTACGTGAACATCGGAGAGATGCAGAACGCCGGCTTCGACATGTCGGCCCAGTTTGACTGGCTGTTCGGAAACGGCCTCTCAGTATCCACACGCGGCAATTTCACCTTCAACCGCAACCGCCGCGTGTACGATGACAAGCCCAGCCAGATCTGGCCTTACCAGAACACCGCAGGGTTTGCCAACAACCAGCAGCGCGGCCTCATCGCGGAGGGCCTCTTTATGACCCAGGAAGAGATTGACGCCTGGCCCAGCCAGTACGGCCGCGACCTCCAGCCCGGAGACATCAAGTACCGTGACGTGAACGGAGACGGTATTGTGAACGACTTCGATATGGTTCCCATCGGCTACACCAGCATCCCTGAGATCAACTACGGCTTCGGCCTCAGCCTTAACTGGAAGGGCATAGACGCCAGCGTATTTTTCAGCGGAATGTCACACGTGACGCGCTTTATCGGAGGATACAACCTCTACGGCGGCGCGGCAACCAACGTCCTCATCCAGGGACAGGTCTTTGCCGATGTAATAGAGCGCAGTTGGTCCGTAACCGGAGATCCCCACGCAGAGTATCCCCGCTTTACCGTAGAAGCATCGGCCAACAATCAGGCGCGCTCCACTTTCTGGCAGAAGGATATGAGTTTCCTTCGCCTGAAGAACGCCGAACTGGGATATACTCTTCCCAAGAAATGGACAAAGAAGGCCGGAATGAGCGCCGTACGCTTCTACGTGCAGGGTGTGAACCTCCTTACCTTCTCCGGCTTCAAGCTCTGGGATCCTGAACTGGAATCCTCCTACGGAAACGTGTACCCGCTCACCCGCAACGTGAGCCTTGGCCTCAACATCAACTTCTAAAGACGCTGCGCTATGAAAAAGATAACCATTCTTGTAATCCTTGCCCTTGCAGCAGTAAGTTGCGACTCCTTCTTTGACATCAACCTCAAGGACCAGCCCACACTGGACGACACCATGAGCCGTTCCAGTACCGTGAAACGCTATCTGGCACATCTCTATTCATATATTCCCCGCGACGAGAACATCCGTAACTACGAGGGCGCAACTGTCCTTCGCTCCGACGAATCCCTGGTTGCCAAATCCCAGTACGAGACCTTCTGGTACAAGGTGCGCCACGGAGAATACGGGGCCGATAATTCCGTTGACGACAGCAGCGCCAACCCCTGGAAGCGCTTCTATACGGGAATCAACGAGTGCACTACCTTCATCAACAATATAGACAAGGACGCAGAGGACTCCCCCGCCCTCATCCAGCAGATGATAGGTGAAGCCCGCTTCCTCAGGGCTTTCTACTACTTTGTGCTCCTTCGCCAGTACGGCCCCGTGATTATCTGGGGAGACCAGGCTGCCGATCAGGGCATAAAGGCCGAAACCCTTGACCGCAACACCCTTGACGAGAACTTCGATTTCATACTCTCGGAACTTGACAAGGCAATAGAACTCCTCTGCTACGAGGTAAACGACGACGGACTTGGCCTGAGTCTTGCCTCCAACAAGGGACGCGCCACCAAGGGTGCCGCCCTGGCCCTCAAGACCCGCGTGCTCCTTTACCGCGCCTCCCCGCTCTACAACGGCCAGAACGGCAGCGGAATCTTCTCCTCCTTCACAAACTCTAGGGATGAGAAACTGTTCCCGGAGTATGACGCGGCAAAGTGGGACGACGTTGTAAAGGCTGCCGAGGACCTGTTTGCCCTGGGCCGGTATAACCTTGCGACATCGGCCTCCGGAGGCACTCCCATCCAGAGAGCGGCGGCCAATTACCAGTGCACATGGTTCCAGAACTGGAGCATCAACCAGGAGATTATCTGGGGCTGGTGGTACCGCGCCTGGGGTGACGAATCCCTGGGCCAGGGCTGCGACGTTGCGTACGCCGCTCCCGCGGGAGGCCGCATAGCCCTTGCCGGCTATTCCCTCACATCTCCGTCCCTTAAACTTGTGGATGCCTACCCCATGTGGGAGAATGGCCGATATCCGGTCCTTGGATATGCAAAGACCGGCGGAATGCCGGACTACTCCCGTCCGTTCATAGATCCTCTCTCAGGGTACAAGGCAAGCGGATGGACGGATTCTTATCAGCAGGAAGTTGACGTGGATCCCGCCTGGGCGACTCCCATCAAGGCCCACAACTCGACAGTAGGCCGCGACGCCCGCTATTACGCGAACTTCGTTCCCAACGGCTTCTGGTGGCCTTCTTCCACTACGGCAAGCGGCGGTCCCATGAAGTTCACCTGCTTCAACGGCCCCGCTGCAACTTCCCCTTACTCCGAGACCGAGGCCTGCAACCGCGTAGGCTACGTGTGGCGCCGTCTTTACAAGGCCAACAATCCCCTGAAGGACCTCACCGCAGACTACCAGAGTATGAATTACGTCTATCCGGCCTTCCGCCTTGCCGAGGTTTACCTAAGTTATGCCGAGGCACAGAACGAGAGGACCGCCCGTGACGCCGCAAAGGCGATCGAGTATATTGACAAAGTAAGAGGCAGAAGCGGCCTTCCCGGCCTCCAGACCTCCTATCCCGACATTGACTTT
>JAFSPR010000035.1 GCA_017451395.1 Bacteroidales bacterium
AAAGTACCCCTTGTAAACTTTGACACCCTTGACCTTGACAGCGTTATGGAACTTCAGGCCGCCCGTTTTGACGTGAATACGGTCAACTGGCCTTCAGAATTCCCCTATGCTCCTGTATGCGCAGGGCGCATTGCCCGCACGGAGGGCTCCCTGGTGGTGGATTTCCGCGTAAGCGGCCTTGACTTGAGGGCTCAGAATAAGGAGGACAACGGTTCCCAGTGGGAAGACAGCTGCGTGGAGTTCTTCGTAGAGGATCCCGACGGCTCCGTTTACTACAACTTTGAGATCAACGCCCTTGGAAAGGTGCTTGCCTGCGCAGGTCCTGACCGCAGTCACCGTACTCCCCGTCCGGAAGAAGAGATGAAGGCACTCGCCCGCTTCGCTTCCGTAAGTAAGGTGGATACGGAGAAAGAAGGCCTCCAGAACTGGAGGGTCTGCATCATTATTCCGTTCGAATTAATCGGCATTGATCCTGAGAACCTTCCTAAGAAAATCCGCGCCAACTTCTACAAGTGCGGAGACAAGACCGCCCATCCCCACTATGTAAGTTGGGCTCCCATCGATACCCCCCAGCCAGATTTCCACAGGCCGGAATTCTTTGGAGAACTTCGCTTTTAATGAGCCGCGGCAATAAGATAGCGTTCCAGATTATCTTCTGGCTGTATGTGGCAGGGGTCCTTTTCCTCTGCTTCGGCCATTTTGACAATACTCCGTCCATACCCACATCTTTCCTGGGTATCCCCACGGACAAGATTGCCCATTTCACAATGTTCTTCCCGTTCCCTATCCTGGCCTTCTTTGCGTTTGACAGGTTCACGGAAACGGTAAAGAGCACCCTGCTTTTTGTGGGCGTCACCTTTATTATCGGCCTTCTGCTGGCATTTGGAACAGAATGGGGCCAGGCCCACCTTACAGAGTACCGCAGCGGAGATCCCCTGGACCTTACGGCCGATACCATAGCCCTGCTTATCAGTTCTGTGGTTGTGGCCGTGGTGGATATCAGCAAGCAGAAGAAAAAGCCCGTTTAAACAGCCGCTTTACATCCTTTCCGGGAGCTCTATTCCAAGGAGGCCCATGGCGCTGCGGAGTGTGCGGGCCATGACGGAAATGAGTTCAAGGCGGTACTTCAGGACGGCCTCGTTCTCTTCCTTGAGGATGGGGGTGTCGTGGTAGTACTGGTTGAACTCCTTGGCCAGTTCATACGCGTAGTTGGCAATGACGGCGGGGCTGAGGGCTGCGCCGGCCTCCGCTACCTTCACGGGATAGAGGTCCAGAAGTTTCACAAGACGCACTTCCTTGGCCGATGGCTGGGCATCGGCGGCAATATCTGACGGGCCGAAGGCAACGGTTGCCTTACGAAGGATACTGCAGATACGGGCGTGGGTGTACTGGATGAAGGGACCGGTATTTCCGTTGAAGTCTATGCTTTCCTTGGGGTTGAAGAGCATGGTCTTCTTGGGATCAACTTTGATTATGAAGTACTTGAGGGCGCCAAGGCCGATCATATGATAGAGCCTGTCCTTTTCCTCGGGGGAGATATCGGCCAGTTTGCCGCTTTCCTCGGAGGTTTTCTTGGCCTCAAGGTACATACTTTCAATAAGGTCGTCGGCGTCCACAACCGTTCCCTCGCGGGATTTCATCTTGCCTTCCGGGAGTTCCACCATTCCGTAACTCAGATGATAGATTTGGTCGGCCCAGTCAAAGCCCAGTTTTTTAAGGATGAGTTTCAGAACCTGGAAGTGGTAATCCTGCTCATTGCCCACCACATAAACGTGGGAATCCAGTTTGAAATTCTGGAAGCGGCGCTCGGCGGTACCAAGGTCCTGGGTGATGTACACGGATGTGCCGTCTCCGCGAAGAACCAGTTTGCGGTCAAGGCCGTCGGCGGTGAGGTCACACCACACGCTGCCGTCAGGGTCAGTAGTGAAGACACCCATCTTCAGGCCCTTCTGGACCAGTTCCTTGCCAAGGAGGTAGGTCTCGCTTTCATGGTCCACCTGGTCGAAGGTGATGCCAAGGGCTGCGTAGGTTTCGTCGAAGCCGGCATACACCCAGCCGTTCATCATGGCCCAGAGTTCACGTACGTGAGGGTCTCCCTTTTCCCAGTCCACAAGCATCTTGTGGACATCATCTATTACCTCAGGATGCTCCTTTTCCATCTTGGCGTAGGCCACGTAGCAGTCTCCTACAAGATGGTCTCCCTTCTTGCCGGTGCTCTCAGGGGTGGCGCCGTTAAAGCACTTCTCCCAGGCGTACATACTCTTGCAGATATGCACGCCGCGGTCATTCACTATTGTGCTTTTCACAACGTCGTTGCCGCAGGCCTTCAGGATGCGTGAAACGCTGTCTCCAAGGAGGTTGTTGCGGATATGGCCAAGGTGAAGGGGCTTGTTGGTGTTGGGGGAAGAGAATTCCACCATGATGCGGCGGCCGGTGGAGGGTAACTGCCCGTAGTCCGGAGCCTCTGCGATTGCCTTCAGGGACTCGTTCCAGTAAACGGGAGAGAATGAAAGGTTAAGGAAGCCTTTCACTGAGTTGAAGGACGATATTTCCGGCACGTTGGAAACCAGCCACTCCCCTATTGCATTACCGGTAACGTCCGGCGCCTGGCGGGTGATTTTGAGGAGAGGGAAAGTGACAAGGGTGTAGTCTCCCTCAAACTCCTTGCGGGTAACAGAAACCTGAAGTGACGTTTCCGCCACTTCAGTTGAATAGATTGCCTTGATGGCCTCTGCGGCCTTTGCCTGAATAAAAGATTCCGGGGTCATCCAAGATAGCTCTTAAGAAGTTTACTGCGGGAAGGGCTCTTGAGACGGCGGATAGCCTTCTCCTTGATCTGGCGCACGCGCTCACGCGTGAGGCCAAAGCGCTCTCCAATCTCTTCAAGGGTCATTTCCTGGCAGCCGATGCCGAAGAAACTCTTGATAATCTCCCTCTCACGGTCAGTGAGGGTGGAAAGGGCGCGCTCGATCTCCGTGTTGAGGCTCTCGTTCACAAGGGTTTTATCGGCCGACGGGGAATCGTCGTTGGGGAGAACGTCCAGAAGGGAGTTGTCCTCTCCTTCCACAAAGGGAGCGTCCACGCTGACGTGGCGGCTTCCCACGCGGAGGGTATCGGAGATCTTGTCCTTGGGGATGTCTATCATCTCTGCCAGTTCCTCGTTGGAAGGCTGGCGCTCGTACTCCTGCTCAAACTTACCAAGGGCCTTGTTGATCTTGTTGAGGGAACCAACCTGGTTAAGGGGCAGACGGACTATACGGCTTTGCTCGGCAAGCGCCTGGAGGATGCTCTGACGGATCCACCACACTGCGTAGGAGATGAACTTGAAGCCACGGGTTTCATCGAACTTCTCTGCGGCCTTGATTAGGCCAAGGTTTCCCTCGTTGATAAGGTCCGGCAGGCTAAGGCCCTGGTTCTGGTACTGTTTTGCGACGGATACCACAAAACGCAGGTTTGCCCTTGTGAGTTTTTCCAGTGCCTCCTGGTCTCCTTTACGGATACGCTGTGCCAGTTCCACTTCCTCGTCCGGAGTAACCAGTTCTTCACGGCCGATCTCCTGCAGGTACTTGTCCAGTGACGCGCTCTCGCGGTTGGTGATGGACTTTGTAATTTTAAGTTGCCTCATGTGTGCTAAAAATTTCTACTTGCCAAACGCCAGGTAGAAAGTCTTGCCGTTAGGGTCTATACCTTCAATATATACCGCGCGGGCGCCTTTCTTGGCCTTGGCCACAACATCCTGAGGTTTTGCTACGGCATCTCCGTTCACAAAGAGGATGATTCCACCTTCCTTGGCTCCGGCATCGGCCATCTTGCCCTGACCTACGGAAACTATCTCAACGCCCTTCTGGGCGGCCCTGAGCCTTGCTCCGTAGAAAGCAACGGTTCCTTCCGCGTCCACCTCACCGTTTTCGGTTGAAGCGGCCTGGAAAACCACAGTTGTGCGGGCCTCTTTTCCGTCTCTGAAATAGACAATATCGGCCTGGTCTCCGGGGTGGTATCCACTCACCTTTGCCTGTACGGATGAAGCGTCTGTAATCTTCTCACCGTCAATGGCTACGATTACGTCGTTTTTCTTAAGACCGGCCTTTTCCGCGGCGCTGCCTTTCAAAACCTCGTTAATATATACGCCCGAAACGGAGGAAAGTTTCATTTCGTCGGCAATTTTCTTGTCTACGGAGCCCATCGTGATGCCAAGCATCGCGCGCTTTACGGAGCCGTAGTCTATGAGGTCTCCGGCCACCCTCTTCACAATGTTCACGGGAACGGCGAAGGAATAGCCGCTGTAGGCGCCTGTCTGGGACACGATTGCGGTGTTGATGCCCACCAGTTCACCCTTCTTGTTCACAAGGGCGCCGCCGGAGTTGCCGGGGTTCACGGCTGCATCGGTCTGGATGAAGGATTCAATCTTGAACTCGCCTGAATTGTCGGGCATTGAGCGTCCTTTGGCCGATACAATACCTGCGGTAATGGTGCTTCGGAGCTGTACGCCAAGGGGTGAGCCTATTGCAAGGACCCACTCTCCAAGACGGAGTTTGTCGGAGTCTCCAAGGGGAATTGTAGGAAGGTTGGCGCCGTCAATCTTGATGATTGCAACGTCAGTAACGGGGTCTGTTCCCACAACGGTTGCATCGTACTGGGAATTGTCGTTGAGCGTCACGGAAATCTTTGTAGCGCCGGAAACGACGTGGTTGTTGGTTACTATATAGCCGTCAGGGCGGATGATGACGCCGCTGCCGCTACCCTTCTGCTCACGGTACTGGGGCTGGGAGAATTCGTCTCCGAAGAAGAAGCGGAAGAAGGGGTCTATGTTCTGGTATTGCTGGCGGCCCTGGACGGTTACTTCCACGTACACCACGGCTTCAACGGCGGTTTCTGCGGCATAGGTAAAATCAGGGTAATCGGAGTCTGCCAAATTGACAGTGCGGTACTCCACTGCATTCCCTTGCGAATCTTTTACAACTGTGGCCTG
>JAFSPR010000036.1 GCA_017451395.1 Bacteroidales bacterium
AACGACGTGGTTGTTGGTTACTATATAGCCGTCAGGGCGGATGATGACGCCGCTGCCGCTACCCTTCTGCTCACGGTACTGGGGCTGGGAGAATTCATCTCCAAAGAAGAAGCGGAAGAAGGGGTCTATGGTCTGGTATTGCTGGCGGCCCTGGACGGTTACTTCCACGTACACCACGGCTTCAACGGCGGTTTCTGCGGCATAGGTAAAATCAGGGTAATCGGAGTCTGCCAAATTGACAATGCGGTACTCCACTGCATTCCCTTGCGAATCTTTTACAACTGTGGCCTGGGCGGCCTGCGGTCCGGTTACTTTCACTACGCCATAGGCGGTAAGACCGCCTGCCAGTACTGAAAGCAGTACAGTCAAGAATCCTTTTTTCATAATATTTCTTTTTTAAACATTTTCCGCGCGGAGATAGCTCAAACTCCGTGCCGAACCTTTAGAAAAGTTTGCCTGTATTGAACTTTGAAGCCAGGCCCTGGAGTTCATCGGAGGTAGCGGGGCGGTTGAGGGCCTCCTTGCGCTCTTTCTGGAAGCGGGCCTTCAGGAGGGCGAACTGGCGCTTGGTGTCAAGGGTAAAGTCACCGCCCTCAATCCAGGCAAAGTATGACGGCTCCGTGTTCCACACATCACGTGCGGTACGGCCCTTGTGCTTTCCAAAACTGATGACGGGTTCCCCGTCCTCTCCTTCTATCAACCGGCCTGCAAAATCAACGGTCTTGGAGCGGGCCCCAATCTTTGCAAGGGCGTCAACGTCATTCTTAAGGACCTCCGGCTGGAACTCAGTGGGCTCCTGGTAACGGTCCAACTGGCCTTTCAGGACCTCATAGGTTGCAAGGGTATCGGCCTCGGCGGTATGGGCGTTTTCAAAGTCCTTTCCGCCGCAGTAGAAGCGGTAAGCGGCCCTGAGGTTACGGGGCTCAAAGTGATGGTAGATATTCTGGACGTCCACCATCTTGCAGGAATGAAGGTCCAGTTTGTCTATGACGGATATCATCTGAAGGGCCTTCTCGCGGGATTTTTCGTCCTTTACGCGGAGCTCGCAGTAAGCCCTCACCCTCTCAATTTCTTCGGCAAGAAGAGGCAGGTCGAACTTTGCGGAATTGTAACCTGCAAGGTCACTCCCCTCCAGCCACTCAGCCACCTCCGGCAGAACCTCTATGAACTTGGGGCAGTCCACAAGGTCCTCGTCCTTCACGCCGTTCACCTCCGACGCCTGCGGATTGATATGGATGACGCAGCGGTTAACATAGTCCCAGGGCTTGATCTTCCAGGTTTTAACCCTTGTCTCCCCGCCCGGGAACGCCTTTACAAAACTAAGCTCAATGATGCCGTCAGTGGCAATATTAAGCCCGGTGCTCTCTATGTCAAAAAAGAGCAACGGGCGCTGTAGATTGAGTTCCATAGGATTCCTATTGGATCATTATTGGCATCAGGATGCCGCAAACTTTCTCGGTTTCGGCCTCTTCCTCTGCGGGGAGGATAAGGGCGGCGCGGCGGGCATCGGCAAACTTCACAACCAGGGAGTTGCAGTTCATGTTGGCAAGGATTTCCGTTAGGAAAGTGCTCTTGAAGCCAATGGTGAGTTCATCTCCGGAGTAGTTGCACATAATTTTCTCATAAGCGGCAAGGGCAAAGCCAAGGTCCTGGGCGGACACTTCCAGCTGGCCTTCCTTGAGGGTAAGTTTGATGTGGTTTGAGGCCTTGTTGGCGCAAACTGCAACGCGCTTTACTGTGTTCAGGAGAAGCTGACGGTCTATCTGAAGGACGTTGGAGTTGTTCAGGGGAATCACGTCACGGTACTTGGGGTACTTGCCCACCACAAGGCGGCAGATTAGGGTTGTTGCGCCAAAACTGAACTGGGCCGATGAAGAGTCAAAGGAAATGTTCACATTCTCCACATCCTTGCCGATGATTGAGCGAAGCACGCTTGCCGGCTTCTTGTGAAGGATGAAGGATGCCTTCTCAGGGGCCTTTACGTCCTTTGTGGTGTAGCAGATAAGTTTATGGGAATCAGATGCCACGAGGGTGGTGCTTGCAACATCCATATCAAAGAAGATACCGTTCATAGCGGGACGGATTTCGTCGTCTGCGGTAGCGTAAACGGTGCTCTGGATACCTTCCACAAGGGATTCTGCAGGGAATTCAACGGTGATGGCGTCATCTCCGGTAGACTTTATCTCAGGATAATCTGCTGCCGGGAAGTAAGGGAGGGCGGAGTTACCGCTGCCCCAACTGCACTCGAACGATGAATCACTTACAGTCTTGATGGAAAGCGGGAGGTCCGGGAGTTCCTTCAGGAGGTCTATCATATGACGTGCGGGAACGGCGATTGAGCCGTCTTCCTCCGATCCTTCTGCCTCAATGCGGGTGCGGAGCGTAAGTTCTGAATCCGATGCGGTGATTTCCAGGACGCCCTCCTTGAGCACAAAGAGGAAGTTTTCCAGGATGGGAAGCGGAGATTTTGACGGGATGGCCTTGGAAACGTCCATAAGGGCCTTCAGGAGATTGGTACTGGAGATAGTAAGTTTCATATATGGTTCTTTTTGTTTTCTTCAACTAAAGCATACAAATTTAAGTAATTTCTCTCAAAACACAAAGCCGCCACACAGCAAAAACAGCAGTCCCCGGCAGCTATGGGCCGGGGACTGTGAGAAAACTCTGAATTGGGACGCTTAGTTAAGCTTGAAGATAACGGGGAAGGTGTAGTTCACGGCCACGGGAATACCGTTCTGGTTGCCGGGAGCCCACTTGGGGGAAGCGGAAACTACACGCACGGCCTCGGCGTCAATCACGGGATCTACGCCCTTGAGAACCTTCACGTCCTTGACATCACCTTCCTTGGTAACGGTGAACTGA
>JAFSPR010000037.1 GCA_017451395.1 Bacteroidales bacterium
CGAGGGCCACGCGGGAAGCGAGGCGACCGAGCACGAGATCTGTTGCATCAATGACGAGCCACTCTTTGTTCACAGTTGCCTTGTTCAGGGAAACTGTCTTGTAGCTAAGTGTGTCCACTGTCTTGATTATTAATGGTTTAACATAAAAGTTGCGATCCCCCTACAGTGAGAGGGACCGCAAAGGTAGGAATAATTTGGCAAAAAACCAAATCAGAACGCATTCTCGTATTTATCCAGGGCAGCCGCCATCAGTTCCCTGCCCTTCTCTATAATCTCCGGCGCGTGCGAGTAGCCGTACACTCCGTGGTAGGAATCGTAAGGGAGGCTTGCAAGGACATCCGGAGGCGTGAGTTCTATGCCCATACGGGCTATGGTGCTGTTCATAAGGCCGAAACTGCGCTGGAGGATGGATCCGAAGGTTTCATCGGCCCCTACGGGAATCCAGCCCTCACGGCCGTCGGAGACAATCTTCCGCTCTTCCAGTTTTGCGCCGATGGCATCCCGCACCAGCCTCCGGCCCTTCCTGACGTTGGTGATGACGGTGTCTTTATCGGCCCCGATGGTCTCCTTTAGGAGGGAGCGGGCTTCTGCGCGGGCATCGGCCTCACTGTCCACAAGCGCCTGGCGGCTTGAAAGGAAGGCGTTTATCTCCCCGGCGTCTATCTCGTTAACGTTGAAGCCCACAAGGATGTCCCCTTCCGTGCGCTGAACCCTGTTGAGGGGGAAGGTGTTCACTATGCCGCCGTCGATAAGGGTGCGGCCGCGCCATTTGACGGGGGCGAACATCGAGGGGATGGAGATGGAGGCGCGGATGGCTTCGAATAGAGGGCCGCTGCGGAAAATGACTTCCTCCCCCGTGTAAAGGTCCGTGGCGACGGCCGTGAAGGGGATTTCCATATCCTCTATGTTCACGTCCGGAACCCTTTCCTTTATGGCGTCCATCACCCTCTGGCCCTTGACAAAGGAATTGAGGCTGATGCTTACGTCCACGAGGGACATCACTTTCACGGGGTCAAGGCCGCAGAGCCATTCCTTGAACTGCTGGATCCCTCCGGCGGCGAAGATACCGCCCACAAGGGCTCCGGCCGATGCTCCGGCAACGGAAGTGATGGTGTAACCCCTCCTTTGAAGTTCTTCGATAGCGCCGATATAGGCAAAGCCGCGGGGACCGCCGCTGGCAAGCGCAAGTGCAACTTTTTTCATATTCGCAAAGTTACAAAGTTTTGCGTAACTTTGTGCGTTTAGAAACCTTGTATTATGCAGCCACTTGTATTTGAACCTTTCCTCAGGACGATGGTGTGGGGCGGAGATAAGATTGCCCCCTATAAAGGCATTACCACGGACATTCCCCATATCGGCGAGAGTTGGGAGATAAGCGGAGTTCCGGAGCATCCAACGGTTGTGGCCGATGGCCCCTATGCCGGAAAAACCGTAACGGAACTTGTGAAGGAATTCAAGGAAGAACTGGTGGGGAAGCACGTCTATGCCGCAACCGGTGATGAATTCCCCCTCCTTGTTAAGTTTATAGATGCCCTCACGGACCTCAGCATCCAGGTGCACCCTGACGACGAAATGGCCGTCCGCTGCCACGGTGAAGGCTTCCGCGGAAAGACGGAGATGTGGTATGTGATAGACGCCGCGCCCGGGGCAAAACTCTATTCCGGCCTGTCACGCGCGCTCACGCCCGCGGAATATGAGAAAATGGTGGCCGATGGCACCATCACGGACGCCCTGGCCTCGTACGAGGTTCATCCCGGAGACGTGTTCTTCCTCCCCGCCGGCCGCATCCACGCCATCTGCGGCGGCTGTTTCCTGGCCGAGATCCAGCAGACGTCGGACCTTACCTACCGCATCTGGGACTACGGCCGCCTGGGACTTGACGGAAAGCCCCGCGAACTTCATACGGAACTCGCAAAGCAGGCCATAAACTTCAAGGTGGAAGACACCTACCGCACCCTCTATGAGCCCGCGCAGGACGAAGAGGTTGAACTCGTGAGTTGCAAGTACTTCACAACCAATCTCTATGACCTCACCCTCCCCTACGCCAAGGACCTCTCGGAAATAGACTCCTTCATCATAGTGATGTGCGTATCCGGCAGCGGCTCCCTGGAAGTGGACGGAGAGTCCCGTGACATCCGCCAGGGCCAGACAGTTCTCGTCCCCGCATCGGCCGATGACCTGTGCTTTATTCCGGAGGACGGCATGAAGTTGATAACTTCTTACATAAGGTAGCCGTCGAATGTAAATCCCGTATAATCAACAAATTACACAAAAACCCCTATGTGAAAATACATAGGGGTTTTTACATAAGAGATTGTTAATCAGCCGTTTGCGTTCGACGCCTATTCCAAGCCGCGGGCGCGGGACAGCGCTGCGGGGTCAGGATCAGCGCCGCGGAAACTGCGGTAGAGTGTCATAGGCTCTTCGGAACCGCCCCTCTCAAGGAATGTTCCGCGGAAGGCCTTGGCGGTCTCCGGGTTGAATACGCCATCGGCAACAAACTTCTCCCAGGCGTCATCGGCCAGGACTTCGCTCCAGAGGTAACTGTAGTAGCCGGCGCTGTAGCCGCTGGCGATGATGTGGTTGAAGTAGGTGGTGCGGTAACGGGGTATAATCTCATCTATAAGACCCATCTCCTTGCACACCTTTGCCTCAAAGGCGCGGATGTCCTCGGCTCCGTTGAACTGAGCCAGTTCTGAGGCCGATAATTCATGCCACTTCATATCAAGGATGCTGGCTGCGCAGAGTTCACCGCACATGAAGCCCTGGTTGAACTTGAGTGCGCTGCGGATCTTTGACACAAGTTCTGCGGGGATGGGCTCTCCGGTGCGGTAATCCTTGGCATAAACGGCAAGGATCTCAGGCACAAATGCAAAGTTCTCGTTGAACTGGGAGAAGGTCTCCACAAAGTCACGGGCGACGGAAGTGCCGGAAACGGTTTTGTAGTTGCACTGGGACAGGAAGCCGTGGAGGGCATGGCCGAACTCATGGAACGCGGTCTGGACATTGTCAATGGAGAGCAGTGACGGGATGGCATCCGTGGGGTCATCGCCGGGAGCCGGGAAGTTGCACACATTCACGATCACGGGCCTTACGCCGGCTTCCTGCTCACGGAAATTGTTCATCCAGGCACCGCCGCGCTTTGTGGGACGCACATAGTAGTCGCGGTAGAAGATGCCAATCAGGCTTCCGTCTGCATCCGTTAGTTTATAGGCCGATGCCGCAGGGTTGTAAACCTCAACCTCCGGGGCGGGCTCAATCTTAATGCCATAGATCATCTGAGCAGCCGTGAAAACGCCCTTCAGGACGCTGTCGGCCTGGAAGTAAGGCTTGGTCTGGGACTCGTCCAGGGCAAACTTCTGAGCGCGGAGTTTCTCGGCGTAATAACTGTAATCCCAGGCTTCGATCTTGTGACCGGCAAGCTTTGCCATCTCTTTCATATCGGCCTTGGCCTTGAGCATTGAGGCGTCCATAATGGGCTGGAGGAAGGCGTCCACTGTCTCCGGGCTGCCGGCCATCTTGTCTGAGAGTTGGAACTCGGCAAAGTTCTTATACCCAAGAAGTTCAGCCATCTCGGCCCTTAGTTTCAGGACCTCCAGGACAATTGCGTTGTTGTCGTGCTCGTCCCCGTGGTTGCCGCGGGAGCTGTAGGCCTCGAAGACGGCCTTGCGTTTTTCGCGGTCGGGGCAGGAGCCCATAAAGTCATAGTAATCGCTTACGGTGATGCCTGTGGCCTCCTTGAAGGCATTGTTTTCCGCAAGGAGATTCTGGCCGAATTTCTGGCTCAGGGTGGCAAGGCGGGTCTGGATATCGGCAAAACGGGCCTTGGCCTCTCCTTCAAGGCCTACGCCATTGCGCTCGAAACTCTGGTAGATCTTCTTCACCACCATCTGCTGCTCCCTGGTGAGGCCTTCCTGGTTGTCATAGACGGCCTTCACGCGGGCAAAAAGATCCGGATTCATATAAATCTCATTGGATGCGGCGGTGAGTTCCGGAAGGATTTCCTCCTCTATAGCCTGCATCTCGGGGGTTGAATCGCTCTCGGAGAGGTTGAAGAATACGCCCTCCACCCTGTCAAGGATGGGGCTTGATTTCTCCAGGGCAAGGATGGTGTTCTCAAAAGTGGGAGCGTCCTTGCAGGCGATGATGGCCTCCACATTGGCCTTTTCCTCATTGATACCGGCCCTGAAGGCGGGGAGGTAATCGGCCTCTTTTATCTGTGAAAATGGAGCGGTGCCGTAGGGGGTGTCCCACTCCTTGAAGAAGATGTTCTTTTCTTTACAGGCTGTCATAGTCAGTAATGCCAAAGCGGCAATTAATACACGTTTCATATCTCAGGCGATTACTTGATTATGCTCTTGGAATGGGCTGTGTCAGAGGAGAGCCAGGCGTCAAGAAGGGTGATCTGGGGAGAGCCTTCGTAGCGGCCGAGGATTCCCACCACGTCAAGGGTTTCGGTGCCATTGCGGACGGATTCGGGGATCTCTACATCGGCAAAGCGGGCATAACCGCTGGTGCGGATGGCAACGGATGAGCCCTGGTAGTCGAAGTACTGGCTCACACTTTGGGCCGACGGATAGGTAAGGATCATATCAAGGTATGGCATCTCAACACCGAAGAAGCCTTCGTCGGTCATAATCTTACCCATACTGCCGTATTTGTCGGAGCCGCTTCCGACCACAAGGGTGAACCACTCGACCTGTGTCCTGGTTTCAGGATCCATCTTGCCAAGGATGGCAGTTACGGCATCCTGAGCCTCTTTTGCGCCAAGGCCGGTGATCTTTTTATCGGCAATGGCCTTGGGTGTAGTCGCAAACAGGTCCACGACATCCTCAATGCCGTTATCCTGCAGGGCCTTGATCACATTTGCGTCAAGGACATCGGCATAGTCGCTGAACTTGGGGGCGACCACGTTCTTTGCGCCCTCCACCATCTTGGTGAAACGGAGTTTGGTAAGGGCCCACCATGGAACGCCGTAAGTGTAGTCGTAACTCTCCCACTGCTCGTCCTGGTTGGGCAGGGACAGGAATACCCTGTTCTTGCCGTCCGTGCTGGTGTGGTTGAGGTTGGGGTTGGGATAGAAGAGGGTAAATACCTCATTGCCATATTTGAGGCCCTTGAGTTCCACCAGCATACCCACCAGGGGTTCCTGGATATTGGTTGAAAGCTGGAACTGCTGGGGTTTCTTCTTCTGGACCACAACTTCATCGTAGCCGTAAGAGAGGATCTGGGCTCCGGTAATGTCGGACTTGGGCTTGATGCGCTCTTCCGCCGGAAGGATAGCACCTTTCAGGACCTTTGCGCGGAGCACGGGTTCAAGGTCTATGTATGAGGTCTCGTAATCATCGGCAGCCTCAAACTCGCCCTTTTCAAGGTTCATAGCCATATTCCTCTTGAGACCAAGCTGGAGCTGGCCGGAGCCGGAATAATCCCTGTCCTTGAAGCCGTATTCTCCCAGCACCAGGCCGTTGCAGTTCACATATAGGATCTGACCGGGCTTGTAGTCGTCGTATGAACTTGACCGGCCGATCTTGAAGTCAATTGCTCCGGTTGCGTCCTGGAGGAACATCTCACGATATACGTTTCCGCTTTCGTCGGAGGAAGTGACCTCACCGCGGATGACGATGGGGTCGAAGATCTCAACGGGCTCACCGTGCTTGACATATAGTTTCTTGAGGTCCGCGATGGAGGTGAAGGCATCGGCCCCGAAACGCGCCAGGGCGTATTCGTCGGTGACAGGCTGATCCAGAGGAGTATCCTGATACTTCAGTGTGAACACCGGTTCAAACTCCCGGCAGGAAACGGCCATGACGGCCAGCGCAAAGAGTGCTACAATATACTTTTTCATAGCCTAGAATCGGAAATAAATGTTCAACATATAATTGATACCGGACATATAGAAATACTTGGGGTCGAACTTGTAATACTGGGTCTTGCCCTTGGTATTGTCTATCATACGGGTCTGCTCATATCCGCCGGTCTTGACGCCGCGGTTGTTCAGAAGGTTCTTGGCATTGAGGGAGAAGCCAAGCTGATACTTGCGCTGGATGTACCAGGACTTGCCCACGGATGCGTTGAGAAGAAGGCAGGGGGCAAATTTCTCCTGGGTGGTCATATACTCTATCTCCTGGGGAGTTGCAATGCCGTCAGGACCCTTAACCGCATATTCCGTGCGGTAGAGAGGGTTCATATCAAGATAGGCGTTGTCAAAGTACTCGACGTCCACATCCACGAACCAGTAGTTGTAGTTCCAGTTGAGACCCAGCGACGCTGCAAGTTGAGGAGTAGAGGGCACATAGTGCTTCTTCACCTTCTTGTAGTCCGCGATTCCCGTTTCTGCGGGGATATTGCCATAGGCGTCCCTGAGGTAAGCCGGCGTCTCCTTCCAGTAAGGGACTTCAATGACATATTTGCCGTTGTAGTTCACCGGAGTGGCGCTGTTGTCAAGGGTCTGCATCATAGTGGGGTTGGAGGTATAGACCGCCTCACCCAAGGCCAGGACACCCTGCACGTTGAGGTTTGGAACAACGAAGGTAGGAACCTTGAAGCCAAGTTCGATACCCATATTGCGCTGGTCCATCCCGCTGAGGGCGAAGTTGGAGAAGGCGTTCTGGACGTCGTCGTAGGCGCTCATAATCTTGCTCTGGCCCTTGATGGTGGTGTAGTACGCGGTGACGCGGGCGTTGATGCCGCTGCCGCTGAACTGCCAGTTCACGTCGGAAGAGAAGGTCTTGATGGGAGAAACGTCCTGGACCATATCATTACGGGTGCGGGGGCTCACGAACACCTGCTGGAAGGTGGGAGCGTCCTGGAAGTAACCAACATTGGCATACACCCTCATATTGCCGCCTATCACATAGTTCAGGCCCAGTTTTCCGGCATAGGTAAGGAACTGGGCTTTGTCGGAATTACCCTTTGAGGTGGAATAAAGGCCGTCACGGGTGTCGGGATAGATGGTGGCGCCGGTAACGGGATCGTTATACTCGGTTCCGGGGAAAAGGCCCTTTCTGACAAGGCCCTCGCGCCAGAAGGAGTTGTAGCCGAGGCGTGCGCCAAGGTTGATGTCAAGGTTGCCGATTGTATACTCGCCGTTCACCCATCCGCCTGCGTTGAGTACGTGCACGTTGTAGTCGTAGCCGTATTTGTCGCCAACGTGGAGGATGCGGGATTCTCCGTTATGGGTAAGGTAGTAGTCAAGGTCGTTGGCGGCCATTGAAGGCATTGCCGCAAAATCGCGGTCGGCAAAGTTATCCACGTCCACGAAGTACTGTCCGCCAAGAAGATCGGCCAGGATCTTATAGTACTCGGTCTTGTTCACCTTGCCGTTAAGGCCGCCGGTTATCACAAGGTTCTGGATGGGCCGATACTTGAAGTTGAAGGCAAGGTTGAGGTCCCTCTGGTCCACGCGGCGCTCTTCCTGCACATACTTGGAACGGCCGCCCTCGCTCATCTGGTTCACCTGATAGATGCGGTCCCAGTTCATATGCACAAAGTTGGGATCCTTGTTGAGCCAGTTCTGAAGGGCGATTCCGGCCTTTTCGCGGTTGGTGCGGTTGTAGTCCGGGTCCATATTGTAGAAATAGGACGGGAGGTTACGGTAGTAGTCCGGGCGGGGGTCCTGGGCATTGTACCAGTCCATAGCCGTGTAACCGTTCTTGCCGAAGCGGAAAAGGAGGGTTGTATGGCTCTCAAACTTATCAGAAGGGGTGAAATCCCACTTCAGGAAAGCGATGGGCTCGTGGGTCTTGCGCACGCGGGCGTTACGGAGTTTTCCGTTCTGGAAGCCCCAGTTTGCGTTGTACATATTGTCTCCCATCATATCGTAGACCTCCTGGGTGGAAGCCATCTGGGCGCCGCGTTCGCCGGGAGTACCGAATATTGCCGCGCTGAGTTTATGGGAGTCGTTAATCACTTTATCGGCCGCCAGATAATATGCGAAAGAGCGGTAGTACACGCCCTGGATCCAGTCGTTGCCGCCAAGGCGGGCGCTGATGTTAGCCGCAAAGGACCAGCCGTTGTCCATCTGGCCGGTGGCGTAGGATGCCATAAGGCGCAGGCGGTACAGGGCACTGTTGGTGAGAACGCTTCCGCGGATGCCCTTGCGGACGTCCGAGGCCGTGCCGAAGATGTTTGTGACGCCGTTGTAACTGCCGAGGGCGACGTCGCTTACCTCAACGCCGTTCACGGTCTCCTTGGAACGCATAGCCTCGTTGAGGCCGCTCCACAGGGAGAACGGGCCGTAGCCGGTGACCGCATCGTTCATCTTCACGCCGGCAAGGTAGACTTCCTGGCTTTCGGAACTGTAGCCGCGGGCGCGGAAACGCACTGCGGAGAAGTTGAAGCCCGCAATGTTGTTGAACACGTCATTGCTGCCGAAAAGGATAGTGGGGTTGTCGTTGAACCCGGAGTCATCCATATCAAAATTGGCAAATGAATCGTCATCAACGTCCGTCACGTGCTGCACCCCTGTAAGGGAGAGGTTGAACATATTCTTCACGTAGCCGTCATTGACGGTCACCTGTACCTGGGACTCAAGGAACTCAGGGGCGGTGATCCTGAGGACGTATGTGCCGTCCGGCAGGGATGAGATAAGGAAGGAACCGTCCTGGGCCGATTGAACGGTCTCTATTTCCTCGGCGCCGCGCATCAGGACAACCTGGGCGTTCTCGATGGGGGCACGCCCGTTACGGTCTACAACCTTACCCTTCACGCCGCCGGCATAGCCGTCCCGTGTGCCGGGATCCACGAACTGCGGCGCCTGAGCAAGGAGGCTTATGGCCGACAGGGCCGCAGCGAAGGTCAGTATAAGTCTTTTAGTCATATCGGTTGGTTATTTCTTGATCACAATGTAAGTGGGATAGTGGTCGGAGAAGCCGTTGATGAACGCGCCGTTGGAGAACGTGCGGAACGGGGTTCCCTTGTACTGGCCGCTCTGGTTGGTCATATAAGGCTTCGAGAACACGCGGCCGTAGAACTTTTTCTTGATGAGGGGCTGGATCTGGAAAGTGCCCGCAGGGGCGTTTGCCAGGGCATTGTTCACCATCACAATGTCAAAGATGTTACCCTCTCCCCTGTAATAGAGTGAGCTGTAGCCGGCCTTGATCATACTGAGGAACGGGTCAAAGAAGTCTTCATCGGTGACATCCTTGATGAATTCCTTGCCGCGGAGAAAGTCCGTCATAGAGACATCCGTGGGGTTGTCGTTCATATCGCCCATCACCACGATCTTGATTCCGGGGAATTCCTTCTGGAGTTCCATCGCACGGTTATATGCTATTTCGGCCCCGCGGGGACGGAGATCGGCCCCCTTTCCGCCTAGACGGGAAGGAAGGTGACACACGAAGAATGCAAACATCTCACCGTCAATTGTGCCGCGTACCATAAGGACGTCACGGGTGCGGAGGGCTTCCTTCTCCTCTTCCGTCCACTGGCTCCAGTCTATGCGGGTGTTGTCGTCAAACGTGAACGGAATGGCCTCGGAGGTGATGTACTTGAAGATATTGGGCCGATAGAACAGCGCGCAGTCCACGCCGCGGCGGTCCGGGCTGTCGTAGTGGACGATCTGGTAGTTGGCCTCTGCGATTGCGGGCTCACTCACAAGGTCCTCAAGGACGTGGCGGTTCTCAACCTCAGATACTCCAAGCACTGCGTGCCAGGCGCCGTTGTCCTTTTTCATATCGGCAATGACGCGGGCCATATTCTTCAGTTTCTTGGCGTATTTTTCCTCCGTCCACTCGTTGGCGCCGTCCGGGAGGTACTCGTAGTCGTTCTTGCCTTCGTCGTGGTAGGTGTCAAAGAGGTTTTCAAGGTTGTAGAAGCCTATCACATAGCTGCGGTGCTTCTGGGCGTCCGCCGTGCGGGGAAGCACCAGAAGAAAAAGGGCCGCGATGATGAAAACTGTCGTCTTTTTCATATTATGTGGTTTTACCATTTTGATACAACTGTACTGGGATTGGCACTCTCTATTGCAGCCGCCTGGTCCTTGCCCACAACGGCAGGAAGGGTTGCGAAGAAGTCTACGCCCACTTTTTTCTCAAGTTCAGACACGGAGATTGCATAATTTGCAAAATTGTCCGTGGCAATACTCTGGCTGTGAGGCAGGTAATACGCCGCGGCGGAATAACTGCCGCCCTTCAGCCTAAGGAGGGCTTTATAGTAGGCCGATGGAACACGCGCCGCCACCCCGCCGTTTGACCCGGACCAGCCGCAGTCGGAGGTGATGTGGCAGCCGGTGACCACGTAAAGGGTGTCGGCGTTATTGGAATAGGACCTCACGCGGCTTTCTAGGTCGGCCCAGATGCCGCCGTTGAAGTCGTACTGCTGAGGGGTCATATTGGTGGAGTAGTACGTGCACATATTCACGGCCTCGTTCTCCTGGCGGTCGGCCGATGGAATCTGGTGACCGCGGGTCCAGCCGCCGCCGTAGGAACTGCTCCAGAGGTCCGGCTGCTTCATTCCAAGTTCGTTCAGGATGGGGTCCTTGGGGAAGCCGCCGCCGTGGGAGTCGTATCGGCCGTAACTGCCCTTCTTAAGGTCCTTGTTGAGGGGATACGCCACCCAGTGGGAAACGTAGTTCTTGGGATCCCAGTAGAAAGACCAACTGCGCTTTGGGCTGCTGGATTTACTGATGTAGCGGCCTCCGTTCCAGTCGTGGGTGAAGAACATAAGGTCAGGATTGCTCAGAGCCGGAAGTTCCATCCAGAGGGGCGCCTGGGCAACGGTCCCTCCGCCGGAAGCGGACATCTGGCTTACCTGTTTCTTTGTCTGGAGCGTGGGACCGGAAAGAACTATTGTGGCGCTACGGGGCTCAGTATCAGAATTCTTTGACACCGTCATTCCCACCTGCCACACGCCGGCGGCGCCGGAAGTCTGGGAAAGGGTAATCCAGCCCTCGGAAGCGCCTTCATACAGCACTGAAAGGGTCCAGGCCGATGTTGCTGCAACCTCAAGGTTCTGGCTTCCGCCATCGGCGGAAACCATAGCCATAGGGACTGTTAAAACCGGAATGGTCTCATCCTCCTGCTTCTGGCAGGAGAACAAGACCATTGCGGCTGCTAGTCCCAGTGCCCACTGGATGGGCTGGAATATACGTTTCATTTACATTACTGCTTAGGGGCCACTGTGACCACAATCTTTGTGAACTTGACCTGTCCGTTGGTTTTACCTGCGGTGTTTGCAACCCCGTATGTTTTAGATGTAGAATCTCCGCCGCTTTCAATCATTGCGCCATCGGAAGCTACAAGGACACCGTCGTTGCTTTTGTTATACTCAAAGTTTGCGGAAACAAATTCAAGTTCTTCTGAAACGGAAATGGTGAGTTCCGGGGTTTCTGTCTGATAGAAGCGCCACTCATTACCTGAAGTATAGTACTTACCGGTGTTAGAGCCGCCCTTGGTTACGGAAAGGGTAACGCCATCCTTCTCGATGGAAGTGTACTTGGTACCGTTTGCCCAACTGTTTGCCTCGGCGATAGCCTTGATGTCAAACTCAATCTCGGAGCCGCCGGCAGGGACTGCCTTACCCTGGGTTACGGTAACTGTCTCCTCAACATTAGCGGCTTCGCACTTGAGGGTAAGGGTGTAAACAACCTCGGCCTCAGTGGACTCGTTGGCGGGGAAAGTGAGTTTCACGGTTGCATCTGCGCTGCCGCTTGCGGGGGCGGGAGTAATGTTACCCTCAGTAGCGGTGATGGTCCAGGCAGCATTGGCTTTGATCTTCAGTTCAGCCTCGGTTGCACTTGCGGAAACTTTTATTTCAGTGGATCCGTCCACCTTGCAGTACTTGTAGTCTGCATTGGCCTCGAAACTCTCGATGGTTGCCTCCACTACCTCGTGGGTGCCCTGATAGTTCTTGTAGGTGCCCACGACCTTGATTGCGCCGCCAAGAGTGATCTGTCCGGACCACTTGTCGAATTCACCTTCCTTGAAACTGTAAACGAGGATCTCTCCGGTGTCGTCCTTCATGGTGATCTTCATATACTTCTTCTCGGCGTCGTCGATCGTGAATTCGGTCACAATACCGGAAAGGCGGTAAGCATTGGCGGCATCGGCCTTCTGGATGAACTCAGCGATTGTCACATCGTCAAACTCCGTGGGGGCCTCACCCTCCTTGAAGTCCTCGACGGTGATGTTCATTATCTCGTGCTGGTTGTTCGGGGAATAGTACTCATAGATACCGGTAAGGATAACCGTGCCGTAATCCTTGATTGTTTCGGCCCACTGCTCGTACTGACCGTCCTTGAAGCCGTAGGCCACGATGGTGCCGGTGTCGTCCGAGAGATTGAACTGCATATACTTGCGGCCGTTGTTTTCGCCGGTCTTGAACTGGCTCACCTTGCCGGTGAGTCTGTAATAAGTTGTGGGATCGGCCTTCTGGATGAATTCGGCAACGGTGATGTCGGTTATTTCCGTCTGGGCCTGACCTGCCTCGAAACTCTCGATGGTGGTATTCATCACCTCGTGCTGCTGTTTGTCGGCATAATACTCATAAGTACCGTTGAGGACAACCGTGCCGCCGTCGCTGATCTTCTGGGCCCATTCGTCGTACTGGCCGTTCTTGAAGCCGTAAACGAGGATGGAACCGGAGTCGTCGGTGAGGTTGAACTGCATATACGGAACGCCGCTCTTGTTGGTGCCGGTCTTGAAGGCGCTCACCTTGCCGGTAAGCCTGTAGTAGGTGTTGGGATCGGCCTTCTCAATGAACTGCGCAACGGTGCAGGCAGTGATCTCCTCCTGGGGCTTGGCTTCCTCAACCACGCCGTTAAGGGAGTAGATGTACGCGCCCTTGCCGGTGTTCTGCTGCATAGTCTCCGCGGTTTCCTTGTACTTTGTGAGGTGGCCGTAGATGATTACTTCGTCGCCGATCTTGATGTCGGTGTCCTTGCCCTGGACGAACTTGCGGTTGCCAAGATAGTTCACCTGGTATGCCTCGAAGTCTTTCTCGTTGTTGGGATCGAACTCCTTGCCATCGGACATATAGAACGAGGCGTTACCGTAACTGTTGCCGGTGAAGTACTGCTCCACTTTATTTTTATCCGTGGCAATCTTGTGGATAAAGCCCTTCACGTAGAAAGGTTCGTCGCTGGCGGCGTTGTCGGTGGTGATGTGCTCCATTACCCAGGCATATGCCTCGCTGGCGCTGAATGCCGTCTGAGGGGTCTTACCGTCTCCGTTGGCAACGGTGCCTTCCTGGGTTACCGCTATGCTGGCGGTGAAAAGACCTGCCATAAAGTTGACGCGTGAACTGCGGCCCTTGCCCGATCCGAGAGCGTCTACGGACACCGTGACGGTGGTAACGCCTTTCTGGCCCTGGGCGGGAACAACGTGCAGCCACTCCTGTGCGGCGGAAGGGATGAGGGCCTGCCAGGCCTCGGAGGAGGTTACTTTCACCTCTACCTGCTTGCCGTCAACGCCGGCTTCAACCTTGGTGACATCTACCTCGATGCCTGCGGGGATTTCTTCCTGCTTTGCGCAAGCGAATGCGGCAAGAGCAATGACAGCCCCGAAGAACAGATTCTTGATTTTCATTTGTGGGTTATTTAATGGTTAATATTTTGCCTTAGTTTAACTCACAAATATAATCATTTTTTCCGTCATATCAAGACGGTAAAAAAGAATCCCGGGGCCGGGAAGCCCTGGGATTCAATTCACAAATATTTCGGAGACCGTTAGTTTGCGTCCTCCATAGAGGTGAACACGATGTTGACGTGCTTGCCGCCGGAGATGGACTGGAGGTAGCCGCGGATGACAACCTTCTTGTCTATCTTAGATTCAAGGTCAAAACTTGCGGGAAGTTGGTAAGCGGAGAAGTCTGCAGCATCGTAATCATCAAGATAGATGTTGGTGTAGGAGCCGCTCTTCTTGGGCGTACCGGTGATTTCCACATACTGGATCTCGATTGCATCGGTGGCCTTTGCCTTGTCCTTACCGTCAATGGAAGCGACTATTTCGGCAAGTTTGGCCGCATCGATGACAACGGGATCAGGATAAGTGACGGAGCCGCTGCCGGCCTTGATCTTGTTCTCGAGGACGAATCCTTCCTTACCGTCGCAACTCATCTGGAGACCGTAGTTGTAGGCTGCAAAGGTGTCGACTATTTCAATTTCGTCGCCAAGTTTGTAGTTGTCGGCCTTGAAGGCGCTGCCGTAGTAGGCAAGCATTGCGCCGGATTCATCGGCAAGGATATAACCCCTGTTGCAGATGGCCATAACGGTGCCCTGGATGTGGGCGAAGCCGTCTGCGACAGCCTCTGTGATGGGCTTCACGTCAGGAGCGTTGGACTTCTGGGAAACGGAGAAGGAGATGCTCTTGTTGTCGGAAGAGGAGAGGTTGACGGAGCCGGTCCTTGGCATCAGGCCTTCGTTGGGAGCAACGGAGAAACTGATAACCGCTGTGTCGGCGGGATTCTTCTCGAAGAGGGTGGCCTTGCCGGCCTTGAACTCGGTCTTCTTGTAGGAGATCCAGTCAATGTCCTCGGGAACCTCGGCGTAAACGCCCTTGCCCTTCATAGTGACGGTGACGGTGAGGTCTCCACCTTCCTTGCTTACCTCTGCGGGCTCCACTTTCTCGATCTTCAGGAGAGCCTTCTCAATTGAAAGGACGGTAACGTCAACGAGTTCGACGGTTTCACCATAGGTGGTCTTGGGACCGGAAACCTTCACGACGTCACCAACCTCAAGGCCGAGGCTGAGGAAGTTCTTGGTTTTGCCGTCCTTGTCAAGAGTACCATAGATGTAAACCTCGTCACCGGCCTCGTCCTGGAGGTACCAGTTGCCGTAGGTGGTGTTCACTATGGAAGTAACCGTGCCCTTTACAATGTAGGACTTGCCGTCCGGGCCGTCGATCACTTCCTTGCAGGAAGCCTCAACAGCCTCCACGGAGCCCTGACGGACAACCAGGAACAGAGTCTTGCTGCCGCACTTGATCTGGAGTTCAGCCTCGCGGCCGGATTCAGAAGCCTCTGCGGAGAATTTGATGGTGGTGCTGCCGTTGCCGCTCACTTTGTCTGCTGTGAGCCAGTCGGGAAGTTCGGTCTTTACATTCTTGTCGTTCTCATCCTTCACGACCTTGCCGTCTTCACCCTTGAGGTCGAAGAGTTTTGCGAAACTCCAGGCCTCGGGGGCGGTGAGGTTCACCTCCTGGCTGCCGCCTGCGACAGGGATGGAGATGTAGGATGTGTTAGTAGAGAAATCCTCAAAGGAACCCACCATAGGTTCGGTCTGGCAGCCTGCGAAAATTGCTGCAGACGCAATAGCGGCGATGATATATTTAAGTTTCATAATCTTGCAGTTCCTTTTTTAGTTGAAGAGATATTTGATTCCGATAGAAGCGTACCAGCACTGGCCAAGGCTGTGATAAGGGATCCAGGTCTTGGTGTTGCCGTTGATCTTCTTGGGAGTGGTAAACACGGGATAACCCTCTGCATCGGTATTCTTATACTCGAGTACGCGGGCCTCGGTGGTGGAAGAGGAAACATCCGGATTCAGGTACTTGGACACGCCCCAGCTGTTGTTGAACAGGTTCATGATGTTCTTGATGTCAGCGCTGAGCTGGAGGGTATTGGTGGTCTTGCCGATCTTGATGGTGAAGTCGTGCTTGTAACTGAAATCGAAGCGGTGTACCCAGGGGCTGTACAGGCTGTAAGCCTCGGCGTACTGGCCCTGATGCTTGCTCAGGTAAGGATTTGCGTGCACGTAATCCATAAAGCGGGTCTTGTCATCCTCGGAGGCGAAACGGAACTGGTTGCTGTTCACCTGGTCGTCTGTAGGGATGTACAGGGCGTCGTAGTTGTAGCCGTCGCCGTTCATGTCGTTCTTGAGCATAAAGGATGCTGCATAGCCGCCGCGCCAGGCCTCATAGATGAGGGAGAAGTGGTTGCCGCTCTTGTCGTGGGCGGTTGCGGAAGCGACGATACGGTCGGGGGTCACGTACTGGGAGTTGTGCAGGCCGATGTAGTTGGGGCCGGCAGCGGTGGGAACATAGGTGAATGCAGACTCTGCTGCGGAACCGGGCATACCGGTGATTTCCTTGTTCACGGTGTGGGTGTATGCGGCCATAAGGCTGAGCCACTGTGCGGGCTGTGCGTTAACGGTCACGTTGGCGCTCCAGCCATAACCCTTGGAGGTGTTCTCAAGGACAAAGGCCTTGGTGCTGTTGCGGAAACCTGCAGGATAGATGGGACGGGCGTCTGCGCCATTCCAGCGGGCGAAGCCCTCGGCGGGAAGCATACTCCAGTCGGAGATGGAAACGCCGTTGATGGTCTTGTTGAAGATGCCTTCAGCAGAAACGGTGAACGGGAAACTCACGGGGATTGTGTAGTCGAATGCCAGGGAAGTCTTCCAGACCTGGGGCATCTTGAAGGCAGGGTCAACTGCGCTGATGGATGAAGGAACGGTGCCGGAATCTGAAGAGACGGTGTCCGGGAAGCCCATTTCAACCAGTTTTGCGCGGAGGGCGGCAGCGGTTGCGTTGCCGTTGGCGTCACGTACGATACCGCCGTTGAAGGCTGCCATTACAGCATCCATATCGGCATATTTCTGCTTGACTGCATCGGGGAGGTTGTTGTACTTGGTGCTGGGTCCGAGTTGGGCCTGGTACTGTACAAGACCGCCGTTGGTGGGCATATTGGTGAAGAACACCAGAGGCAGACGGCCGCTGAACAGGCCGGTACCGCCGCGGACCTTCAGGCTCTTGTCGCCGAAGACATCCCAGGTGAAGCCGATACGGGGAGAAACGGTGATGCTGGAAGTGGGCCACTTACCGGTGTCGATGTGAGTCTCCTGGTAGTTCTTTGCCTTGGGATAGTAGTTGAGGGCGAGAATGGCGTTGTTGGTGAGCAGGTCCTTGTTGTCGAAGAACAGGCCGTCGAAACGTACGCCGTAGGTGAGTTTGAAGTCGTCGGTGATGTTCCACTCGTCCTGTGCATAGACACCGGCCTTGTAGAACTGTACACGGGCTGCAGGGGCGCTCTCAACCACGCCGTTCTTGTTGTAGCCGTAGGTAAGGCAAACAACCTCAGGGGTGGCCTTGCTGGTGAAATCGGCCAGTGACTTGTAGCGGTAGTAACCGGTACCGTTACGCATATACTGGTTGTCGGCCATCTGATACTCGAAGTTGATGCCTCCGGTAATCTTGTGGCTGCCCACATAGTAAGTAAGGTCGTCCTTCACGTTGGCAACGGTGTTGTGAACAGCGTTGTTCCAGGTGAACAGCTCATAACCAAGGGCCATATAGTTGTTGATGTCACCGCTTCCGTCAAGGATGTCGATGAACGGGAACTCTGCAGAGTTGGTGCCGCGGATATCGTCAAGTTTGGAGAAGGTTGCCAGGAACTGGTTGGACAGGTTGTCTGTGAGACGGCTGTTCAGGTCCAGTGACCAGGTATTCACGGTGTTGTTCATTGAATACATGGAGTTGGCGAAGGACATCGAGTACTGGGACATACGGCTGTATGCGCTGCGGGTGCCGCCGTCCATGGAGGAGGCGTTGGGGCTCTGCCAGTAGTTGTTCAGAGTGTAGTTGTAACGGAGGGCCAGGTGATGCTTCTGGCTGATGTTCCAGTCAAGGCGGGCCAGGATCTTGTAGTTGTTCTCGTTTGCAGGGAAGTCTGTCCAGGAACCCGTGTCATAGCCGTACTCCTTCTTTGCGAAGTTGGAAGCGGTCTCGAGGTCTGCGAGGGAGGTGCGGGAGATGTAGTTGTTCTCATCCGGAACGCCGTCCTCGGAGCCTCTCCAGCGGTTTACCACGGTAGGCTTCTTGGTCATTTCACCGTTCACGAAGAAGAAGAGTTTGTTCTTCACGATGGGGCCGCCGAGGGTGAAACCGTAGGTGGTACTGCGGTCCTTGGCGCGTGCGCCCTGGATCTGCTCTCCCTCGATGGCGTCACCCTGCATGTTCTCATTCTTATGATAGATGTATGCAGTGCCCTTGAAGGTGTTGGTACCGGACTTGGTGATGGCGTTCACACCGCCGCCGATGAAGTTGGTCTGACGGACATCGTAAGGGGAAATGACAACCTGGAGTTCCTCGATAGCGTCGATGGAGATAGGGTTGCCGCCGCCGGGGAGGTTGTCGTTTAGGCCGAAGTTGTTGTTGAAGTTTGCGCCGTCAACGGTGAAGTTGGCGGTACGGCCGTCCGAACCTGCGAAACTCATTCCGTTTCCGCCGTAAGGAGACAGACGGGTGACGTCCGTGATGTTACGGTTTACGGTAGGGAGGCTCAGGATCTGCTCATTGGAGATGTTGGTAACTGCTCCGGTGCGCTCCTGTGCGGCGAATTTTGAGGTGGGAGAGGCAACAACCACGGTTCCTTCAAGCATCTCCGTGCTCTCGGCAATCTTGGCGTTGAGGGAATAGGTTTCTGCCAGCTGGAGGACTACGCCGGTGTAAGTGGCATCGGTATAGCCAAGGCAACTGAAGTCAACCTTGTAGGGACCGCCGGTACGCATACCCTGGATGGAGTAGCGTCCTTCGGAGTTGGTAACTGCTCCGTAGATGGTGCCGGAGGGCTCGTGCTGAGCCAGGACTGCAGCACCTACTACAGGCTCGCCGTTCTGGTCCACCACGCGGCCGGAGAGGGCCGATGTAGTGACCTGAGCATAGGCGACAGTGCCCGCAATCAGCGTAGTGAATGCGAGCAGAAGGCTTTTAAAAGCTTTTCTCATAGAGGTTTTGATAAGAATAAATATTGATACTAACTGAGTAGTCTACTCAAAAACCGGTGCGAAGTTACTAAAAATAAAAGACTATAACAAAAAAAATAGAGTTTGAAAAACGAACAAAATTTTCTATCTTTGCAGCCCCGGAGGACGGATTTATGATGACTTGCAACCTCCGTGAAGTGAAAAAATGCTAAAAAATTACCTCTTCACGTCGGAGAGCGTGTCCGAGGGACACCCCGACAAAGTGGCGGACCAGATATCTGACGCCATCCTCGATCAGTTTTTAATGCAGGACCCGGAGGCAAAAGTTGCCTGCGAGACCTTCTGCTCTACCGGTATGGTGGTGGTGATGGGTGAAGTCAAGGCCGAAGCCTACGTGGACATCCAGAACACCGTCCGGAGCACAATCCGCAAAATAGGCTACACCAAGGCCGAATATATGTTCGACGCCTCAAGCTGCGGCGTCCTCAGCGCCCTCCACGAGCAAAGCCCGGACATCAACCGCGGCGTGGAAAGAAAGCACGGCGAAGACCAGGGCGCCGGAGACCAGGGCATGATGTTCGGCTATGCCTGCCGTGACACAGAGGACTATATGCCCCTGCCCCTGTACCTCAGTCACAAGATCCTTGAGATCCTCTCCGACATCCGCCACAATGAGCCCGGGCTCATGCCTTACCTGAGGCCGGACGCCAAGAGCCAGTTCACCATTGAATACGACGGCGAAACCCATGAGCCCGTGAAGGTTCACACCATAGTCCTCAGTACCCAACACGACGAATTTGTGCCGGAATCCCTTGGCCGAATGACCTATGAGGAAGCCGTGAAGCAGTACGGACACACCAAGGTGGACGCCGCCATGCAGGCAAAGATAAGGGAGGATGTTGAAAAGATTCTCATCCCCCGCCTCAAGAAGGCCCTCTCCAAGGAAACCGCAGCCCTTATCAGGGACTACATCCTTCACGTGAATCCCACCGGGAAATTCGTGATCGGCGGCCCCCACGGGGATACCGGCCTTACCGGCAGGAAGATCATCGTTGATACATACGGAGGCAAGGGCGCCCACGGCGGCGGAGCCTTCTCCGGAAAGGACCCCTCAAAGGTGGACCGCAGCGCAGCCTATGCAGCCCGTTACATTGCAAAAAACCTTGTAGCCGCAGGCGTGGCATCGGAATGCCTCGTTCAACTGGCATACGCCATTGGCGTAGCAAAGCCCGTGAGCGTTTATGTGGATACTTACGGCACGGCAGCAAACGGCCTTTCAGACGGTGAGATTGCCGCCAAGGTCCAGGAAATCTTTGACCTCAGACCAGCTTCCATCATCCGGAAATTCCAACTGAAGAACCCCATTTATGCCCCTACGGCCGCCTATGGCCATATGGGACGCAAGCCTTTCACGAAGACCGTAAAGGTGCAGGGGAAGGAGATAATAGTCCAGTTCTTCGGCTGGGAACTGCTGGACAGCGTACCTGCCGTAAAGAAGGCGTTTGGTTTGTAGAAGGGCAGCTGATTCTTGTGCGCGGACCTGCCACGTTTGATGGCCTGACCCGCGACACTAACCCTCCAAAACATCGTTCTGTACCCGGACGGATTCGTCGTGGATGGCGGTCATTATGGCGGTGATGGCGGCCTCGGAGATTCCGAGGGAGGCGCCGCGGCTCACCATATCGGCCAGAAGCTGCTCCCACCTGCCTGCCTGGATGATGGCAACGTTGTGGCTGCGCTTGTACTCTCCTATTGCCTTTGAAACCTCGCTGCGGTCCTTCAGGAGTTCCAGCAGTTTGTCGTCAATCACGTCAATACGGGCGCGGAGGGCCTCTATTCCGTCACGGTAGGCGGTGTTGTCGGAGGTGTTTTCCCTTATCACAAGGCTCTCAAGAAGGGTCTGGAGGTCCCTCGGGGTTAGTTGCTGCTTTGCGTCAGACATAGCGCAGGCGGGGTTGCAGTGGCTTTCCACCATAAGGCCGTCAAGGCCAAGGTCCATGGCCCTCTGGGAGAGTTCGTGAAGGTACTTGCGGTCTCCGGCCATATGGGAAGGATCGGCAAAAAACGCCATCTGGGGATAGCGGGAGCGCATTTCAATGGCAAGTTTCCAGCCGGGATCGTTGCGGTAAGGGATGGGGGCCGATGTAGAGAATCCCCTGTGGATGACGCCAAGTTTCCTGAGCCCGGCCCTGTTCAGGCGCTCAAGGGCGCCTATCCAGAGGTCGATGTCCGGATTCACGGGATTCTTCACAAGGACGGGGATGTCCGTCCCTTCAAGGGCATCGGCAATCTCCTGCATAAGGAAGGGGTTGGCGCTGGTGCGGGCGCCTATCCACACTATGTCCACACCGTATTTTATGCACTCCAGGACGTGCTTTTCACTGGCAACCTCCGTGCACACCTTCATCCCGTAGGTTTCCTTCACCTTCCTCAGCCACTTGAGGCCGGGGGTTCCCACGCCCTCGAAAGAGCCCGGGTGGGTACGCGGCTTCCAGATACCTGCGCGGTAGACGTGAATGCCGAATGCGTTCAGGCCGGCGGCCGTTTCCATTACCTGCTCCTCGGATTCGGCGCTGCAGGGGCCGGCAATGCACATGGGCCTTGGAAGCGTGAAGAATCCCCACTCTGTTCCGGGGATGATATCTAATGTATGGCTCATAACTCTCAGTCTTTCAGGGATTTACTGGCATAGGGGTGCACTGAGGAGTGCACCGCTATACCGATATCACGTTGATTTTCAGCGAATTATTCGTTTAATCCTGTTGGCGTCTTCTATCAGTTTCCGGAGGGCTTCTTCGTCATAGGAAGCCACCGCGTCACGGAACTGCTGCATCTTTTCAATATAGGTATCCATCACCTGGAGCACGTTGTTGTGGTTCTGGGTGAGGATGGGAATCCACATATCGGCATTGGACTTTGCAAGGCGGACGGTGGAGGAAAAACCGCCGGAGGCAAGGTCGAAGATATGTTTCTCGTCCTTCTCCTTGTCCAGCACCGTGAGGGCCAGGGCGAAGGAGGTGATGTGGGAGATATGGGAAACGTAGGCAGTGTGGACATCGTGGCTGGAGGAACTCATAAAGATGGGCCTCATATTGAGGCAGGAGTAGAGTTCAAGTATGTCCTGAACCGCCCAGGGGGCCGATTCCTCCTGGTCCGCAAATATGCACGCCCTTCCGTCGAAAAGGCCCGGCTGGGCTGCCCACGGGCCGCTGTATTCCGTTCCGGCCATGGGATGCGTGCACACGAACTGCTTCCTTGCCGGATGGTACTTCACCGCGGAGCAGATGTGCTCCTTTGTGGAGCAGACGTCTATGACAATCTTCTTGTCAGAGGCAGAGGCCCCTTCTGGAGCATTTGCCCGGATAGGGTCGCGAAGCGACGCGGAAGAAGGAGCCTCTGCCCCTGAATGAATGCGGTCAAGGATTTCCGGGAGCATCTTCACGGCGGCGCCTACAGGGACGGCAACCACAATTATGTCGGAGCGGTCCACGCAGTCCTCAAGGGACACCATTTCATCGGCCAGGCCTATGGTCATTGCCGCCTGGGCCGCCACTTTATCGGCCTCAACGCCAAGGACCCTGCCGGCAAAGCCCCTCTTTTTGAGATCTATTGCCATGGACCCGCCAATGAGGCCAAGACCGATTATTCCAACCGTTTTCTTTAATTCACTCATTACTAACACTTTATGCGTTTTACTCCAGGCGTTTTTGCTGGGAGTAAAAGCCGTAAACGCTTCATTATTTGACACTTAGCGAAAACGCTATCTTTTCAAGCGCCTTCTCCAGCGTGGGAACATTGGCGCAAAGCGATATCCGGAGATAGTTTGCGCCGTTACTGCCGAAGATGAACCCCGGGGTGAGGAACACGCCGGCCTCATAGAGGAACTTGTCACTCATGGCTGCCGCCGCTCCATCCGGATTTTGGGCCGATTTCCCGGACGGGACACGGCCCCAGACGTAGAGACCGCCGGCTGCGGGGTCATACGTGCATCCGATGGTGTCCATTATACGGCAGGCGATCTCACGGCGGCGGCGGTATTCCGCGTTAAGCGTCTCATACCACTCAGGGCCGGCATTGAGAGCGGCCACGGCGGCCTCCTGGATGCCGCGGAACATACCTGAATCCATCTGGGACTTCACCTTCAGGACTTCCTTTATCACGGAAGCATCCCCTACCAGCATGCCCACGCGCCAGCCGGCCATATTGTGGCTCTTGGAAAGCGAATTCATTTCCATACAGCACTCACGGGCGCCGGGAACGGAAAGGATGCTCTGAGGCTCATTGAGGATAAAGCCGTAGGGGTTGTCGTTGATAAGGAGGATGGAGTGCCTCCTGGCAAAATCCACCAGCTTTTCAAACACATCCCGGCGGGCAGGGGCTCCGGTGGGCATATTGGGATAGTTGACCCACATTAGTTTCACGCCGGTAAGGTCCATAGACTCCAACTGGTCAAAATCCGGGTACCAGCCTCCCTCATCAAGAAGGTCATAGTTCACAACCTCAGCCTCGCACATCTTTGTGGCCGATGTATATGTGGGATAGCCGGGGTTTGGCACCAGAACCCTGTCACCTTTATTGAGGAAGGTGAGGGAAAGGAGGAGGATTCCCTCCTTGGAACCCGTCAGGGGCTGGATTTCTGTTGCGGGGTCCAGTTCCACGCCATACCACCTGTCATACCATCCGGCAATGGCGTGCCTAAGTTCCGGTATACCCGTGTAACTCTGGTAGCCGTGGCTTCCGGGATTGCGGGCGCATTCCACCATAGCCTCAACCGCTTCCCCGGAAGGGGCTCCGTCCGGGGAGCCTATCCCAAGGTTGATGATGGGATCTGAGGGGCGTGAAGCGTTCAGTTTTGCAATCTCCCTGTTCTTTATGGAGAAGTAATATTCCTTGACGGACAGAGTCCTGTCTGCTGGCTTGATAATCATAATGCTGCTGTGTATTCTCCAAGTATCTGGAGGTCCTCGATGAGCGGTTTCACGGCCTGGAGGGCCTGGAGATACCGCTGATATGTTTCAAATTTAATATCGGCATAGAAGAAATACTGCCATTCCTTCCCCGGGATGGGAAGGGACTGGATGCGGGTGAGGTTCATATCGTAGAAACTCAGTATGGTGAGAATCTGGGCCAGAGAACCGGGCTTATGCGGCAGCGTGAAGCAAAGGAGAGCCTTGTCTATCCTCTCCTTCGGCACCTCCATTGCATCATCAATGACAAGGAAGCGGGTGAAATTCTGCTTGTTGGTTTCTATACCGGGGGCAAGGATTTCAAGTCCGTAAAGGCTTGCGGCAAGTTCTCCGGCCACGGCGCCCACGCCCTTTTCGCCGTTGCGGGAAAGTTCCGCGGCGCTTTTAGCGGTATCTTCACTCTCCGTGAGGCGTATCCAGGGGGCGTTTTTCTCAAACCAGGGGCGTGTCTGGTTAATGGCCATATAGTGAGTGCGGACCTCCTTTATGTCTTCAAGGCTTTGCCCCGGAACCGCCATAAGGTTCTGGCCGATACGTATATATACCTCCCCCTTCACGGCACGGCCGGACTTACGGAGAAGTTCAAAGTTATGGAGAAGACCGCCTGAGACGGTGTTCTCTATGGCCATCACTATGGAATCGGCCTTGACCCTGAACAGATCCTCGAAGGTATCGCACTCAAGGATGGCCGTTTCTCCATAAAACAAACGGGCTGCTTGTTCGTGGAAGCAGCCCTTATACCCTTGTATGGCGACGGTCTTCATTAAACTGTAAGGATGTCTTTTTCCTTGGCGGAGATTACCTCGTCCACCTTCTTTACCCACTTGTCCGTGATCTTCTGGAGTTCTTCCTCGCCCTCCTTCTCACCGTCCTCAGAGAGGCCGTCATTCTTCTGGGCCTTCTTGAGGAGGTCTATGCCGTCACGGCGGACGTTACGGATGGTGACCTTGGTGGTTTCTCCCTGGGCCTTTGCCTTCTTGATGAGTTCCTTACGGCGCTCCTCCGTGAGCGGGGGAACCATACAACGGATGATTTCACCGTTGTTTGAAGGGGTGAGGCCCACGTTTGCGTCCAGGATGGCCTTTTCAATCTTGCCGATCATAGAGCGCTCCCAGGGTTGTATGGCGATGGTTTTTGCGTCAGGGGTGGTGACGGAAGCAACCTGGTTGAGGGGAGTTGCGGTTCCGTAATAATCCACCATCACGGGGTTGAGGATTGCCGGGGAGGCCTTGCCTACTCGGTAATTCTTGAGGTCTTCTTCAAGATAATCAACTGCATCCTGCATCTTTACGGACATTGCGTCCACAATTTCCTTAGCCTTGGGTAACATAGTACTTTGTTTTGAATTGAATCACGCAAAGATAAGAAAAAATTTTTTCCCCTGTCCCCAAATGGCTTGTACACTATGAAAGAATTTTAGTATTTTTGTGAAAAATCAACGTAAAATGCTGAAAAAGATTAGGATATGCGCCGCAGCGCTTTTCTGGACAGGAATCACACTTCTGTTCCTGGATTCCACCGGCGTACTGCGCGGATGCCTTGGCTGGATGGCAAAGATCCAGTTCCTGCCGGCAGTGCTTGCCCTCAACGTTGCGGTAATTGCCGCGCTTGTGGTACTCACCCTCCTGTTCGGCCGCGTGTACTGCTCCGTGATATGCCCCCTTGGCGTATTCCAGGACGGTATTTCCTGGATTGGCACAAGGAAGTCAAAGGCCCCATACAAATATAAGAAGGAGCTGAAGTGGCTGCGCTACGGCATATGGGTGGCATATGTTGCCTGCCTTGTGGCCGGAGTGCAGGTGGTTGTAGCCCTCCTTGCCCCGTACGGCGCCTATGGCAGGATACTCCAGAGCATAAAACAACCCGTGATGGGCCCCACCCTCATCATTGCGGCCATAACCCTCATTGCGGTAGTTGCCCTGTCCCTGAAGGGAGGCCGCACCTACTGCAACAGCATCTGCCCCGTTGGAACCACGCTCAGTTTCTTCTCCCGCTTTGCTATGTTCCGCCCTGTGATTGACGCCAACCAGTGCGTCCGCTGCCATTCCTGCGAGCACAAGTGCAAGGCCCAGTGCATTGAGATCACAAAGGAGAAGGTGGGCATAGACTACAGCCGCTGCGTGAGCTGCTTCAACTGCATTGAAACCTGCCCCAAGGGCGGTCTCAAATACAGGTTTGCCTGGAAGAAGGAGATTCCCGGTCAAGCCGGGAATGACGCAGGGAAAGCCGGAAATGACGCCAGCCGCCGCGCATTTATGGCCGGGACGGCAATCGCCGTTGGCGCAGCAGCGCTGAAGGGCGTTGAAGCCCGCGCCCAGGAGGCCGCCAAGAAGGTTGACGGCGGTTATGCCGATGTCCTTCCCAAGCAGCCTCTGGACCGCGAAATCCCCATCACGCCTCCCGGATCAAAGAGCGTAAAGGACTTCTACAGGCACTGCATCGCCTGCCAACTCTGCGTGGTGGAATGCCCCAACAACGTCCTCCGGCCTTCATCCAACCCGGAGCACCTTATGCAGCCGGAGATGGGCTATGAGAACGGCTTCTGCCGCCCTGAATGCACCCGCTGCTCGGAGGTCTGCCCCGCCGGAGCCATTGAAAAGATCACAAAGGAAGAGAAGACGGAATACCACATTGGTACCGCCAGAGCAAACCTTGAACTCTGCATCAGCGCAACCGGCAAGTCCCACTGCGGAAAATGCGCCACCAAATGCCCTGTGGGCGCCATCCATATGGTTCATACGGAAAACGGCCCCGCCCCCGCGGTCAACGAAGAAGTGTGCATAGGCTGCGGCGCCTGCGAGCAGTACTGCCCCGTAAGGCCCATAAGCGCCATAACTGTCAACGGTAAATATCAGCACGTGTAGATTATGAAAAGAAGAGATTTCCTGAAAATAAGCGGTGCCGCGGCTCTTGCCGCAGCCTGCGCCCCCAAAGGCTCAAAGAAGGCCGTGGAAACGCCCGAGCAGATGATCTACCGTGAGAATCCTAGGAACGGAGACCGCGTGTCCCTGCTTGGATTCGGCTGTATGAGATGGCCTATGATTAAGGGCGCCGGTCCTGACGGCAAGGACATCATAGACCAGGAGGCCGTCAACGAGATGGTGGACTACGCCATAGCCCACGGCGTCAATTACTTTGACACATCACCCGCATACCTCCAGGGCCTCAGCGAGGACGCGGCAGGTAAAGCCCTCTCCCGCCACCCAAGAGAGAGTTACTACATTGCCACCAAACTCTCAAACTTCGGCGATTCATCGGCCAAAGCATCCATAGATATGTACCACCGCTCATTTGAGCAGTTACGTACGGAATACTTTGACTACTACCTCCTCCATTCCATCGGCCGCGGCGGAAAGGATGCCTTCAACAGGCGCTACGTAGACAACGGCCTTGTGCCCTTCCTCCTCAAGGAAAAAGAGGCCGGCCGCATCCGTAACCTGGGATTCTCCTTCCACGGCGCCAAGCACGAGTTCGACTACTTTATGGAACTGGAGGACAGCGGTGAAATGCACTGGGACTTCTGCCAGATAGAGATGAACTACATTGACTGGCGCCACGCAGACGGAGTGAGGAACGTCAACGCAGATTACCTCTACGCAGAACTAGACAAACGAGGCATTCCCATTGTCATTATGGAGCCCCTCCTTGGAGGCCGGTTGGCAAATGTCCCGGAAGGCATCTCACGCCAACTCAAGGAAAGGGAACCGGAAAAGAGCATAGCCTCCTGGGCCTTCCGCTTCTGCGGCAGTTACCCCCGCGTCCTTTGCATCCTCTCCGGTATGACCAATATGGACCCGCTCCTTGACAACATCAAAACCTTCGGTCACTTTGAGCCCCTCAATGAGGAAGAACTGGAGTTTATGGAAAGGATGGCGGTCCAGATGATGGAATACCCTATGATAAACTGCACGGACTGCAAATACTGTATGCCCTGCCCCTGGGGCATAGACATCCCCGGCGTGTTCCAGCACTACAACCGTTCCATCACAGCGGGCACCTTTGCCCAGAGCCGTGAGCAGAAGGACTACGCAAAACTCAAGAAGGCCTACCTCACAAGTTATGACAAGGCGGTTGCCACCGTCCGCCAGGCCGACCGTTGCATCCACTGCCGTGAATGCCTGTCACACTGCCCCCAGAGTATAGACATACCGCGCCAGCTTGACAGAATCGCGCGATACGTCGAGGCCCTGAAACAGGATACTCTCTAATATTTCACAAACTTCAGTGAATGAGTTGCCCCGCCAAACTTGACTTTGGCGGTATACCTTCCGGGCGCAAGTGCAGAGACGTCAAGGCGCACGGGGTTGAAGACATCGGCGGTAAACGTGTGCCTGAGGACCCTGGCGCCGGCAGCGTTGTACACCTGAATTTCCACGGATGCGGGATCAGGACTGCCGATATTGAGTAAAAGTTCATCCTTTACCTGCAGGCTGGCGGGCGAGACGGGCTGCTGGGGATTGACCAGCGCAACCTTGAACGAAACCTCCGCCTGGGCATCCAGGCCGTCCTTTGCCGTTATTGTCACCGTAGTAACCCCATATGACTTGGGCGTGATTATGGCCAGATACCCGCTGACTGCGGCCGATGCCACAGAGGCGTCGTCCACCGTCACGTCATACCGGAGAGCCTCTCCGTCCACATCCGTGAAGTGATCCTGAAGATTGACGGAAATGTCCCTGAGACCCGACTGCGCCATATCCGTGATGGGCTTCATAGTGGGCGCGTGGTTGGGAAGGATAGTGTAAGAAACTTCCGCCGTGGCCGATTTTGCCTGAACGGTAGTGGATGACGGAACGTCAATCACTTTCATCACGGCCTTGTAGACGCCTGCGCCCGCCTTGTGAGCCGCAATTCTCAGCGTCCGGCTGGGGGCGTCATAAGTCACGGCGCCGGATCCGGGGCTCTGGAGGGTGATATCCAGAACATCTCCGTCAGGGTCTGAACCGGTGACGGAAATCACGGCGCTTTCATGGGCTTTCAGGGTAACGTTACTTTGGGCAACCGAAATGGAAGGAGCCCTGTTGTCAAGGATAACATAACTGAGGGTGGCCTCGGCCGATTCTCCCGAGGGGTCCTCCACCGTGAATTTTGCGGTATAATTCCCGGGAATCTCCTTGTAGGCGTCAAGCGTGGCTTTTCTGCTGCCGGAATTGTAACTCAAGGCCTTTGAACCGGGATCGCAGGTAACCGTAAGGGCATCTCCGTCAGGATCAGACACGGTAACCGTAACCTCCCTGCCGCCGTCATTGTAGGCCATTTCAAGCGAGGAGACGGAAAGGGAAATCTTGGGAGGATGGTTCTGCGCGGGGTCTCCGCCGGGATTGTCACCCGGGTCATCACCCGGGTCATCGCCGGGCTTACCGTATTTCTCAATGCCGTACTCGAAGGACGCAAGCGCGTCGATCTTCTTACCCACCGGTTTTTTCCCGCCAATAGTTGCCCCAAGGCCCCCGAAGAGGATGTCCTTGGCTTTATCGGCCGTAAAGCCCTGGCCTCCGAAATAGGAGACGATGAGGGCTGCAACGCCGCTGACGTGAGGGCAGGCCATAGATGTTCCCATCCAGTCTGATCCGCCGTAGCCGGTAGTGCTGATGCCGGATTTCTTTGGCAGCGTGCTCCAGATGGCCGATGTGTAGGAAGACCCGCCGCCGGGAGCGGCTATATCCACCCAATTCCCGTAATTGGAGAAATAGGACGCTGCGCCATTATTATCGAAAGAGCCAACTGCTATGCAGGGCTCATATGCCCCGTACGGGTCCCAGTCCACTCCAAGGTCCCCCTCGTTACCGGCGGCAAAAAGCACCAGGCCGCCTTTCATTGGGGAATCCGGAAGTTGGTTTCCCTGGGCGTCGCAGCCGGCAAACTCAACGAAATAGTCTACAGCGGCCTTTATCTCCGGAAAATCGTCCATAGAGAGGGACTTCAAATAAGCCAGTTCCTCGGGAGACACATAGTAGTCATAGTCGTCCTCGTCCAGGATGCCGTCGGCATAGAGGCCCCAACTGTTCTGGCTGATGACGGCGCCTCTGTCGGCACCTTCTTTGATGGCCCTGGCGGTCATAGCGTCATCGGCCGAACTGTTTCCGGAGAAAATGGCGTGAGACAACAGTTTCACACCGGGAATGCCCTGCGCATAGTCTCCTCCGGCGACACCGGCGACGCCGGTTCCGTTATTGCTCACGGCCGCAACTGTTCCGGCAACGTGGGTGCCGTGTCCAACATCTCCGGTGCGGATGGACAGATCCCAGTTGTTGCTGTATCTTGCATAATTATAGCCGGTGTGCCCTTGCGAATCTTTCCACAGATTGCCCTGAAGGTCTTCGTGGGAGGCGTCCACGGGCTCGTCCACAACGCAGACAATCACCTTGTCGCTGCCGGTTGTGTACTTCTCCCAGACCCCCTTCACATTGATATCGTTCCCGGGCTTGCTGGAGTTGTAATAGTGCCACTGATAGGAAAAACGGGGGTCGTCGGGGTAAGAGCGCTTCCGTATTTTCCACAGGGGGTGGGCCGATATCACTCCGGGCATTGACAGGAATGAGGCCGATGCCTTTGTGGCGGGAACGTCTGATGAATAAGTGACCGTATAGAAACGGTGAAGGCCCTTTTTGCGGCTGCGGGGCTCATATTCTCCGGCATCGGGGAATACGCGTTCCATACTGTCTATGCCCAGTTCTTCAAGAAGGCCGCTCATTCCGGGAGCCTTGGTGGGGGCCACTTCCCCCGAAGACAGGGCATCTTCCGCCATTGCGGCCAGGGCGTCGTCAAACTGGACGGACACCAGGCCGGAAACGGCGGGCGGGTTTTCCATAGAAACCGCAGGCTCCGTTGTTTCCGGAGCCTGTGGATGTTGAGGTTCTTGCACCTGGCAGGCCACAGCCAAGGCTGCGGCCACAAGGTACAACTTAGCGAAGTTTCTTATAGCCATAGCGTGCTTCTTCGGCAAGTTCAATCTCGATGCGCATAAGGCGATTGTACTTGGCGATACGGTCTGTACGGCTGAGGGAACCGGTCTTGATCTGGCCGCTGTTGGTAGCGACTGCGATGTCGGCGATGGTGGTGTCCTCAGTCTCACCGGAGCGGTGGCTGGTAACGGTGGTATAGCCGTGACGGTGAGCCATCTCGATGGCGTCAAGGGTTTCGGTAAGGGAACCTATCTGGTTCACCTTGATAAGGATGGAGTTACCTGCACCCATCTCGATACCCTTCTGGAGGTACTTCACGTTTGTAACGAAGAGGTCGTCGCCCACAAGCTGGCACTTGTCGCCGATAGCCTTGGTGAGTTTCACCCAGCCTTCCCAGTCTTCCTCGGAGAGGCCGTCCTCGATGGAATCGATAGGATACTTGGAGATAAGCTGCTTGAGGTAATTGATCTGCTGGTCCGTGGAGAGTTTACGGCCGCGGGGATCCTTCTTCTTGCCGTCCTTAAGCTGCTTGTAGTCATAGAAGAACTTGCCGTCCTCCTTGAAGCAGAACTCAGATGCGGCGCAGTCCATGGCAATGGTGACGTCCTGTCCGGGAACGTAACCTGCGCCTTCGATTGCTGCGATGATGCAGTCAAGGGCGTCGTTGATGCCCTTCAGTGCGGGAGCGAAACCGCCTTCGTCACCAACTGCGGTGGAAAGGCCGCGGCCCTTGAGCACC
>JAFSPR010000038.1 GCA_017451395.1 Bacteroidales bacterium
CTCAAACTCAACGGCTGGGTGCCTCCCGTGGAACTTGAGGAAGGAGACGAGATAAAACTAAGATAAGGTTATGACTTCCAGGCAAATAGCCATAAGCGTAGCCTCAGTTCTGGCGGTGACGCTTCTAACTGTTGTGGGCATCAAGGCCTACCGCTACTGGTATGACCGAAAGGCCCCCAATTTTACGGGTAGGACGGAACTCTATATCTATCCCTGGACAGACCCCGGGGCCGTCTGCGACAGCATCATCGCAAGCGGGAACGTCCGTAAGCCTGCAAGCGTAAAGCGCGCCTTCAAGGACGTGAAAACCTTTGAGGTGGGCCACTACACCATAGATTCCACCTGCACCAGTATGTACGCAATGCGCATGGTCCACAAGGGCTGGCAGACTCCCGTGAACCTCACGCTGTCTTCCATACGCACGCCCGCGGTCCTTGCCAGGAAAGTGGGCGCCCAGATGCTTGTGGACTCGCTTGCGGTTGCTACCTACATCTCATCTGCCGATTCCCTGGGCTTCAAGCCCGCTATGCTTTTTACCCGGATCATCCCGGATACCTACCAGATACTCTGGACGGCATCCGTTAGGGAGATAATGGAAAAACTCTTCCGTGAGGCCGATGCCTGGTGGACTCCGGAGCGCAGGGCCGCCGCAGGAAAACAGGGCCTCACCGTTGCCGAGGCCTGTACCCTGGCGTCAATAGTGAACGGGGAAACCCGCTATGTCCCGGAGCAGCCCACCATTGCCGCAGTGTATCTGAACAGGCTCAAATCCGGAATGAAACTTCAGGCCGATCCCACAATAGCCTTCTGCTTTGACTATGAGCCCGGCCGCATCCTGAAGTCCCATCTTCAGGTGGACTCCCCGTACAATACGTACAAGAACTACGGCCTCCCTCCAGGGCCCATTTCCTGCCCTCCCAAGAGTTGCCTTGAGGCCGTCCTGAACCCGGATTCCAACAGTTACATCTTCTTCTGCGCGGATCCTTCGTTCAACGGAACCCACCGTTTTGCCACCACTTATGCCCAGCATCTTCAGAATGCCCGGGAATTCCAGAAAGCCCTGACCGCCCGTCAACGCGCAGCAAAATGACAAGTACACCCCTCATAGACAAGGCCCGCGCCGCCGCCGCTGAAGCCCTGAAGGATTTCACCCGTCACGACGGTACGCCATTTATCGGCCATCCTGATGCCGTGGCGGCCATCGTGTCCGACGAAATAGGCCTTCCGGAGGAGTGCATAGCCGCCGTTTATCTCCACGAGGCCAACCGCATTGCCGGATATGAGGTTAAGGAGGCCGATTGGGGTGCCCAGATCTGCACCATAGTGGACGGCCTTGGCAAGATTTCCACAATTAAGCCAAAGGATACGCGCCTGGAGGCTGAAAACTACAAGAAACTCATAATCCAGTACTCCCGTGACCCCAGGGTGACAGTCCTTAAACTGGCCGACCGCCTTGAGGTTATGAGAAGCCTTAAGATGTTCCCCAAGGGTAACAGGGAGCAGAAGATCCTTGAGACCCTTCTTCTCTATATTCCTCTTGCCCACCAGCTTGGCCTTTACAAGATGAAGCGCGAGATGGAGGACATCTACCTGGGTTACGCGGAGCCGGAGCAGTACCGCCTCATCACAAACAAACTCAAGGCGGGGGAGAAGGACCGTGAGAAACTGATGCAGGAGTTCATAGAACCGCTCAAGGGTAAACTTGACGGCGCCGGAATCAGGTATAAACTGAAGGTCCGCACAAAATCGGCCTACTCCATATGGCAGAAGATGTGCAAGCAGAAAGTTCCCTTCGAAGGCGTCTATGACGTTTTTGCGATGCGCTTCATCATTGAGTGCGACGGAGAGAACCACGTGCTGGAGAAGGAACTGTGCTGGAAGGTCTTCGGCTTTGTGACGGAGGAGTATGAGCAGGATACTGGGCGCCTGAGGGACTGGGTCACCAACCCCAAGCCCAACGGCTACGAGAGCCTCCACATAACGGTCAAGAACCGCGAGGGAGCATATATAGAGGTACAGATACGCACCCAGCGTATGGACGATATGGCCGAAAACGGCTTCGCTTCGCACTGGGCCTACAAGGGCATAAAGAGGGAAGAGAGCCTTGACAGATGGCTCTCCAACGTCCGCTATGCCCTGGAGCACCCGGACGACGACACCGAGGATCTCCCTCAGCCCCCTTCGAAGGAGATATTCGTGTTCACTCCCACCGGGGAACTCAGGATCCTCACCGCCGGGGCAACCGTCCTTGACTTTGCATTCGGCATCCATACCAACATAGGCTCCCACTGCGTAGGCGCAAAGGTGAACGGCAAGGCCGTCTCAATCCGGGAGAAACTCTCTACCGGAGACGTTGTGGAAATCCAGACCTCCAGGAACCAGCGCCCTACGCCGGACTGGATGAACTGGGTTGTGAGTTCCAAGGCCCGTTCAAAGGTGAAGCAGGCCCTGGCCCTTCAGGAGCAGACAAGGGCCGTGGACGGCAAGGAACTGCTTGAGAGGCGCCTCAAGAACTGGAAACTGGATCTTCCGGACGATATGCTCACGGAGTTCCGCAAGAAGAACAATTACCCGACGCTCACGGCCTTCTATGCCGCAATCGGCGCCGGAACCCTGGACGTGAACGTTATAAAGGACTACATCCTTGGCGAGGAAGCCCGTCACGCCGCCTCCGTCGAGGCTGCGGAAGCCGTGCAGGCATCGGCCAAGGCCTCCCGTCACTATGAGTCCAAGGACGATATCCTGGTGCTTAACGCAAAGAACGTCAAGGGTCTGGATTACAGGATGTCAAAGTGCTGCAATCCCGTGTTCGGCGACGACGTATTCGGCTTTGTCACCCGCACCGACGGCATAAAGATCCACCGCATAACCTGCCCTAACGCGGCCCGTCTGCTGGAACTCTACCCCTACCGTATCCAGAAGGTAAAATGGGCCGATACCCCCTCTAGCGGCAGTTTCCAGGTTGCCCTTAAGGTGATTGCCGATGAAGAGAGCGCTTCCGGCCGCATCCTTGAGATAGTGGGCCAGTTCAAGGCCAGCATCCGTTCCTTCACCGTAACGGACAATCCCCGCAACGGCACATATGAGGTGGCGCTGAAACTGTCCGTCCCCTCCAATCTGGAACTGGACAAGGTTGTGTCCCAGATAAAGAACCTCAAGCACATAGTCAAGGTTTCCAGACTTTAAGATATTCCTGGAGGGCCCACATTTCGTCACGGTAACGGGCGGCGGCGGTGAAATCAAGGTCCGCTGCCGCTTTCTGCATCTTGCGCTTGGCTTCATCGGCCGCTTTCTCAACCTGCTCGCGGGACATTGAGCGGATGACGGGGTCCTGGAGCACGGCGGCAAGGTCTGCGGCGATGTATCCGTCCACGTAGGCCGATGAAGTGTCCCTTTTTGCATCGTGGCCAAGGCCCACCTTCACGTCTCCCTTTCCAAGTTCCGAGGCCGATGGTACGTATTCCGGGTCCGAGACACTGTCCCGGGCGCTCACGTGGCCTGTGACGCTGTTCTGGAGGACGGGGTTCAGGAAGCCGGAAACGTGGGTTGTGTCGTCTCCGGAGCGGACCAGTTCCGTCATCAGGGGGTTGGCGTGGGCGGCAACCTGCTTTGGCGTTATGCCGTGGAGTTTGTTGTATTCCTGCTGCTTCTTGCGGCGGCGGGCGGTTTCACGGATGGTTTCGTCCATTGATTCCGTGACTGAATCGGCATACATTATCACCAGGCCGTTTAGGTTTCGGGCGGCGCGGCCGGCGGTCTGGGTGAGGGCGCGGCCGCTGCGGAGGAAGCCCTCTTTATCGGCATCAAGAATGGCCACAAGGGATACTGTGGGGATGTCCAGGCCTTCCCTCAGGAGGTTTACGCCGATAAGGACGTCGAAGAGGCCGTTCTTGAAATCCTCTATTATTTCCACGCGCTCCGCGGTGTCTACGTCGGAGTGGATGTAACGGCAGCGGACGCCGTTTTTGGTGAAGTAACTGTCCAGTTCCTCGGCCATCCTTTTCGTGAGGGTGGTCACAAGGACGCGCTCGTCTCTTTCGGCCCTTATGCGGATCTCTTCCATGAGGTCGTCCACCTGGTTCTTGGTGGGACGGACTTCTATAGGAGGGTCCAGGAGGCCGGTGGGACGCACTATCTGCTCCACCACAAGGCCTTCGCTCTTCTGAAGTTCGTAATCGGCGGGAGTGGCGCTGACGTATACCGTCTGGCCGGTTATGGACTCGAATTCGTCAAAAGTGAGGGGGCGGTTGTCGCTGGCGGCGGGGAGACGGAAGCCGTATTCCACCAGGGTTTCCTTGCGGGAGTGGTCTCCGCCGTACATTGCGCGGATCTGCGGGAGGGTGACGTGGGATTCGTCAATGAACACCAGGAAATCCTTGGGGAAATAGTCTATGAGGGTGAAGGGGCGTTGGCCGGGCTTTCTGCCGTCAAAATAGCGGGAATAATTCTCCACGCCGGGGCAGTACCCCATCTCCTTTATCATCTCTATGTCGTATTCCACCCTCTGTTTCAGGCGTTTGGCTTCAAGGAACTTGCCTATTGACTCAAAGTACTCCACCTGTTTCACAAGGTCGTCCTGGATCTGGCTTACGGCCTTGGCTCCCTTTTCCTTGGAAGTGACGAAGTTCTTTGCGGGGTAGAGGTCAATCTTTTCCATTTCCTCGAATATTGCCCCTGTGACCGGGTCTATGAGGGCAATGCGGTCAATCTCGTCGCCGAAGAACTCTATGCGGGCGGCGTAATCGGCCCCTCCGAGGAAAATATCCACCGTATCCCCGCGCACGCGGAAACTTCCGCGTTTGAAATCCGTCTCAGTGCGGTAGTAGAGGGCGTCCACTATCTTGTAAAGGAGGCGGGTCATGGACATGCGTTCACCTTTTCTGACCGTGACTGTCTGGTCGTGGAAGTCGTCCGGATTGCCTATTCCGTAGAGGCAGGAGACGGAACTTATCACAATTACGTCCCTTCTTCCGCTCATAAGGGCCGATGCCGCGCTTACGCGGAGTTCGTCAATCTTGTCGTTGATGCTGAGGTCCTTTTCAATATAGGTGTCCGTGGTGGGGATATAGGCCTCAGGCTGATAGTAATCATAGTATGAGACGAAGTATTCCACGGCGTTATCCGGGAAAAAGGCCTTGAATTCGCCATATAACTGGGCGGCCAGGGTTTTGTTGTGGCTCAGGATCAGGGCCGGCCTCTGGAGCCTCTGGATCACGTTTGCCATAGTGAAAGTCTTGCCGGAACCTGTTACGCCAAGCAGCGTTACGTCCTGAACGCCCTGGCTGAGGGCGCTGCATAACTGGTCTATTGCTTCAGGCTGGTCGCCGGAAGGGGAATAGGGCGAATTGAGTTTGAAATTCATTCCGATGGAGTTTTTACAAAGATAGGTATTTCGCAAAAAATTTAAAAAAAAGCCGGAAAAATTTGTTCTATGCGGAAAAATGCTTAAATTTGCACTGATAATCCTTTATAGGTTGATTTTAAACGGCAAAATTTATTAACGTTAATACAAAATTATGAAAGGTATCAAAATGATTCTTGGAGCTCTTGCAGCAGCAAGCCTCCTCTTCTCCGTGAACGCTTTCGCTCAGGAGAATGCAAACCGTGACGAAAACGGTAAAGTCGTTCGTGGTGCTTATGAGACCAACAAGGCTTTTGACAATACTTGGATTGGCCTTGGCGCTGGTTGGAATGCAGGTCTGAACCTCCAGAACACTTCCGGTATTCCCTTCGCACAGGGCATCGGCGGTCTGGCAGTAGACGTATCCCTCGGTAAGTGGTGGACCCCCTTCATCGGCGGCCGTATCAACTGGCTGGGTCTTGCCAACAACGTTCTTGGCAATGACGGCGCTCCCCTCAGCCCTAAGCAGCACTTCATCACCGGTGACCTCCTCTGGAGCCTCACTGACTCCTTCTGGGGTTACAAAGAGACCCGCGTATGGAACGTTGCTCCTTACCTTTCCGGTGGTCTTGCAATCACTCCTGTTGCAGATGCTGAATGGATCTACGGTGGTGGTATCCTCAACCGCTTCTACCTCAGCAACCGCGTAGACCTCCTCCTTGACCTCCGCGCTATGGTAGCAAAGGCTTCCTGGTATGGTGTTGAGGTTACCAAGAATATCGGCCACTTCGAGTTCCCTCTTTCCGCTACCATCGGTGTAGCCATCAAACTCGGCAAGACCGGTTTCAACCGTCACAGCTCAATCACTCCCGTTGTTATCCCTGTTCCTTTCACCACAGAGCAGTACAACGCCCTTGCAGACAAGGTGGCAGCCCTGGAGAAGGAGAATGCAGAACTTAAGGACAAGATCGCTGCCCTCGAGGAAGAAGTTGCTCCTCTGCGTCAGCTCACCGACGGCCAGACCTACCTCTATGAGAACGGTAAGTTCACCGCTGTTGACGTGAAGCCCGGCAGCCCTATCACCCTCTACTTCGATTGCGGCAGCGCAAAACTCTCAGAGCGTGAGAAAGCACACTTCGAGTACTTCGCCAACACCGTTGTTGATGAGAACAGCAAGCTCGCAGTCAATGGTTATGCAGACAAGCAGACCGGTTCTGCAAAGCGCAACCAGCAGCTCTCCGAGCAGCGTGTTAAGACCGTGGTTGACCTTCTCCTGAAGGCCGGTGCCAAGGAAGAGAACATCGAGAGCGCTGCTCACGGTGCAACCGTACAGCTCTTCGACGGCGCTGCTAAGAACCGCGTAGTTACCGTTGAACTCCAGTAAGATCCTGAATCTTACCTTATCTAAAGGCATCCCTGCAAAGGGATGTCTTTTTTTTGTCTCCTGTGGTAATGCCGATGCGGTGGAACTTATTTCTCTGAATATCAATGTTTTACAGAGTTATTTGGGATTACTGGTAATCCCAAATAACTCTGTAACGATCTGTGTTTCAGGTAGTTAAGTTGCACTAGAAATTGTGCTACCACCCTTCAGGATAGTTCATTGTAATGCAGTGAAGTCCGCCGTGTCCGGAAAGAAGAGCCCGGCAGTCAATAACCTCAACAGAACGGTCTGGGAATATTGCCTGGAGGCGTTCACGCGCAATCTCATCCTTAGAAGAAGCGGCTCCGGGAACGAGCACGGCTCCGTTAAGAATCAGGAAGTTGGCGTATGAGCCAGGAAGACGGTAATCATCAAGATAGAGAGCATCCGGGAGTGGAAGCGGAACAAGCCTGTACGGTTTGCCGTCAAGTGTGCGAAAAGTGCGTAACTGCTTCTCCATTGCTTTAAGTGAAGGATAATTCTCATCTTCAGGGTCTTCGCAGGATGTGTAGGCAATTGTGTCTTCTGAGCAGAAACGGGCAAGGATATCTACGTGAGAATCTGTGTCGTCACCTGCAATTGATCCGTTGTCCACCCAAAGGATGCGCTTAAGCCCAAAGGCTGCTTTAAGATGATTCTCAATCTCTTCCCGGGAAAGGTATTCATTCCTGTTCAGGGAGCACAGGCACTCAGATGTTGCAATCAGTGTTCCTGCGCCGTCGGTATCTATACTGCCGCCTTCAAGGACGAAGGGGCGCATATTGATGTACTTGACATCTGGGGCAAATGCGCCTTTATTATAGATATTGGTTGTAATCTGATTGTCAAGGTCTGAGGCAAATTTGAGCCCCCAGCCGTTGAAGACAAAATCCATAATGTATTTCTCTCCGCTGTCTCCGAATACGGAAATGGCACCGTGGTCTCGGGCCCAGGTGTCGTTTATCGGGGATTCTACAAACCTGATTCCATCTAGGCTCTTCAGGCCGCAGCGACGGAGATCAGATTCCGTTTCCTGCTTGTCTCGGCAAACAATCAGAAGAGGTTCACGAGACAGGATGGCCGATGCTATTTTGGTGTAGCAGGCCTGTACTTTTTCTACCTCATACCAAAGTGAATCCTTGTGGGGCCAGGTGAGTTGTACGAAACCCTGTTTTTCCCATTCGGCCGGAATTCTCATTTCCCAAAGCGTTTTAGGAGGACATCGTAGGCATCTATGCGGCGGTCACGGAGGAAGGGCCAGCCGCGGCGGACGTATTCACTCTGTTCCATATCCAGTTCAACCACGCGGACGCCTTCTTCGCTCTTTTCAAACTCTGTTAGGAGCTCTCCCTGGGCGCCGGTAGCGAAGGAGTGGCCCCAGAAGTCTATGCCGGTTGAGTGGCCGGTGGGATCCGGCTCAACGCCGGTGCGGTTCACCGTGATAACCGGCAGGCCGTTGGCAACGGAGTGACCTCTCTGGACCAGTTGCCAGGCCTGGCGCTGCTGGGCCTGCTCCCACTCGGGGTCTGTGGGAACGCCGCCGATTGCGGTGGGGTAGATGAGCATCTCCGCTCCGTTAAGTGCCATTGCACGCGCGGCCTCAGGGTACCACTGATCCCAGCATACAAGCACTCCAAGCGTGCCTACGGATGTTTTTATGGGCTGGAAGCCAAGGTCACCGGGGGTAAAGTAGAATTTCTCGTAGAAGAGGGGATCGTCGGGGATGTGCATCTTGCGGTAGGTGCCGGCGATGCTGCCGTCTTTCTCCAGGACGACTGCAGTGTTGTGGTAGATTCCGGGGGTGCGGCGCTCGAAAAGGGACAGCACAAGGACAATTCCAAGTTCGCGGGCAAGCGCGCCGAAACTCTCCGTAGAAGGGCCCGGAATGGGCTCTGCAAGATCACAGAGCCTGGCGTTTTCCTCCTGGCAGAAGTAAAGGCTGTTGTGAAGTTCCTGAAGAACCACAAGTTCTGCGCCCTCTGCCGCGCAGGCGCGGATTCCTTCCTGGAGGCGGGCGATGTTCCCGGGGATGTCTGCGGTGCAGCGCTGCTGCACCATACCAACTTTTAATTTTCTCATTATTTGTATCTGGAGAATTGACGGAGTTCGGTCTCGGCCTTAATCTTGTCTATGATGGCGCACACAAGGCGGAAGGTGCGGCTGTCCTTGGTATAGGACGCCGGGGTGATGAAGTTCACGCGGCCCTGCCTCAGGAGTTTACGGGCGGCGTCTTTCTTGCCGGGACGCGAAGGGTCGAAGACGGCAATTGCGTTGCCTCCCGAAAGGCTTACGAGTTTCATCGAGGGGATGTCCGTCTCTCCGTCTCCGAAGTAGATCATATGGTCCATGGAGATGCGTTTGTCGGCATCGGCCCAACTCTCGTTGACAAGTTTTGAGTCACGGGCAGAGAAGATACCCTTCTGTATCTTATACAGGTACTGCGTCTTTCCGGTGTAGTCCACGGCTATGCCGGGCCATTCGGCCACGCCTTTGTCGTCGTAGATGAAACTGCCGGCAAAGATGTGCTTGAATTCCTTTGCAATGGGGCAGCCCTCGATTATTTCAGTGAGGCCGGAGGAGTTGATATAGTGCTCGATGATCACGCCGTGGGCCTTTCCGTAGGCGTTTACGTTCTGGAACCAGTCACGGACACCCTCGTAGAGTTTTATATCGGCCCCGTACTTTTTGAAGCCTTCGCGGGTGAGCCGGATGTGGTTCTTGCGGGCTTCGTCGTGCATTAACTTCATATAGGCCAGGATGTTGGAGGCGTCCTGCCCCTTGGCAATGTTGTCGCTTTTTGCCCAGAATTCAGCGGGTGTCTGGCCTACCGCCTGGATGAAGCCGAACTCCTGCATATTGCCGGGCGAGAGCGTGCCGTCGAAGTCGTAGATAAGGGCTATGATAGGTTTTCTTCTCATCTAAAGTTACTTTCAGTCTACAAAGATACGGATTTTTTGCTTACCAAAATAATTGTTATCTTTGTAGATAGTATTGAAAAACCTAAAACCTAAGATATGTCAAATTATCCTCATTATCTTCAGCGCCTTCAGGACGCTACACGTAAGTTCTGGGACAAACATGCGCTGAACACAATCGGCGGAGATTCATTTACTTACGCCCAGATGGCAACGGACATCGCCCGTTTCCACATAGTCTTTGAAAAAGCCGGCTTCAAGAAGGGGGACAAGATTGCCCTTTGCGCCAACAACGGCGCCAAGTGGGGCTTTGCCTACCTCGCCGTCAATACATATGAAACCGTAATCGTCCCTATCCTGGCCGATTTTACCCCGGAAAGCGTGATGGGCCTTGTCAATCACAGCGACAGCATCGCCCTCTTTACCAACTCCGCCCGCTGGGCAAAGATGGATCCGGAGAAGATGCCCGCCCTCAAGGTGGTCTTTGACGTAGACAACTGGAAGATCCTATTCTGCCGTGACCCTAAGATCCAGGAAACTGTTGACAACCTTGACAAACTCTTTGCAGAGAAATACCCCAAGGGATTCGGCCCAGATGACGTTGTGTTCCCCACGGACAACTGGGACGACCTATCCACCATCAACTACACTTCCGGCAGCACCGGAGACCCAAAGGGCGTAATGCTCACTTACCGCAACTTCAGCGCAAACGTGGATTACTCCCAGCGCAACGTCCCTGCGGGTGACAAGATGGTCTCAATGCTCCCTATGGCCCATATGTACGGCCTGGTGATCGAGTTCCTGTATCCCCTCTGCAACGGCACCTCCATCTACTGGATGGGCAAGGCTCCCACCCCCGCAACCCTTCTCAAGGCTTTTGCCGATGTAAAGCCTTACCTCCTCATCACCGTTCCGCTGGTGATGGAAAAGATTTACAAGAGCAAGGTGAAGCCCACCCTTGATAAGCCCCTTATCAAGTTCCTCACAAAAGTCCCTGTCCTTAACAATGTCATCTACAAGAAGGTGAAGGACGGCCTTGTGCAGGCTTTCGGCGGCAACGTCCAGGAATTCATTATGGGCGGCGCGTCCCTCAATCCTGAAGTGGAGCGCCTGTTCAAGAAGATCAAGTTCCCTTACCTTGTGGGTTACGGTATGACGGAGGCCTGCCCGCTGCTTGCTTATGAGCACTGGACAAAGTACGTGGCCGGTTCCTGCGGCAAGGCCGTGGATGTGGCCGAGGTCCGTATCGATTCCGAAGACCCCCAGCACGTTGTGGGTGAGATCCAGGCCCGCGGTGAGAACATCACAATAGGCTACTACAAGAATGAAGAGGCAACGGCCAATGCATTCACTGAGGACGGCTGGCTCCGCACCGGTGACCTTGGTATCATTGACGCTGAAGGCAATATCTTCATCCGCGGCCGTTCAAAGAATATGATCCTGGGCCCTTCCGGCCAGAACATCTACCCCGAGGAACTTGAGGCGGTGGTGAACAACCAGCCTTACGTGATGGAATCAGTGGTGGTTGAGCGCGGCGGCAAACTGGTAGCCCTGGTGTTCCTGGATGAGCAGTCCATCGCAAAGGCCCTCCTTGACAGTGAAGCAAAGGCCGAGATCCCTGAGAACATCCGCCTTGGCGCCAACCGCCAGCTTCCTGGCTACAGCCAGATTGCAAAGGTTGAACTTATGGACAAGCCCTTCGAGAAAACTCCCAACATGAGTATCAGAAGGTTCCTCTATAAACAGGCCCTAAGCGCGTACGGAATAAAAGTTTTGCCAGCCTGAAAAAAGGCTGGCAAAACTTTTTTCCGTCCGCTCCACAACGCCTTCGCGCTATTTCATGATGGCGTAGCTTCTTGCGATGAAATCGCTTAGGGCCTTGCCTTTCAGCATTCCGTTTGAGAGGAGGGCAAGGTCTGCAATCTGGTGCAGGAGTTCGTTTTCCTTGGCAAAGGCCTCTACATCGGCCCTGTGGGCCTTGCGAACAGCCTCGCGGGCTTCGCGGGCCTTTGTCTTCTCTTCCTCCGGGGCGCTTTCGGGGGCTTCGGCGGGAAGTTCTCCCTGAGGCTTTACATCGGCCTTCTTGGAAGCCCAGATCTTTGCCACCAGAGGATTCTCCATATTCACCGTGATGTTGTAACTCTGAGGCATTTCTCCGTAGAAGTTCATTCCGCCGCCAAGGGCGCTCATCTCACGGTAACGGCGCATGAATTCGTTCTGGGTGATAAGGACGGGGGCCGATTCCGCGCCAAGGTTGTCTCCCTGCACGAAGTAGTCGTTGCCCTCAGGGAGGACGGCCTTGAACATATTCTCAAGGTCATAGCGCTCGTCTTCCTTCATCTCCAGTTTTACCTTGTCCTCCTTGGGGATGAGGTTCTCCACGGCGTCGGAGTCTACGCGGGCAAAGCGGATGTCCTGGAGTTTCTGCTCAAGGAGATTCACGTAATGGGCATCAAGTTCGCAGTCCATAAGTAGGACGTCGTAGCCCTTGTCCTTTGCGGCCTGGATGTAGGCGTACTGGTCATCGGCCTTTGTGGCATAGAGATACACCAGTTTCTTGTCCTTGTCTGTCTGTGCGTCCTTAACGGCTTCCCTGTACTCATCAAAACTGTAGTACTTGCCGTCCACGTTCTTGAGGAGAGCGAACTTCTGGGCCCTTTCAAAGAACTTTTCATCGGAGAGCATACCGTACTCAATGAAGAGTTTGAGGTTGTCCCATTTGGCTTCAAGCTGCTCCCTCTCGTCCTTGAAGATGCCTTCCAGGCGGTCTGCCACCTTCTTTGTGATGTAGGTGGAGATCTTCTTCACGGCTGCGTCGCTCTGGAGGTAGGAGCGGCTTACGTTAAGCGGGATGTCCGGAGAGTCAATGACGCCGTGAAGGAGGGTCATGAAGTCAGGGACTATGTTGTCCACGTGGTCTGTCACGAACATCTGGTTACAGTAGAGGGAAATCTTGTTGCGCTCCACCGCCACGCGGTCCTTCAGTTTAGGGAAGTAGAGGATACCTGTGAGGTTGAAAGGATAGTCAACGTTGAGGTGGATCCAGAAGAGCGGCTCCTCGTTCATAGGGAAGAGGGTGCGGTAGAATCCAAGGTAATCCTCGTCCTTGAGTTCTGAAGGGGCCTTTGTCCATAGGGGCTCCACGGAGTTTATCACCTTGTCCTTGTCAGTGTCCACGTACTTTCCGTCCTTCCACTCCTGCTCCTTTCCAAAGACGATGGGAACGGGCATGAACTTGCAGTATTTCTGGAGAAGGGCCTCTATGCGGGATTTCTCCGCGTATTCCGTGGAATCATCGTCAAGATAAAGGGTGATGACGGTGCCTCTGTCGGCCTTGTCAGAATCCTCCATAGTGTATTCCGGAGAACCGTCGCAGGTCCATTTTACGGCCTTTGCGCCTTCCTTCCAGGACAGCGTCTCGATGGTCACCTTCTTTGACACCATAAATGCGCTGTAGAATCCAAGGCCAAAATGGCCGATTATATTCTGGATCTGGTCCTTGTACTTCTCAAGGAACTCTCCGGCGCTGGAGAAGGCAATCTGGTTGATGTATCTGTCAACCTCTTCCTCCGTCATACCGATACCGTTATCGATAATTTTAAGGGTTTTGGCCTTCTCATCCAGTTCTATGTGAACCATGAGGTCTCCAAGTTCCTCCTTGCAGTCTCCGGAAGCGGCCAGGGCCTTCATCTTCTGGGTTGCGTCAACGGCGTTTGCCACAAGTTCCCTCAGGAAAATCTCGTGGTCACTGTAGAGAAACTGCTTGATAACCGGAAATATGTTTTCCGTGGTTACTCCAATCTGTCCTTTGTTTGCCATAGTTATATGTTGTTTTTATTGTATTCCGGCACTGACATAGTCAAAATGTACGCCAATATCGGCCTTTCTGACATATTGGCAGGTCTTTTCTCCTGGCGTGTAAACTACTGACTATGAGAGAGTTATACAAAGTCGGGTGCACTTGCAGGTGCACCCGAGGATTTATAAGAGACTGAAAATCAGTAATTTGCCGGCCAGCGCTATTGGTAGAGGTGGCGCTTGATTGTGCCTTTGGCAGTGCGCTGGAACGGGAGATCCACCAGTTCCACGCGGAAAATCTGGCTGAATACGGGGAGGGAGCGGTTGGTGTAGTCCCTGATGTGTTCTTCCGATGGTACCACACCGGGTTTGGGATAAACCAGGGCAACTACCTTGCCGCCGCGCTCTATGACCAGGGATTCCTGCACCATAGGGTGTTTGGAGAGTACCTGCTCCACTTCCTCGGGGTAGATGTTCTGACCGGAGGATGATAGGATGATGGCCTTGATCCGGCCCTTTATGAACACGTTTCCGTCCTCGTCCATAATGCCCAGGTCTCCGGTGCGGAACCAGCCGTCCGGGGTCCAGGCCTTGGAATCCGCTTCCGGATTCTTGTAATAGCCCATAGTGAGGTTGGGACCCTGCGCCTGGATTTCTCCGGGGATGCGTTCAGGGTCTGAGGATTCGATCCTAAGGCTGTGGGTGGGCTTGCCGCAGGAACCGGGCTCAAAATGATCCGGGGTTTCCAGGGAGAGCAGCGGACAGGCCTCCGTCATTCCATAGCCCACGGCATATGGAAGGCCGATTTTCCGGAATCCGCTTTCAACCTCCCAGGTGAGAGGGGCGCCGCCGATGAGTATGGTTTCAAGCCTTCCGCCAAGGGACTGGAGGAGTTTTTTCCCAAGGCCCTTGTAGAACGGAATCCTGAGGTAGGGGACACGCGCCGCAAGGCCGGCCATCTGGGGAAGGATCTGGGTCTGGTAGAGTTTCTCCATTACCAGCGGAACGGTAATCATAAGGCTGGGCTGGATTTCGCTGCAGGCCTTCATAAGAAGAGAAGGCGAGGGGAGTTTCCCCAGGAAACATATTGTGAAGCCGGTGCAGCAGGGATATACAAACTCCATTGCCAGGCCGTACATATGGGCCAGTGGCAGCATTGAAACCAGTTTGTCGGGGGTGTTGGAGAGTTTTTGCTGGCACTGCTCCACTATGTCGGACATTGCGCCGTAACTGAGCATTACGCCCTTGGGGTCACCCGAGGTGCCGGAAGTGTAATTGATAAAGGCAAGGGCCTTTTCATTGCCGGGATAGATCACATCCTGTGGATTGAAGCCGTCCGGGTAGCACTGCTCAAAGAGGGAGTCTCTGTCGGCCCAGGCCTGGGAGATGTCGTGGTCCTTGTGCCACAGGAGGCCTTCCTCCCTGGAATTGATGACGCCCCTCAGCAGAGGCATATCCTCCGGCGACATCTGGCTCCAGATTTCAGGGTCTGCGATAAGGAGCACGCTGTCCGAGTGGCAGATAAGTTTTGTGGCGCCGCTGGCTGTGAAATCGGCCAGGATGGGGACTACGACGGCCTCATAGGTGTTGACCGCAAAGAAGAGTATTCCCCAGCGGGCCGAGTTCCTGGCGCAGATGGCTATCTTGTCTCCGGGCTTTATGCCGGCCGTCTGGAAAAAGATATGGTAGCGTTCTATGAGTTCCGCCACATCCGAGTACGTGTAAATTGCACCCTCGTAGTCACAGAGAGCGGGCTTTTCGGGATTCTGGTGAATCTGGGCTTCCAGTTTCTTGAGATAGTTCATCAGTCAGGTACGGTGTATGGACTGCAAATATACGAATATTTTTGTTATCTTTGTCTTACACGATGAGCACTATCCAGCACATAATAGTCATTCTTTGGCCGGTGCTTCTGCGCCTGGCGCTATGCTATTTTGTCTTAAGGGACAAGAGAGTCCAGGAAACCGCTATGGCCTGGGTGCTCCTTATGATGTTCTTGCCCATCGCCGGCTTTGTCCTCTACCTTGTTTTCGGCAAGGATTACCGCACCGCAAAGGCCCGCAGATTCATCCACGGTGAAGCCAGAAGGAGGATGCTGGAGGAGATTCCAAAGGAGGCGGTCCCCCTCCTTTTTCCGGAGGGCATTCCTGAAATCATAGATGCTCCTTTCCGCCCGCTGGCACGCCAGAACCTTGCCTGCGGGAGCGGCAACAGGTTGTATGAAGGCAACAAACTGGAGGTTATTTCTTCAGGCGCCCGCAAGAAGGAACTCCTTCTGCAGGATATCGCTTCGGCCAGCCATTCAGTCCATCTGGAGTACTTCCGCTTTGGCAATGACGCATCCGGAAGGGAAGTGAGGGACCTTCTCATTGAGAAAGCCCGCCAGGGCGTGGAGGTGAGGTTCCTCCTCAACAGTTTTGTGGCAAGGCGCATCCCCCGCAAATTCTTCAGGCCTATGGAAGAGGCCGGGATAGAGGTTGTGCGCTACACCTCCATAAGCCAGGGCCTGCCCCTTTTCATTATGAGACTGAACTGCCAGCAGCACCGAAAGATAGTTGTGATTGACGGCCGCATAGGCTATACCGGCGGTATGAATGTCTCCGACAATTACTTCAATCTCTGGCACGACACCCACCTCCGGATAGAAGGTCCCGCCGTAGCCCGCCTCCAGGCATCTTTCCTGGACACATGGATAAGTTGCAAGGGCAAGGTGGATAAGCCTCTTGGAGACTATTTCCGGCCTGTCAGGCCCCTGGAAGGCGGCAAGGCCGTACAGATAGTAACTGATGAGGCCGATTTTCCCTGGCCCACCACCCAGATGGCCTACGAATGGGTGCTGGGAAACGCGCGTGAGTACGTCTACTTCCAGACTCCGTACTTTGTGCCTCCGGCATCCTTCCTGCTTGCCCTCAAATCCGCAGCCCTGAGGGGAGTGGACGTCAGGGTGATGCTCTCAAAAAACGTGGACACCCCCATCCTGGGCCCATTCAACCGCGGTTATTACACTGAGTGCCTGGAGGCCGGCGTCAAGATAATAGAGGCCGACGGCCAGTTCAACCATTCCAAGACTATGGTGGCCGATGACTATCTTTCCGTTGTAGGTGCCACTAACCTTGACGTGAGGAGTTTCACCATCAACAACGAGGTTAACACTTTCATCTTCGACCGCGACTCCGCGCTTGGATTCAGGGATGCCTTCCTGGAGCGTCTGACCGGCGCAAAGGAGTGGACCCTGGACTCCTGGATCTCTTCAAGGACCCTCCGGGAGATCATATTGTCCAACTTCGTCCGCCTCTTCTACAGGGAATTCTAGTCATTTCATGATGTAGTCGCTGGTCCCCTTGAGGCCGACCGTACCGAAGTACTTCTCCACAATCTCTCCCTTCACGTAGACCCGTGTCCCCACAAGGTCCGGGTGGGCAACCAGGTTAAGGGCGTCCCGCACCTTCCCCGCAGGCAGTTCCACGGCTATGCAGGCGGTTTTGTCAGTGATAGTGGAGCGGTCGGCCATGGCAAAGTGCGTGGCCTTTGTGATTCCCGTGGTCTTGGCATTTCCGCTGGCCGATGTGGTGAGGTCCCCTCCAACTATGTAGCCGTACACCCATATGTCTTTCTGGCCGATTTTTCCGCGGGCTTCGGCGACTGAGCAGGCATCGGGAACGGACCCGCCGCCCTGGCCTCCGCCGGAATTGTCCCCGCCTATCACCCAGTTATCCGTAATCCAGGTCTTGCTGGTGTCCAGCGACACCCTTATGGACGACGCCCCGCCATCGGCCTCACCCGGGGCCGATATACTTACGGTAAGGATCTGCCGCGCCTCCAGGGTGCGGGTGAAAAGAGTCTCCTCCTTCCCCTCGTTATAGAGCACCACGGCAACCTCCCCGGGCTTGAAATACGCAATCCTGTCCTCCATATATGAGTACATGAGTTTTGCCGATTCCTGCTTCACGTACAGCACCCCGTCCGGGAAACCGATAAGGAAGTTCGGCGCTATCCTCAGCCTTATCCCGCAGTTTAGGAGCGTACAGTTGAGCATTACCGAGGCGCTTTCACCGGCCTTTATTACCACCACTTCCTCGTCTCCGTACACGGGATGCGAGAAGGCTGGGGAGGTAAATTCCCCGGAAACTATGGAGATGGTGTAACTCCCTGCCGGAACGGTAAGTTTGGCGGGGGAGTCCCCATAGGGGCCTTCGTAGAGCGTGACGCCCTTGCTGTCTGTGATGGTAAGGAGAAAGTCGTTGACGTCCGGGACCTGCGCCCCGGCCTTTGCCACGGACTCCCTGTCAATCTCCCACTGGAGTTCCCCGTGGGTGTCGGCCGACGGGAATTTCCCGAAATCGTCGCACGCGGCAAGCCCCGCCGCCAGCGGGACCATAGCCATCCATTTCAATAGTTTTTCCATATCTCAAGCGTTTTGCCAAAGGTATGGCCCTTTTCCGGAACTGAACCCCCTCAAACGTAAAAACTTTTTGAAATGTTTTTTGGGATTCACGTGAAACAACACCCTCAAAAACACGTGAAACGTTTCTTTTTCATTTGACCGCAGAAATTGCTATATTTGTGGGCTAAAATTGTACGTATGTTTGAGAATTTGCAGGAAAGACTTGAGAGGTCGTTCAAGATCCTCAAGGGAGAAGGAAAAATTACCGAAATAAACATAGCGGAAACCGTCAAGGACATCCGCAAGGCCCTTCTGGACGCCGACGTAAGTTACAAGGTGGCGAAGGATTTCTGTAACCGCGTCAAGGACAAGGCCATCGGCACGGGCGTTCTCACCGCCGTGAAGCCCCAGCAGATGATGGTCAAGATAATGAGGGATGAACTTGCGGAGTTTATGGGTTCATCGGCCCAGGAGATTTCCGTGAAGGGGAATCCCGGCATCGTCCTTGTTGCCGGTCTCAACGGTTCCGGTAAAACCACCTTCAGCGCCAAACTGGCCCTCCACCTCAAGTCAAAGAAGGGGATGAAGGTCCTCCTTGCCGCCTGCGACACCTTCCGTCCCGCCGCCATTGAGCAGTTAAAGGTACTTGGAGACAGCATTGAGGTCCCGGTTTTCACCATAGAAGGGGAGAAAGATCCCATCAGGATTGCCCAGGAGGCAGTGAAGAAGGCCAGGGCCGAAGGTTTCCCTGTAGTGATTGTGGATACCGCCGGCCGCCTTGCCGTGGACGAGGAACTGATGAATGAGATATCGGCCCTGCATAAGGCCCTGAACCCTACTGAAACCCTCTTTGTAGTGGATGCAATGACGGGTCAGGACGCCGTGGAAACCGCCAGGGCATTCAACGACCGCCTTGACTTTGACGGCGTTGTCCTCACCAAGATGGACGGCGACACCCGCGGCGGCGCTGCCCTCTCCATCAAGGCTGTGGTTGGAAAACCCATCAAGTTTGTCTCTTCCGGAGAAAAACTGGAGGCTCTGGACGTCTTCCATCCTGAACGCGTGGCCGACAGAATCCTTGGTATGGGAGACGTTGTTTCCCTTGTTGAGAAGGCCCAGGAGCAGTACGATGAAAAAGAGGCCCGCGCCCTCAAGAAGAAACTTGCAAAGGACCAGTTCACCCTGTGGGATTTCTACCAGCAGATCCAGCAGGTTAAGAAAATGGGCAACATCAAGGACCTTGCGGGAATGATTCCCGGTATGGACAAGGCTATGAAGGATGTGGATATCCCTGACGACGCCTTCAAGGCAACTGAAGCCATCATCCTTTCAATGACCCCCTATGAGAGGGAGCACCCCGAGGCAATAAATGGTTCCCGCCGAAAGAGGATTGCCGACGGCTCCGGCACATCTCTCCCTGAGGTCAACAAACTCCTCAAGCAGTTCGAGGGCACCCGTAAACTTATGAAGGGCGCCGTCACCGGCTCCCTTATGCAGCAGATGTCAAGATTCAGAAGGTAGCAACTTATGAAAATCCGCTCACTCATCATCCCGGCTCTCTGCCTTACGCTTTTCTCCTGTGCACGTGGTCCCAAGGACGGAGACTACACCCTCACGGTGCTCTCCACCAACGACGTCCACGGCTCCTGGTTTGATTCCACCTACGTAGGCGGCCGTATCAAGAATTCACTGTTTGCCGTTAACACGTACGTAGACAGCGTACGTAAGGCCGACGGCAAGGACAACGTCCTTCTCATTGATGCCGGAGACTGCCTGCAGGGTGACAACGCCGCATACTACTACAATTATATAGACACCCTCTCACCCCATCTTTTCCCGCGCCTCCTTCACTATATGGACTACGATGCCGTGGTGTGGGGTAACCACGACGTAGAAACGGGCCATAGTGTCTATGACCGGGTAAACCGTGAGATGAAGGCCTACGGCATACCTCTTCTTGCCGGCAATGCCGTACGCAACGACAACGGAAAGCCCTACTTCCCTCTCTATACAATAGTAAAGAAGGGGGGTCTCAAGGTTGCCGTGCTTGGATATCAGAACGCCAACATCAACGCCTGGCTGGGAGAGGAACTCTGGAGCGGAATGCACTTTGAACGTATCGCTCCCCGCGTGCAAAAGGATGTGGACTATGTCCGCGCAATAGAGCATCCTGACGTGGTTGTGGTAGGCGTTCATTCCGCTACCGGCACAGGAGACGGCAATAACCCTGAGGCTGAGGCTTTGGATGTACTGAACAGCGTAAGGGGTGCCGATTTTGTCATCTGCAGCCACGACCACCGTCCTTTTGTGGAAAAGCGTGACTCGATAGTCCTGATGAACTCCGGAAGCCACACTCGCTTCCTTGCCTGCGGTAAGATCCATCTCAGTGTCAAGGACCGGAAGGTTGTCAGCAAATCATATGAGGCGGGTCTTATACCAGTCAAGGCTAAGAATGCAGACCCCGTGATGCGTGAACACTTCCGCAAGGAATATGAGGCCGTGAAGGCGTTTACCCTCCAGGAAGTGGGTGTCCTTAACGTTGATCTCCGCACCCGGGATGCATACACAGGTATGAATCCCTACATAAACCTCATACATACGCTCTGCGTCACCCAGGAGCCCGCGGAGATTTCAATTGCCGCGCCCCTCACTTACAACGGCACCGTGAATGCGGGCATCCTGTTGTTCAACGACCTTTTCACCATCTACCCCTTCGAGAACCAACTTTACGTGGTCAAGATGACAGGAGATGAGATTGTGAGGTATCTGGAAGCATCCTATGACCGCTGGATCGTCACCGCGTCAAAGCCCGGCGACCACGTCCTCAACATAGTCCAGAGGGACAATCCGCGCACAATGCAGAAGGGATGGTCATTCGTTGGGCATTCCTACAACTTTGACTCTGCCGCCGGCATCAATTACACCGTGGATGTCACAAAGCCCCGCGGCTCACGCATTAGTATAAGTTCCATGGCCGACGGCACCGCCTTTGACCTTTCGCGCACTTATAACGTGGCTATGACCTCCTACCGCGCAAGCGGCGGCGGAAACCTCCTGCAGGAAGTGGGGATAGACACAGACCACATTGGAGACCGCGTAGTGGCGCGCTATCCTGAAATCCGTAACATCCTTTACGATTACCTGATGGAGAACGGCTCCATTGATCCCGAGGTAATAGGCAATCCTTCCGTGATAGGCTCCTGGAAGTTTATTCCGGAGAACATTGCAGGCCCCGGAATCGCTTCAGATATGGAACTGATGTTTGGAGGCCGTGGAGATAAGTAGTTGATTATCAGTAATATACGCAAAATGGGGTGTTCAAAATCGAACACCCCATTTTGCGTAAGTCGTTATGATTCAAAGAGTTAACTCCACGGGCAAAGCCGGGCCGACACTACTTCGCGTAAGCAACTGACCTGGTTTCACGGATGACCGTGATCTTCACCTGACCGGGATAGGTCATCTCGTCCTGGATCTTCTTTGCAATCTCACCTGAGAGGACCTCTGCGTCGTGGTCCGAGACCTGCTCCGCGCCAACTATCACGCGGAGTTCGCGGCCGGCCTGGATGGCGTAGGCCTTGGTGACGCCGGGATATGCGCCTGCAAGGTTCTCCATTCCACGGAGCCTCTTGATGTAACTCTCGATGACCTCACGGCGCGCTCCGGGACGGGCGCCTGAGATGGCGTCTCCAACCAGTACCAGTGGAGCGTAGAGGGAAGTCATCTCCGTTTCCTCGTGGTGGGCGCCGATTGCATTGCAGATTTCGGGCTTTTCCTTGTATTGCTCCGCCAGTTTCATACCAAGGAGGGCGTGAGGAAGATCCGGATCCTCCTCCGAAACCTTTCCTATGTCGTGCAGGAGACCCGCCCTCTTTGCAATCTTGGGATTGAGGCCCAGTTCACTTGCCAGGATGGCGCAGATGTTTGCTACCTCGCGGGAGTGCTGGAGAAGGTTCTGGCCATAGGATGAACGGTATTTCATTCGGCCGATAAGACGGACGAGTTCCATGGAGAGGCCGTGGATTCCAAGGTCTATGCATGTGCGCTTTCCGGTTTCCAGGATCTCTTCCTCAAGTTGCTTGGATACCTTTGTAACCACTTCCTCGATGCGGGCGGGGTGGATGCGGCCGTCTACCACAAGTTGATGGAGGGCAAGGCGGGCAACTTCCCTGCGCACAGGGTCAAAGGCGCTGAGAAGGATGGCGTCCGGGGTGTCGTCCACCACGATCTCCACGCCAGTAGCGGCCTCCAGGGCACGGATATTACGTCCCTCACGGCCGATGATGCGTCCCTTTATTTCGTCGTTCTCAATGGGGAACGTGGTTACGGCATTCTCAATGGCGGTTTCAGTAGCGGTGCGCTGGATGGTGTTGATCACTATACGCTTGGCTTCCTTTGCTGCATTGAGGCGGGCTTCGTCAATGCAGTCGTTGATGTAGGCCTGGGCTTCGGTGCGGGCCTCCGCCTTCATCTGCTCCATAAGTTGGGTCTTGGCCTCCTGGGCGGTCATACCCGCAACTTCCTCGATCTGGCGGATGGCCTGGTCGCGGAGGCGGTCGTATTCATCCTCCCTGGCCTTCAGGGCAGCCTTCTGGGCATCAAGGTCTCGGTTTTTTCTATCGGCCTCACCCATCTTCTGGTTGAGGGTGTTCTCCTTCTGCCTTACGCGGTTTTCGGCTTCGTGGATGCGGGCGTTGGATTCGTTGACCATTTTTTCGTGGTCGCTCTTGAGGGAGAGGTACTTCTCCTTGGCCTGGAGGATTCTCTCGTTCTTGATTTTCTCCGCCTCCACTTCCGCTTTTTCAATGATTTCCTCGCGCTTGCCCTTAAGGATGGAGCGCCTTATCACTATGTATGCCGCCAGTGCTATTACGGCACCGGCTACAAATCCGATTATTAAAGATATAAGGTCCATATATATTGTGTGTTATGTGCTGCTAAACAGGCAATAGATATGGAAAGAAAGCCGCCGTATCCAGTCAGAAAATCTTATTGGATAAGATTTGGGGTCCGGCCGATTCAGGTATCCCTTCGGGGAGGGCCCGCCATCCACGGCCTGAGATGCGCCCGGTTCAATCGAACGTGTTGATTTCAGCCATCGATGCCGGCGGCTTATTTAATGTCTTTGAGATAGCGTTCCAGATCTTCGTCAAGCTGCTTTTCCGACTCTTTGAACTGCTCCATCTCCTTCTGCACGTTCATACGGAACAGGGTTTCGTTGAGCGCTACAAGGGACATCAGTTCAAGCGCGGTGTTGCCGGGATGGCTCAGTGTATAGGCATCCATACGGCTATTAATTGCATCCGCGGCGCGGCGGAGGGTGGCCTCCTGCTCTTCCGACTGTGCCGTGAGACCATAGTCACGGCCGGCTATTTTGAGAGTTATCTTCTGGCCCATTACGATTCCTCCAATGCGGAGATGCATTTGTCGATCTCCTTAATAATTGAATCCAGCCGGGCCTTGGCGTCCTCACCGGGTGCGGCGTTAAATGCTTGTGACAGAAGGAGGGACGATACCTCTTCTTCCAGTTCCATTATCTTTGCCTTCTGGGCAGAACCGGTATCCTTGCACGCCTGTAACTCCCGGCGGAGACTTTCATTTTCCGCCTTCACAGCCTCATAGCGCGCAATCAGCTGTTCTATATTATTTCTAATATTCTCCAGCATAACCGGTTACATTATGCAAAAATACAAAAAATATCTTAAAGTTGCATCAACATTTCTTTGATGAGGGTGGTCATTTTGTCCGCTGCGGCATCCGCTGCCTTCACGATGGCCTCTCCGTCGGTTACGTAATCATCGTCGTCAGTGGCGTGGGCTACATCCGTAATGACGGACATCCCAAATACCGGAATGCTGCTGTGGCGCGCCACAATTACCTCCGGGGTGGTGCTCATACCAACTGCATCGGCCCCGATTGAGCGGAAGTAGCGGTACTCTGCGGGTGTCTCATAGGACGGTCCGCTGCAGGCAACGTACACGCCCTTCTGGAGCGCGATTCCCTTCTCTGCGGCAATTTCCTCCGCCAGCCTTATGAGGCCGGGGTCATAGGGACGCGTCATATCCGGGAAACGCGGTCCGAATTCAGAGAGATTGGGGCCGATAAGGGGATTGGGGATAAGGTTGATGTGGTCCTTAATTATCATAAGGTCTCCCACGTGGTACCCGAAGTTGGTGCCGCCGGCCGCATTGGAAACGAAGAGCCTCCGGATGCCAAGGAGTATCATCACGCGGACGGGAAGGGTTGCCATAGCAGTGCCGTAGCCCTCATAGTAGTGGATGCGGCCCTGCATGGCGATGACCGTTTTTCCGGAAAGGGTGCCCACAATGAAGCTGCCCTTATGGCCGATAGCAGTTGAAACCGGGAATCCAGGAATGGAGCCGTAGGGGATCTCTATGGGGTTTTCTATTTCATCGGCAAGTTTTCCAAGGCCGCTTCCGAGGATTATGCCCGTTGAGGGACGAAGGTCCCCCAGTTTTTCGCGGACATAATCCGTCCCTGCATATATTGTTTCAAGGTATGTCATATGTGTGTTCTGGTTTAGATTTTTTCAATCATTTTTCCGATGAGCAGCGTCATCCTGGCCGCCGCAGCGTTTGCAGCGTCCACTACGTCCTGACCGTCGTTGACGTAATCGGGGGCGTAGTCGTCGTGGGCCTCGTTGGTGATGACGGAGATTCCGAAGACCGGGATTCCGGCGTGGCGGGCCACGATGACCTCAGGGATGGTGCTCATACCAACGGCGTCTCCGCCTATGAGACGGAAATACTTGTACTCTGCGGGGGTCTCATAGGAAGGCCCCGTGCCGCCCACGTAAACGCCTTTCTGGAGTTTTATCCCAAGTTCTGCGGCAAGGCTTTCCGCCAGCCTTATGAGGCCGGGGTCATAGGGACGCGTCATATCGGGGAAACGCGGTCCGATTTCATCGAAATTGGGGCCGATAAGAGGGTTTGGCAGGAGGTTGATGTGGTCCTTTATGATCATAAGGTCCCCCACGTGGAAGCCAAGGTTGGTGCCGCCTGCGGCATTGGAAACGAAAAGGTACTTGATTCCCATCATCAGCATTACGCGGATGGGGAGCACCACCATATCCATACCGTAGCCCTCATAGTAGTGGATGCGGCCCTGCATTGCGATGACCTTCTTTCCGGAAAGCGTGCCGGCGATGTAATTGCCCTTGTGGCCCGTTGCGGTGGACACCGGGAAGCCCGGAAGATCCTTGTAAGGCACCGTGACGGGGTTTTCAATGGAATTGGCAAGGGACCCAAGGCCGCTCCCGAGGACTATGCCTATTTCCGGAGTGAAGCCCCAGAGCCGGGTTTCCAGCACGGAGACAATATCCTTTATCTTTTGAATTTTGGGATTCATATTATGTGGTTAGATTTGCTTCAGAACTTTCCTTGCCTCACGGATTATTTCCTTCTCATCCTTCACCTTGCGGTTTCTCATAATCCATTTTCCGCCTGCCATTACGTCCGTTATCACATCGCTGTGGGCGGCGTACACAAGGTTTGCGAGGGTGGGGGCGGGGGAGATGAACTCCGTGCCGCCAAGGTCCACGAGGGATAGGTCGGCCAGCATCCCCTCCTTGATTTCACCTGTGTTGATGCCAAGGGCCTTTGCCCCGTTTGAGGTGGCGCTTGCAAGAAGGTCATAAAGGGGAAGCGCGGCGGGATCCCTTCTCCAGGCCTTCTGGACCATAGCGCTGTTTTTCATATGCTCAAGTATATCCACGGTGTTTGAAGATGCCGCTCCGTCAGTGCCCAGGCATACGTTGGCGCCGGCTTCCTGAAGTTCCTTGAAGCGGAACTGATAGCCGGAAGCAAGTTTGAGGTTGGAGTTTATGTTGTGGACGCAACTCACCTTGTGGTCTCCAAGGATCTCAATATCTTTGTCGGAAAGGAAAAGGCAGTGCGCCGCAATTACGTCAGGGCCGAAAATCCCCAGAGCGTCAAAATACTCGGTGGGGGAGAGTCCCTTGTGGAGCCTCCGGCAGTCCTGGTCTTCCTGGGCGGTTTCCGCAAGGTGCATATGGATGCGGAGGCCGCGGTCACGGGCGAAATCCGCCGCCCAGAGGATATTCTCCTCCGTTACCGTGTAGACGGAATGGATGGAGATTGTGAAAATGGACTTCTGACCCCAGTCCAGGGATTTCTCGTAGAGTTTCTGGCAGGCTATGCGCTGCATTGCCGCCATCTTTGGGTCCTGGGAATCCAGGAAGATGAAGGAAACGGCAGGCCGAAGGCCCATTTCCACGGCGGCCTTACGGGCGTGGGAGGGGAACCAGTACTGGTCGTTGAAAGTGGTGGTGCCGCTCTTTATCATCTCAAGGCAGGCCGCCTTGGTGCCCCAGTAGATGAACTCTCCGTCCATCTTTGCTTCCGAAGCCCACACTTTGTCAAGCCACTGGTAAAGCGTGAGGTCTTCGTTGATTCCGCGCAGCATTATCATTGCGGCGTGGGTGTGGGCGTTCACAAAACCCGGAATCACAGCCTTTCCGCTGCAGTCAATAACTTCTTCCGTGGAAGGTATTTCCAGAGGGTCCCTGCTCACCTTGGCGATGAGGTTGCCCTGAATGAGGATATCGGCCCGGGAGTCTTCCCAGAGTACGTTTTTGAGCAGCATAGTTAAGACAAAGGTTCAAAAAACCCGGCGCAATATGTGCCGGGTTAAGGTTTAAAACTCAGTCTCCTCACCACCGTCCTGCTCCTCCCGGGAGGGGTACTGACGGATGGGTTGGTCGTGGAGGAGGTTGTGCATAATGTACTGCACGGCCTCCTGCAGGCCCTCGGAGAATTTCTCGAAGTCTTCCTTATAAAGGAATATCTTGTGCTTGTCATACACGAAAGAGCCGTCACGCTCAGTGCGGCGCTTGCTCTCCGTTATGGTAAGATAGTAGTCGTTGTTGCCTTTGGTGCTTTTGACATCAAAGAAATAGGTGCGCTTACCTGCCCTCACAGGCTTTGAGTAAACGTCCTCAGAGCCCCGCTCCCGGTCACGTGACCTTTCAAAATCTTCACTGTACATCTCTCTTGTCTGTTTTTAAAAGATTGTAAGCACAAATATAACTATTATTATTTAAAAATCGCTATCTTTGCGGAAATTATTTGACATATGCTTAACAGACGAATCTTACGTATCAAGGCCTTCAAGGTGCTGTATTCCTATGCAGAGAATCCTGCCCTTACGCTGAAGGAAGCGCTGGGGAGCCTTGAGACATCTGAGGAAGCCACCAGGGACTTGTATCTGTATATGCTGCTCATCATTCCTGCCATCACGCAGGTTGCGCAGCGCCGCATAGAGGCCGCAAAGGGCAAGTTCAATCCCACAGAGGAGGACCTCAATCCCAATATGAAGTTCGTCCGTAACGGTGTATCGGCCCTTCTGGAGGGAGACCCTGACTTTCTGAGGCTCACTGAAAAGAAAAAGATGTCCTGGGCCCAGCAGGACGCCTTCCTCTCGGATCTTTACAATCGCGTCAGGTCACGTCAGTATTTCCTTGATTATATGGCATCGGAGACTTCTTCCATAAAGGAGGACGCCGCTCTCTGGAAGTGCGTCTTCGAGGAAGAGTTCGAGGATGACCCTTCTCTTGAGGCCATCCTTGAGGATGCTTCCATCCACTGGGCCGATGACCTTGCCTACGCCCTTGGAACGTGCATCCGCTCCCTGGATGAGATAGGCCGCCTTGGAAGGTGGAGTTTTCCTCCGCTCTACCAGAGCGACATCCTCATTGCCCAGGGCAGGGAGGCAAGCAGTGACGCTGAATTCGTAAAAAGGCTTCTCACCACCGCCTACGGCCGTTTCCAGGAGTATAACAGCTTCATAGCGGGCTCCGTCTCCAAATGGGACCAGGACCGTCTCTACACCACGGACATTGTTCTCATAGCAATGGGCCTTGCGGAAGCCGAGGCTTTCCCGGACATCCCCGTGAAGGTAACCATCAACGAATACGTTGAAATCTCCAAGTATTACTCCACCCCCAAGAGCCGCGGCTTCGTGAACGGCATACTTGACCGTCTCATCAAGCAGCGTGAAGCGGAGGGGATCATAGTCAAAAACAACATCTAATAATAATGAACACACTTTTTGTCGCACTTCAGGCAGCGCAGCCCCAGCAGGGCAGCGCCCTTCCCACAATCATCATGTTCGCCGCCATCATCCTTGTGATGTGGCTCTTTATGATCCGTCCCCAGCGCAAGCAGCAGAAGGAACTCCAGGAGTTCCGCAACTCCCTCAAGAAGGGTGACAAGGTTGTCACCGTCGGCGGCATCTACGGAGAGATTGTGGAGGTGAATGAGAAAACCGCCCTCCTCAAGGTGGACGGAGACGTCAAACTCCGCGTGGACAAGCAGGGCCTCCAGAAGGACTATTCAGAGGTTCAGAAGTAGCCTTAGGCAATGTCCCTCAGGGAGAGAATAGGCAGGCATAAGAAAGCCCTGGGAAGGGAGTGGGTCATCCTGGCCGCCTCCGTTCTCATTGCGGGCCTTATCTGGTTCCTGTCCCAGCTCTCCAATGTCTATACCGGAACCATAAGTGTCCCTGTCGTGGCCGAATGCAATATCGACGGCCACAGGGGAACATCGGCCAATACCGTTGTGGTAAGCGCACGCTGCCGCACTGACGGCTTCCGCCTTGTGAGGGAGCACAGCCGCAAGGAGAAGAAGGTGGTGACGGTTGCCTTCGACAGAGGAGATCTCCGCCGCACCGGTCCTGAGACTTTCAGCGTAATAGGCGGCGCCAAGAACAACTACATAAGCCAGTTCTTCGGGGAAGGCACTGCCGTTGAGGCCTTCATAACCGACACCCTCAGTTTCGTGTTTCCCCGGGAAATGAACAAGAAGGTGCCAGTGGAGGTGCCGCACTCGCTTCACTGCCGTTCCCAGTATATGCTGGGAGCCCCTTTCCGCTTCACCCCGGACTCCGTCACGGTGTATGCCCAGGCCGATATCCTGGATGGCATCGAGAAGGTTTCATCGGCCCGTCTTGTGATGACGGACCTTCATACTTCCCAGCACGGCATCCTCAAACTGGAGGAGATTCCGGGCGTGAGGATGTCCAAGACGGAGGTGAGTTACGAGGTCCCGGTTTCACGTTATGTGGAACTCCGCACCACGGTTCCCGTAGAGGTCTGGAACTTGCCTGCGGGGCACCAGCTTCAGGTTTTTCCTCCCACGGCGTCAGTTGTGATGCGCTGCGCCTTCCCGCTTAAGAAGGACCCGCTGTCCTCTTTCAAACTGTATGTGGATTACCGCGATTTCAGCGCTTCCCTCAGCGGCCGATGCGCTCCCCGCATCCTGAGGCTGCCTTCCGGGGTGCTGGAGTACCAGGTGGATCCCGAGGTTTTTGACTGCGTGGAGGTGAAGTAGGGGATGCTCACCGTAATTGTCACAGGTATGATAGGCAGCGGAAAGTCCGCTGTATGCGCCCTTCTTTCAAAGAGGGGCATTCCTGTATATGACTCTGACTCCCGCACAAAGGCGCTCTATGACACCGTGCCGGGGCTGAAAGATAGAATTGAGGCGGAATTGGGCGTGCTGTTTTCCGGCCTTGCAAAGGTCATCTTTTCAGATGCCGGCGCAAGGGAAAAACTTGAGGCCATAGTCTATCCACTTGTCAAGGCCGATTTCGAGGCCTGGCGTGACGCCCAGAAAGATGCCCCATTTGTAGTGCTGGAATCGGCCATAATCCTCTCCAAACCCATCTTTGACGGCATTGCAGATTATGTGGTGGCGGTGACGGCGCCGGATGAAGTGCGCTTTTCCCGCCTCATCGAAAGAGGCCTCTCTGAGGAAGACGCCCGCCGCCGTATGGCCTCCCAGTCCCTGGACCTTTCAAAGGCCGATGCCGTCATTCACAACGACGGTACCCTCCAGAGCCTTTCCCGCCGGGTAAGCCGTGTCTTTTTCGGCAAAAATAGTTATATTTGTAAGTTAGAAAACAAATAAGTCAAAATATGAAAACAGATCTTGCAAAAATCCTTTCCGTCCGTGGTCAGCACGGCCTTTTCAACTATATCGCGCAGTCCCGCCAGGGTGCAATCGTAGAGGCTCTTGACACGGGGAAGCGCCTCAATGTGAGCGCATCGGCCGGTATCACTTCCCTTGCCGACATCTCCATCTACACCACTGAGGAGGAGATTAAACTCCAGGAGGTTCTCCTCAAGATGAAGGAGGTCCTGGGGGACGCTGAGGCTCCCGCTCCTAAGGCTCCCGAAGCCGATTTCAAGGCTCTCTTTGAGAAAGCCCTCCCGGACTATGACCGTGACCGCTTCTACGTGTCTCACATGAAGAAGGTGGCCGAATGGTACAACATCCTTTCCAAGTACGCCTCATTTGACTTCCTCACCGACGAAGAACGTGAGGCCGAGGCCGCAAAGAACGAGGAGGCCTAATGCAGACCCTCCGGGTCATAACTCTGGGCTGTTCCAAGAACACCGTAGACACTGAGCACCTTCTGTATCAGGTACGGGGTTCCTATGAGATAGTTCCTGAGGACGATCCCCGCGCCGTGGACGTTGAGGCCATCAACACCTGCGGCTTCATAGGGGACGCCAAGGAGCAGTCCATCCAGGTAATCCTGGAGGCCGCCCAGAAGAAGCAGGAAGGCCTTATAGGCCGTCTCCTTGTCTTTGGCTGCCTGTCCCAGCGGTATTCCTCTGAACTTCCTGACCTTATCCCGGAGGTGGACGGATGGTTCGGCGCCCGTGAACTGGATTCACTGGTGACGGCCCTTGGCTGCAAGCCATCGGTGGAATCGGCCCATAAACGCATACTTACAGCCCCGGGAAGGCCCTACGCCTTCTTCAAGATTTCCGAGGGCTGCAACAGGCGCTGCTCCTACTGCACCATCCCTTTCATCCGAGGCCCTCACAGGTCCGTCCCCATTGAAACACTGGTGGCGGAGGCCCGTGAACTGGCCTCCCAGGGTATCAGGGAACTTGTGATCATTGCCCAGGACACCACCTACTACGGCCTGGACATTTACGGCAAGCGCTCCCTGGCCCGTCTTTTACGGGAACTTTCAAAGGTAGATGGCATAGAGTGGCTCCGGATCCATTACTCATATCCCGCGGATTTCCCGGAGGATGTTCTGGATGAAATGGCTACCAATCCCAAGGTGTGCCGGTATATGGATATACCGCTCCAGCATATCTCAGACAAGGTTCTTGCGGCAATGCACAGGGGGGTGGACGGCGCCTGGACAAAGGCCCTCATCAAGAGGATGAGAGAACGCGTGCCCGGAGTAGTCCTCCGAACTACAATGATAGTGGGCCACCCCGGAGAAGGTACCCGTGAATTCAATGAACTCCTCAAGTTTGTCAAGGATGCCCGTTTCCAAAGGCTTGGCGCCTTCACATACTCTGAGGAGGAAGGAACCTTCGGGGCGGAGAATCTTCCTGATTCCGTACGCCCTTCCACAAAGAAAAAACGCCTGGACGCCCTTATGGAAGCCCAGCGTGGCATTTCTCTTGCATACAATCAGTCAAGAATCGGCACGGATGAAAAAGTGCTGGCAGACTCCCTTCAGGACGGCACCCTTGTATGCCGTTCGGAGTTTGAGAGCCCGGAGGTTGACGGGGAAATCCTTGTCAAGGCTCCGTCCGGCATTGATGCGGCCTCCCTTGTGGGGACCTTCTTCAACGTCAGGATAACCGGTGCCGACGAATATGATTTAATTGCGGAAATAATATGAAAAAACTCCTTTTCCCGCTTCTGGCGCTTTTAGCGATATTCTCCTCCTGCTCCCCGCAGGTGTATTCGCTTGTCCTTGACGTGCGCCAGCCGTCACAGTCAGGGCTTGACCTTGCCCGGAAGTCGATGGCCATAGTGACTATGGAAACCCCCGATTCAACCTTCGACCGCAACGCGGCGTCGGCGATGGCCCGCGTGCTGGAGCAGGATTACTTCGGCGGAGATGAAGTGGTGCAGATGTACCGCGTCCCGGCGGCCGATTCCGTTTCCCTTGACCTTATGCGCTCCCTCGTTATGGATACCGAGGCCGATGTAGTGTTCCTTATGTCATCGGCCATAGGAATGCCCGACGAAAAGGCGCGCCTGCCTCTCAAGACCAATCTCAGCGTCTACGACAGTATGGGCGAAGACAAGGTGCACCGCTTCAAGGGCAGCGCCTTCCTTACGCCAAAGGATGCGGCATCTGACCTTTCCGACGAAGCGGACAAAGTGGGCGGCCGCATTGCCACCCGCTTCCTTTCCACCTGGAAGACGGAGAGTTTCAGCCTGTACTATTTTGACGACTTCTCCTCCTCAACCTGGGAGAAGGCCCTGAAACTTGCCTATGAGAACAAGTTCGGGAAGGCTATAGATGTCTGGAGCCAGTTCGTAAAGGGCGGAAGCGCCCTCAAAAGGGCTGCCGCATCCTACAATATCGCTATGGCATTCTACCTTCTTGAGGACTACGAGATGGCTGCAAAATGGCTGGATATGGCCGATTCCCTTGAAAATCTTTCACTTTCTCCGGGGCTCAGAAAAAGGATAAAATCCCGTTTGGAAAAGTAAGGTAAAATAGGTAAATTTGTAGACTGGAATTTAAAATCTAATTATATAAGTCATTATGGCAAACATCGATCTCAAGAAGTACGGCATCAAGGGCGTTAAGGAAATCCTTTACAACCCCACGTACGAGGTTCTTTACAATGAGGAAACAAAGCCCGGCCTTGAGGGTTTTGACAAGGGTCAGGTAACTGAACTTGGCGCCATCAACGTTATGACAGGCGTCTATACCGGCCGTTCCCCCAAAGACAAGTACATTGTCTACGACAACACCACCAAGGAAGGCAAGCCCGGTGAAATCTGGTGGACCACCGAGGGTTATCCCAACGACAACCACAAGATGTCCGTAAAGGTATGGAAGGAAGTCAAGAAACTCGCCATCCAGCAGCTCAGCGGCAAGCGCCTCTTTGTAGTTGACGGCTTCTGCGGCACTCACGCAGACACCCGTATGAAGGTTCGCTTCATTATGGAGGTTGCCTGGCAGGCCCACTTCGTGACCAATATGTTCATCCGTCCCAAGAACCAGAAGGAGTTTGACCAGGAGCCGGATTTCGTGGTCTATTGCGCTTCCAAGGCAGAGGTGAAGAATTATGAGGAACTTGGCCTTCGCAGCAGCACCTGCGTTGCCTTCAACGTGACTTCCCGCGAGCAGGTTATCCTCAACACCTGGTACGGCGGTGAGATGAAGAAGGGTATGTTCTCAATGATGAACTACTATCTTCCCCTCAAGGGCATCGCTGCCATGCACTGCTCCGCAAACACCGATATGAACGGTGAAAACACCGCCATCTTCTTCGGCCTTTCCGGAACCGGCAAAAC
>JAFSPR010000039.1 GCA_017451395.1 Bacteroidales bacterium
CTTGGTCTTCTTGGTGAGGATGTGGCTGTGATAAGCGTGCTTCCTCTTGATCTTTCCCGATCCGGTAAGCGTAAAGCGCTTTTTGGCACCGGAGTTGGTTTTAAGCTTTGCCATTGTGTTAAACAATTATTAATTATACATTAAAGCGTCATTGCCGAGTTTCATCGGCAATCTCTGCCTTATTTCTTTTTAATAGGAGCGAGCATCATTGTCATACGCTTGCCTTCCAGGGTGGGCATACTCTCCGGGCGTCCGTATTCTTCAAGTTCCACTGCAAAACGGAGAAGCTGTTTTTCTCCCTGCTCTGCGAACTGGATGGAACGACCGCGGAAGAAGATTGATGCCTTCACCTTTGAGCCTTCCTGGAGGAACTCCTGGGCGTGTTTGAGCTTGAACTGGAAATCATGCTCATCCGTGTTGGGGCCGAAACGTATTTCTTTGATAACTATCTTGGCTGCGTTGGCCTTCATCTCCTTGGCGCGCTTACGCTGCTGATACAGGTATTTCTGGTAATCCAGAATCTTGCATACGGGAGGGTCTGCCTTGGCGCTGATCTCTACCAGGTCCAGTTCCAGTTCCTGGGCCAGTGCAAGTGCCTTGGTGAAGGGATAGATACCCTGCTCAGGGATATTGTCACCCACCAGACGCACCTGGGATGCGGTTATTTCACGGTTAATCCTGAGGGCGAATTCGTCCTTGGAATTACCCCCCTGCTGCTGCTGGGGCTTTTTCTTCAGACCCGAGGGCCTGGGTTTGAAAGGCGTAGCGATAGTTATGCTCCTTTAAAAGTTAAACTTACTGGGCCAGTTCTTCTGCCACAGCCTTGCGGACATATTCCACAAACTGAGGCACGCTCATGGAACCCTGGTCCTCAGCTCCACGGCGTACAGATACAGATTCCTCTGCCTGTTCTTTTTCTCCTACGATGACAAGAAGCGGCACTCTCATAAGGGACGTTTCACGGATCCTCTTACCCAGTGTCTCGTTCCTGTCGTCAATAGAGGCGCGAATTTCGGAATTATTTAGGAGATTCGCAACTTTTTTTGCATAATCTGCATATTTTTCGCTCACGGGCAGCACTTTAACCTGATCCGGGTGCAGCCAAAGCGGCAGATGACCGGCGGTGTGCTCAAGCAGGACTGCGACAAAGCGCTCCAGTGAACCGAAGGGTGCGCGGTGAATCATGACAGGCCTCTTGCGGGAGCCGTCGGAATCAACGTACTCAAGTTCAAAGCGCTCAGGGAGGTTGTAGTCCACCTGGATGGTTCCAAGCTGCCAGCTGCGGCCGATGGCGTCCTTCACCATGAAGTCAAGTTTGGGGCCGTAGAAGGCTGCCTCACCGGTTTCCACAACGTAAGGAAGGCCCTTCTTCTTGGCGGCGTCGATGATACCCTGCTCCGCCTTGTTCCAGTTTTCCTCAGAGCCGATATACTTTGAAGGGTTCTTGGGATCACGGAGTGAAACCTGGGCGGTGAACTTATCAAACTTCAGGGTCTTGAACACGTAGAGGATGAGGTCTATGACCTTTTCAAACTCTTCCTGGAGCTGGTCCTGACGGCAGAAAAGGTGGGCGTCGTCCTGGGTGAAGGAACGAACGCGGGTAAGGCCGTGGAGTTCACCTGACTGCTCATAGCGGTACACCGTACCGAACTCTGCAAAGCGCAGGGGAAGGTCACGGTAAGAGCGCGGGGCGCTGCGGAAAATCTCGCAGTGGTGAGGGCAGTTCATGGGCTTCAGGAGATACTCCTCCCCTTCCTGAGGGGTGTGGATGGGCTGGAAGGAATCCTTTCCGTACTTGGCGTAGTGGCCGGAAGTTACGTAGAGTTCCTTGGCGCCGATATGAGGAGTTACCACGGGAAGGTAACCGTATTCTGCCTGCTTCTTTGCAAGGAAGGACTGAAGGGTGTTGCGGAGAGCCGCGCCGCGGGGCAGCCACAGGGGAAGGCCTGCGCCAACCCTCTGTGAGAAGGTGAAGAGTTCCATCTCCTTTCCGATCTTGCGGTGGTCACGCTTCTTGGCCTCCTCCAGAACCTGGAGGTACTCGGTAAGCATGCTGGCCTTGGGGAAGGTGATGCCGTAGATACGGGTGAGTTGCTGGCGGGTTTCGTCTCCCCTCCAGTATGCGCCTGCAAGAGAGAGCACCTTGACGGCCTTGATCACCTCGGTGTTGCGGAGGTGAGGACCGCGGCAGAGGTCTGTGAAATGACCGTTGGTGTAATAGGTGATGGTGCCGTCCTCAAGTTCGGAGATGAGTTCCTGCTTGTACTGGTCACCCTTTTCCGTGAAGTACTTCATTGCATCGGCCTTGGAAACCTCTATGCGGCGGAAGTCTTCCTTGCCGCGTGCAAGTTCCAGCATCTTGTTCTCGATGGCCTTGAAGTCTGCATCGGTGAGGGTGCGGCCGTTCATATCTACATCGTAGTAGAAGCCGTTTTCAATTGCGGGGCCGATACCGAACTTCACGCCCGGGAAAAGGGCCTCCAGGGCTTCGGCCATCAGGTGGGACGATGAGTGCCAGAACACTTTCTTGGCTTCGTCGTCTTCCCACTTGAGGAGGCGGATCTCCACGTCCTCAGTTATGGGACGCATCACGTCTATGGTTGTTCCGCGGGATGTCTCCGGCTCATCCGGGCGCTTTATATTCACTGCCAGAACCTGCTCTGCAAGACGCGGGCTGATTGACATTGCCACGTCATAACCGGTCACGCCAGCCTCATACTGACGGACACTTCCATCCGGGAACTTAATGTTGATCATAATCTCTGTTTTTGTTATAGTCTGCAAAGATACTAATTTTTTGGCTTATATCCTGTCTCTAATCTGGTAATTGTTGCGCTCGGTGGAACTGCGGGAGACCATTTCACCAAGGAAGCCGGCTAGGAAGAGCATTACGCCAAGGATGACGGCAACAAGGGCAAGGTAGAAAAGGGGCTGATCCGTGACGGCGCGGAACTTAAGGCCTGCAGCCTGGTGATAGAGTTTGGCGGCGATGATCCAAACTGTCATCACAAAGCCCACCAGGAACATCAGGATGCCGCTGGTGCCGAAAAAGTGCATGGGCTTACCCCCGAAGCGTGACAGGAACCAAAGGCTCATAAGGTCCAGGAGGCCGTTCACAAAGCGGCTCATACCGAATTTGGACTTGCCGTACTTTCGTTTCTGGTGATGGACGGGCTTCTCCCCAATCCTTGTAAACCCGGCGTTCTTTGCCAGATAAGGGATGTAGCGGTGCATTTCACCGTATACCTCTATATTCTTTACAACCTCCTTGCGGTAGGCCTTGAGGCCGCAGTTCATATCGTGGAGTTTGATGCCGGTAACCTTACGGGCAGTCCAGTTATAGAGTTTGGACGGGAGGTTCTTGGTAAGGGCGTTGTCCTTACGCTTTTTCTTCCAGCCTGAAACAAGGTCATACCCCTCTTCACGGATCATACGCACCATCTCAGGGATTTCCTCAGGGGAATCCTGAAGATCGGCATCCATCGTGACCACAATGTCCCCTTCCGCGGCGGCAAAGCCCTCATACAGGGCGGCCGATTTTCCGTAGTTGCGGCGGAACCGGATGCCACGGACGGGATTCCCGGTCCCTGCCGGGAATGACGAAATCACCTTCCATGAGTCATCCGTGGACCCGTCGTCCACAAAGATAATCTCATATGTGAAGCCTTCAAGCGCCTTCTCTATCCAGGCCTTCAGTTCCGGGAGGGAATCGGCCTCATTGTAAAGGGGTATGATTATAGAAAGGTCCATAACTTATTGCTGCTCAGGATTGTTGTCATCTTCTTTGGGAGGGAAACCGCCGCCGAAGAGTTTCTGGAGGAAAATATAACGGGACATTACGGATGCAAGCACGCTGCCGTAAAGGTAGCAGTACAGCCACTGGAAAATGAATGTGAGTACCGGGAGGTTGGCAAGGGCTGCGTCCACGGCGTCACGGTCTGTGGGAAGAAGCTGCGCAGTGGACATCATCTGGTTCACGAATTCGTCCATGGTTTCCGCAGGCATTTTCATGATAATGAAAGCCTGGGCCGAAGCCAGGATAAGGCCGGAAAGCAGCGCCGCCCTTCGGCCCAGTTTGTAGGTATCCTCCATCTTCACGCCTTCATATTTGTCGCGGAAGCGGAGCATGATGTTTTTCATGATAAGGATGCAACCGAAAAATTCCACCACCCACAGGATTATGGCCGCCGCCTGCACAAGGAAAGCGCTGCCGCTTAGGGCCGACAGTTCCTTCAGGCCCAGGCATGCAACGGAAACCGCCCCGAAAAGCAGCCCGGCCTTTGAGGCCTCGTTCCATATGGTTGTGTTGTCGGCTTTCATACAATTTGCAAAGATACGCTTTTTTATGAGATTTCTCGACTTCGCCCTCCGGGCTTCGCTCGAAATGACAGAGGCTTCACGAGTATATTTTTATTAAAAATTAGATTATTGATTTTTTAATAATTGGAATTTTAATAAAAATAACTATCTTTGTCAAAAAACTTCCGCCAATGTCAAAAGAGCACACACCCAACAACCCGTTCTACACAGGAATCAGCATGCCAGACAGGTATTTCTGTGACCGTGAAATGGAGACAAAAGACATCATAAGCAAACTCAATAACGGTAATAATATAGTCATTAAAGCACCCAGAAGAGTGGGGAAATCCAGCCTCATCATGCACGTTTTTCAGCAGAAAGAGGTTAAGGATGCTTATAACACCCTTTATGTCGACATCTACGGGACAAAGAATATGGATGACCTGGTAAAGGAGTTCATGAATGCTTTTCTAGAAGCCGGCTTTGCCCGCTCTGAACGGGGGAGAAAACAAGTTGAGAGGCTTTTTCAGCGTCTGTATCTACAAGCAAACTTATCGGCCGGAGGCGAATTAAGTGCCTTTCGGCTTGGACTATCACCTTCCAATGGTGTGAATTTTACCCTCTCTGAGATGTTCAAATTTCTGGAAAAGACCAAGAAGCCCAACCTGGTTGTCTTTGATGAGTTTCAAAAGGTGAAAGAGTATCCGGAGGACATTACGGCAGAGCTTCGTTCCTATATCCAGCGTATGACCAATACGCGCTTCATTTTTTCCGGAAGCTCACGACATATGCTTAACCATATGTTTGAACATCCGAAAGAGCCATTCTACCGTAGTGCGTCTTCAATGAACTTGGACATCATTTCAGAAGAGTCCTATACCTCTTTTGCCAAGAGGCTTTTCCAGCAATACAGGAAAGATATCAGTGATGAAGCCATAGCCATGGCATATGCCCTTTTTTCCGGAAGGACATACGACATACAGGAAGTCATGAAAGAAGTTTTCCAACAACTCGCATCCGGAAAAACAGCCGGCATTGACGATGTCAAAGACGCCGTGAAACGGCTGATGGCAATGTGGGACAACGATTTCAGGGAGCGAATGGACAGAATAGAAAAAATCAAAAACCGCAATATGCTCTATGCCATTGCGCTGGAAGGGATTGCAACATCCGTCACGTCTACATCATTTATCCGGAAATATAAAATGGATAACGCTTCCTCCATACAAAACGCTATTGCTTACTTGTCGGATGAAAACATCAATGCCATTGAAAAAATCGGGAAAGCCAGCTATCAGCTTCAAAACCGTCTCTTTGAGCTCTGGATTGCCAATGGATTCCGCTGCCTGGACCAAAAATTCTCCACTGCCCGGGACAGATTCGAAAAAGAAAGACAGATGCTTTCACAGCAACCTGTCTTTAAATTCACTGATTAGGCCGTGCCCTTGGGGTCCAGATCCCAGCCATAGGATACATAGTCCGGGTGAAACGACAAACAAAAAGGCCTTGGCATCTTTCGATGTCAAGGCCTTCGAAAAACCGCAGCTACCTACTCTCCCACCTGGTGGGGCAGTACCATCGGCGATGGTGAGCTTAACTTCTCTGTTCGGAATGGGAAGAGGTGGTTCCTCACCGCTATAACCGCGGC
>JAFSPR010000040.1 GCA_017451395.1 Bacteroidales bacterium
AAGCCAACAAGTTCATCTTTCTCGTTGACAACAAAGGCCACAAGGTCCTTGTTGAGCACGGGAACATACTGGTTCACATAGCCGTCTATCTGCTCCTGGGTGAGTTTGTGTACTCGTAAAGGCCTGCAAATGCCTCGTTGAGCACGTGGAACATCTCACGGCCGCGCTTTGCCATCTTACGGAGAGTGCTGGCGGTGTAGATGCGGATGCCGAAACGCTTTGAGATCTTATCGGCAAAAGCGAACATAGGAGGGAGTTCCGAAGGGATGTCCATCACCCTCTGGGTCCAGTCCACATCCTTGGTGAAGCCAAGACGCTCCAGGTATTCAGGATAATAGGGATAGTTGTAGATGACGGTGAAGGGGCTCTCGTTCTCGAAGCCTTCCACAAGGAGGCCCTCACGGTCCATATCAGTAAAGCCCAGGGGGCCTTTGATTCTGGTTGCGCCCCTTGCCTTGCCCCATTCAATCACGGCGTCAATGAGGGCCTTGCACACGTCGAAGTCCTCGATGAAATCTATCCAGCCGAAGCGGACGGAATTCTCCTGCCACTTCTTGTTGGCATTGTGATTGATGATGGCGGCTACGCGGCCTGCAACCTCTCCGTCCTTATAGGCCAGATAAAGTTCACGGTCGCAGAACTCCAGGGAGGGGTTCTGGGGGCCAAGGGACTTGTATTCGTCGTCTTCAAACGCGGGAACCCATTTGTCTGAGCCCTTGTAAAGCTTCAAAGGGAATTCAATGAATTCCTTGAGCATCTTCTTCCCTTGTACGGGAAGAATGGTGATATCGGTTTTAGTCATACGGAAGACAAAGATAGTAATTATTTTTCACCTGTGAAAAGCCTGCAGAGACCAGCGGTGTAACTGCGGTGACGAACAGAGGTGAAACCGGCCTCTTCCATCATGGCGCAAAACTTCTCCGGGGGCGGAAATGCATGGACTGATGCCGGAAGGTAGCGGTAAGCCTCCTTGTTTCCGGACACCATCCCTCCGATTAGTGGAAGTATGTGCATGAAATAGAGGTCGTAGAGTTTCCTGAGGAAAGGTTTTTGGGGAACGCCCAGCTCAAGAATCACGGCACGCCCGCCGGGCTTCAGCACACGGCGGAACTCCTGGAGGCCCTTGGCCTTGTCTTCAAAGTTTCTTATGCCGAACGCGCAGGTGACTCGATGGAAAGTCCCGTCCTGGAACGGCATTTCAAGGGCATCGGCCACCTTAAGTTTGATGCGGTCGTGGACGCCTTCGCGGGCGGCTTTCCGCATCAGGGGCTCCATCATTCCGGCCGATATGTCTATGCCGGTGACGCGGCTTCCGGAACCCGCCGCCTTTGCAATGGCTATGGTAGAGTCTCCGGTACCGCACGCCACATCCAGGATCTGCTGCTCTGAGCCATCCACAATCTCTTTCAGCGCTTTTTTGCGCCACAAGTTGTCTATGCCCAGTGACATCAGGTGATTGAGCCTGTCGTAGGACGGCGCAATGTCATTGAACATCTTTTCTACTTTCTCTTTTTGGGGCATATGGCTAAGGAACTGGGTCATAACCGCTTCCACCCCAAGGATGGCAGCGGAGGATTCTTCTTACACTCAGGTAGAGCCCTTTGAAAGGGCCGTGCTTCCGGAACGCCTCCAGGGCGTACTGTGAGCAGGTGGGGGTGAATCGGCAGGTAGGCGGCGTGAAAGGGCTTATGCACACCTGGTAGAACTTGATAAGCACCACCGCCGGAAAAATAAGCACTTTCTTTACGCTGTCACCTAACTTACTCATTGTCAAACACTTGATAGCATAGCGGTGCACTTCCAGGTGCACCCCTATACCTGTAAACCGTTCTGTTTCAAGGAATTAAGCGCCAGGAGGACGGCGGTCATATCGGCATAAATCACCTCATAAGGCAGGACCTCCGGGGCGGTGTAGATGAAAAGGATGTCTACGGGGGCCGATACCAGATCTTTCTGATGCCGATACGCCTCCCTTATGCGCCGCTTCAGCAGATTGCGCTTCACCGCACGCTTGAACAGCCGCTTTGGCACCGACACCACAATCCGTGACACACCGGCATCTGCGCGTGAAAGGGGCGCCAGGGGGGCAGATGCCGGGGCTTGGGGCCGAAGGATGTATTTACAACGGAGGCAGCCGGAAGAAAGACCCTTTCCGCGTTCAAAGAGAGCGGATACAGCAGACTGACCGCTCAGGCGCTCGCTTTTAGGAAGGGTCTCAGGCATTACAGGCTTTCCAGGTATAACTCTATGGCGCGTGCCACGGAAGGGGCTTCCGGGGTGGGAGCCTTGACATCAATCCTCAGGCCGGCGTCCTCCATTGCCTTCACTATGGACTTGCCGAAGGAAACCATCCTGATGTCTCCCTGCTGGAAATCCGGGAAGTTCTCCTGGAGGGATTTTACATCGGCCACGTTATAGAACACTATCATATCGAAGGACTTGATGTCCACGGCCGACAGGTCCTGGCTGACGGATTTCACAAATACGCCCGTGGTGTAATCCAGCCCCTTCTTTTCAAGGAGGGAGGTGAGGGCGTCCTGGGAGGAGTTGTCGCTTGTTGTCACAAGGAATTTCTCTCCTTTGTGCTTGGGGCCGATAAGGTCCACCACGCTTTCCGGAGTGCCGTTGCCGAAGAAAATCTTGCGCTTGCGGTATACGATGTGCTTCTGCAGGTACATTGCCACGGCTTCGGTGGTGCAGAAGTACTTCATAGTCTCAGGGATCTTGTTGCGGAGTTCCTCTGCCAGGGAGAAGAAAGCGTCTATTGCGTGCCTGGAAGAGAAGATGATTGCCGTATAATCCAGAATGTTGATGCGCTGGGCGCGGAATTCACGTGAAGTGAGGGGCTCTATTTGGAAAAAGGGGCAAAAAGTAAACTCTACTCCGAATTTTTGGGAGACGGCCTGATACTGCGTGAGAACGCGCGGGGCGTTCTGGGAAACCAAAATCTTACTGATGCTCATTCTGTCTTTCTAGCGCTACAAAACCACTGCCGAAACTATCAGCGCAGCAGTGGGAATAAATTCAAGCGCGCAAAGGTACAAAAAAGTTCTCAAACCATTGCAAGTTAATGACAAAATTTGCGCCTTGCGGATAATAAAAACGAAATACACCACAACCAGAAGGACATACATTACGCTCCTGATTATCACGTCATTGGCATCCACCACGGTAAGAAGGCCCAGCGCCGGGAGAGCGACGAGCATAAGGAGGATGAAGAACGTGTATATAGCCCTGTGAGCAAGGCGGAAATATTCATAATGGCGTCGGGGCTTGAGGAAAAGATATATTATGAGCCTCACAAGGAGATATGCTGCCAGTACGCCCACGCAGGCCAGAAGGTACCAGCCTTCACCCATATCGCCGATCTGCTGCATAAAAAGGGGGTCGTAGAGCCTGTACCGGGACATTATGAGTACCGCGGGGATGAGAAGGACGTACGCGAACATATTCCTGTCCCTTGTGACCCTGACGCTGAATTCCAGGGCCTCCGAGCCTCGGGCGCGGAAAACTGCATCGGCCAGATACGGGGCAAAGTGGAAAAAAGTGGGCAGAAGCGCAAGCGCCAATGCCACAAAAACCACCATTATGATATTAACAATCATCTCCTAGTTGCCTCTTTTTGCGTTGTAGCCAAGGCCTTTCAGGATTTCCACAACCTTGTCACGGAAATCCCCCTGGATGGTTATCTCCCCGTCCTTGGCGGAGCCGCCCACCCCAAGCCTTGTCTTGAGGGTGCGGCCAAGTTCCTTCAGGTCATCGGCCTTCCCCACAAAACCTGTGATGAGGGTGACCTGCTTGCCGCCGCGGTTTCGCCGGTCTATCCCCACTATGAGGCGCTGCTTCCCCGGGGGAAGGGTTTCCTCCTCCGGGGTTGCCGCAGTCTCATACTTGAAGTCCGGGTTGGTGGAATACACCACGCCAAGACGCTCTTTCCAGTCTCCGCCTGCCATTACCTTCCGCGTCCAGCCGCGTCAATGAGGTTCCTGAGATGGGCATTAAGTTTATCGTTGCCGATAAGTTCTTCCAGGCCCACGTGCATACGATAGCGCCAGTAGTGGCGGGGAATTGCGGGGATATTGATGCGTTCGTCGGCGGGATTGCCCTGATAACGCACCTCTCCGTCCGTGGCCAGCCAGTCCTGCAGGGGCAGGATGGCAAGCATTGCGGGAGATTTCATATGCTGGGCAACCACAAGGTCTGCAACCCAGGGCTCGCAGAAATAAGGGGCGTCTCCCTCGCAGCCAAGCATCTGATTGTAGAATTTCCGGGTGGCCTCACGGTCTTCCTCCCACCAGGCGCGAAGCGGCGAAGTGTCGTGGGTGCCGGTGGCGCAGACGCACCAGTAAGGATACCAGGCGGGATTTGCAAACGCATCCTTGGGATCCTTTGGCATACGCTGGATTTCCAGGCTCAGGATATTGAGTTCATCCATCACAGAAGGTACGCAGGCAGGGATCATGCCAAGGTCTTCGCCGCAGGCCAGCATACCCGTCGAGCGGAGAAGGGCCGGGAGTTTACGCATAGCGCTTTCACGCCAGAAGTCGTTGTGGCGGTGCCAGAAGAAGTCGTTGTAAAGTTCGTTGTAGCGGTGCTTGAGCCACTCCGGCAGCCAGGCGTATGCCTGCGTGTACTGGGCCGATATACGGGGATGCCAGTGGTCCGGCTGGCGGGGATCCTCCACGAACAGGCGGTCCGTGCCCTCACCCGCAGCGGGGTCAAAGCCCTGCGCGCGAAGGTCGTCTCCGGAATAGGGAAGAGCCGGAGAGAAGTGGCCCATAAGGCCGCTGGTATACTGCGAAGGGATTTCCCAGATGCGGAAGAAGCCCAGGATATGGTCTATGCGGAAGGCGTCGAAGTACTGGGCCATCTTGCCCATACGGGCCTTCCACCAGGCGTAACCGTCCTTTGCCATCTCCTCCCAGTTGTAGGTGGGGAAGCCCCAGTTCTGGCCATCTGCGCTGAATGCATCCGGCGGTGCGCCGGCCTGGCTGTCAAGGTGGAAGAGGTGGGGGTGCTGCCAGGCGTCAGCGCTTACGCGCGATACGCCGATGGGAAGGTCTCCCTTGATGGCCACGCCGTGAAGGTGGGCGTATTTTACCGCATCACGGAGTTGGCGGTCCAGGATGAACTGGAGATAGCAGTAGAAGCCAACTTCATCCTTGTGCTCCTCCGTAAAGGAATCGGCCTTCTTTGCGCTGTAGGTGGAATATTTCCCCCACTGGGAAAAGTCCGGAGAGCCGTGGATGTCACGCAGCACGCTGAATACTGCATAAGGCAGGAGCCAGTCCTTGTTTTCCTCCACAAAGGCTGCGTAAGCGGGAGACTCTGTGTCCTTCTGGACGGCGTAGTGCTTCCGGAGCATCTCAAGTTTGGCCTCATTTACGGCCTCGTAGTCTATCTGGGGAAGTTTTTCAAGTTCTTCCTGTTTTGCCTTGTATGCGGCAGTCTTACGGATGCCGGCTTCCGGCAGATGGATGAACTGCGGATGCAGGGCGAACGAACTCACGGCGTTGTAGGGATAGGAATCCTTCCAGGTGTGAGTCATCGTGGTATCGTTTACGGGAAGAAGTTGGATTACGTTCTGATGGGTCTGGACAGCCCAGTCCACAAGGCGCTTGATGTCATTGAACTCACCCACGCCGAAACTGTCCTTTGTGCGAAGAGAGAACACGGGAACGGCGACGCCCGCGCCCCTCCAGGGCTCCGTGGGGAAACTGGGGGTAAGGTCTGCGATAACAAGTTGGGTGTCCTTGGCGGGAACCTCCGCGAAGAAGTGGTTGGGGCCGTCTTCCCAGCGCCTGATGGCCTTGGTCTTGGTTTCCACTATCACGAACTTGTACTCCATCGGTTCCTTGACGTCCATCGTGAGGAACCACCAGGGGAAGATGCCGTCTTCCATAAGGTGCACCTTCTTCCAGTTGCCTAGGCCGTTTCCCGTGCCCACAACTGCCAGGGATTCGTCACTGCGGACCTCCGGGGCGGGAACGTGGAAACTGACGTTGCCCCTCTGGCCTGCCTCAGGCTGGGGGTTGCGGAAAGAAGCGCCTGAAGGCCTTCTGAAGATTACATCGCTGAATGCCGATGAATAGAAGGCCGAATTGGACGGCTTGTCCTGCCAGCGGGAACGCACGATGATGTTTTTCCCGGCCGACGGGGACTTGTAAGTATGGCCGCGCCACTCCTTTTTCACTACCCTTCCCTCACGGACAATCTCCAAGGAGAAGGAGTCCCCCTCCTTGAGGTCACGGCCTGTGAGGACAATCTGCCACAGGCCACCGAAAGAGTACTGCATGGGAACGCGGCGTTTGCCAATCCTGAGGTGAATGGTCTCTCCCCAGGAAGTGTGGTATTGCAATTGGATGTTAATGGTCATAATACGTGTTATTAAGTCACTAAATTTAGTTATTTTGTGCCGACTTACAAAACAAAAAATTATCTTTGTGGAAGATTATTCAATGAGCAGGGATTTTTTCGCGACGAATGAAAACCGCCACCGTAGTCAAGAACGCCGGAAGTCACTATCTTCTGAGTGAACTGCCCGCCTGGAACGTGTTCCCGGCGGTGCTCCGCGGCGTTCTCAGGCTGGGCGCCGGGAAAACCACAAATCCCGTTGCCGTGGGAGACATCGTATCCTATGAGGACGGGCAGGACGGAATGGCCGTCATCTCATCCGTACTCCCCCGCCGCAATTACGTCATCCGCAGAAGCACCAATCTTTCCCGCCAGGCGCATATCATCGCAGCCAACGTGGATATGGCGTATCTTGTGGTGTCGCTGTACTTCCCGGAGGTAAAACTCCCCTTTCTGGACAGGGTCCTTGTAACCTGCGAGGTATACGGCATTCCCGCAACCATAGTGCTCTCCAAGACCGATATGTATTCCGCCGAAGCCCCTGAGGCAATAGAGGCGTTCCGCCACATCTATGAGAGCGCAGGGTACCCGGTCATAGAAACTTCCGTGTTTACCGGAGAAGGCATTGACGCCCTCCGTGAAGCCTGCAAGGGCCGGGTGAACCTTTTCTCCGGGGAGTCCGGGGTTGGGAAGTCTTCCCTCATCAAGGCCATGGACCCATCGCTGGACCCCAAGATCGGGGATATATCGACCGCCCATCTTCAGGGCAAGCACACTACGTCCCTCTATGAGATGTACCCCCTTGCGCCCGGCGGCTATGTTATTGACTCCCCCGGGCTTCGCGGATTCGGGCTCGTAGACCTTGAGAAGGAGGAGATCGCACGTTATTTCCCTGAAATGCTGCGGGTTTCCGAGGGCTGCCGTTTCACCCCCTGCACCCATACCCACGAGCCAGGCTGCGCCGTGAAGGAGGCCGTAGAGAAGGGCGTTATCGCCCCGGAGCGCTACAACTCCTATCTGGGGATGCTGGAAGAGGATAAGAAGTTCCGATGAAACCCCTCAACAAGGAAATCCTCTCCCTGGCGGTTCCCTCAATCCTTGCCAACATCACCGTCCCGCTTGTGGGGATGGCCGATATAGCCGTGGCCGGCCACCTTGGCGGCGGCACCGGCGCGGCTGCGCTCATCGGCGGCATCACGATAGGCACAATGCTGTTCGACCTCCTGTACTGGAATTTTGCCTTTTTGCGCTCCGGCACGGGCGGGCTCACGGCGCAGGCCTACGGGCGGCTCACAGCACGGCTCCAAGCCCTAAATCCGCCAAAAGCGGGCTCCGTGACGTGCTCCAGCACGGCTCCAGGCCCTAAATCCTCCAAAAACGGGCTTCGTGACGTGCTGACCAAGGACCAGGTCCAGGCACAACGCGCCACAATAGCGCCTACGGCACACCCGGTGGACCAGGTCCAAGGCATACTGATGAGGGCATTGAGGATTGCATTGCTATCCGGTGTAGCGCTCATTGCGTTGCAATGGGTTGTGCTATGGCTGGCATTTTTGCTGGTGGACTGCACGCCTGAGGTACGTGAGCTGGCATCTGAATACTTTAAAATCCGCATCTGGGCTGCCCCTGCAACGCTTTCGCTGTTTGCGTTCAAGGGTTGGTTCATCGGCCTTCAGGATACCGTGAAGCCCATGATTGCTGATTTACTGGTGAACGGCCTCAACATCTTATTGTCATTCGGGCTGGGCTTTGGCCTCTGCGGCCTTCCTGCCATGGGCTTTGCCGGGGTTGCAGCCGGCACGCTCATCGCCCAGTGGTGTGGCTTCACGTACGCCGCCTTCGCTGCCCGGCACTGTCTGGGGCAGCTGGTGACACAAAAAACCGCGTTTTTGGGTAACCAGATGACCTCCGGGACAGCTGGCGACACAAAATCGGCCATTTTTGGGTTACCAGCTGCCCCAGCGGTGGACCAGGTCCAGGCACCATCAGTGGACCAGGTCCAGGCACAACAGTCCACAGCACCATCAGAGCCACACCCGGTGGACCAGGTCCAGGCACAACAGTCCACAGCACCATCAGAGCCACACCCGGTGGACCAGGTCCAGGCACCGTCGTTCTTCCGGATGAACCGGGACCTTGTGCTGAGGTCCCTGGGGATGATTGCGGTGTATATAGGGTTCACGGTGATATCGGCCCGGTTTGGAGACACTATGCTGGCCGTAAGTTCCATCCTTATGAAACTGCTGCTGGTGTTCAGTTACTTCACGGACGGCTTTGCGTATGCCGGCGAGGCTCTTACGGGAAAGTTTATCGGCGCGGGAGACAAAGCGGGCGTTAACGCCGCCGTAAAAGGCTGCTTCATCTGGGGCTGGGGCCTTGCGGGAGCGTTTATGCTGCTGTACGGCCTTGGCGGGGTGCCGGCTTTCCGGCTTCTCACATCGGACGTCACCGTGGTTGAAGCCGGGCGGGAATTCATCCCCTGGCTGCTTCTGATGCCGCTTATCGGCGTTCCGGCATTCATATGGGACGGCATCTTCACGGGGGCCACGGCAACATCGGCAATGAGAAACAGCACGCTGCTCTGCGCAGTGGGGTTCTTTGCCGTGTGGTTTGGCTGCGCCGGGATTGTCACCCTGATTCAAGGCTCTGCCCCGGAAGGGCCTCTGGCCATTCACATTCTCATGGCGGCGTACTTCATGCACCTTGCCGTCCGTTCCGTCTACCTCACCGCCACCAAAAACATGGTTCTCCGGCAGGTTTAACGGGCAATGACCAACACGTTTTTGCGCGTTTTTGTGTGACTCGTTGCCCCAAAGGGCAATGACCAACACGTTTTTGCGCGTTTTTGTGTGACTCGTTGCCCAAAAGGGCAATGACCAACACCACGGCGGGGTTTTTTATGAGGCGGAGTTGGACAATTGGAATGGATAGTAAAGAAATAATGACTATCTTTGTGTGATATTAACCACACAAAGCACGCTATGAATCTTTTACTTTTGGCCGCAGCGGTCCTTCCCCTCTGGCAGGATATGCAGGCAACTTCAGTCAATGCAGAAACCAAACGCACTGAGGTAATCTATTATGCAAACCGTGAAGACGCCCTGAAGAAGGGCTTCCGTGAAAGCGAGAACTATGTGAGCCTCAACGGAATATGGGACTTCAAATACTTTGAGGACTATAACAGCCTGACTCTTGAGCCCGCCAGTTGGGACAGGATCAAAGTTCCCGGGAACTGGGAAATACAAGGCTACGGATACGCCTACTACACCAATATCCAGTACGATTTCTGCCCGGTGAATCCCCAGCCTCCCGTGCTTCCGGAATCCTTCCCCGCCGGCGTGTATCACAGGACTTTCACGGTTCCAGAATCCTGGGCCGGCCGTGACGTCTTCCTCAACCTCTGCGGAACAAAAAGCGGCACCTACGTCTATATAAACGGAGAGGAGGTGGGCTATGGAGAGGATTCCAAGAGCCTCCACCGCTATAATATTACAAAGTACCTGAAACCCGGAGAGAACGACCTCCGGCTCAAGATCTATCGCTATACATCGGCCTCATACCTGGAAGACCAGGATTTCTGGCGCATAAGCGGCATCGAGAGGGACGTGTATCTTTCAAGCGAAAAGGCCGATACCGGCTTTGATTTCAGCGTCATCTCCACCCTTGACGAGGACCTTCAGACCGGTATCTTCAAACTCAGGATGAACTCAAAGGCGCCCGTGGAGGTGTTCTACGAACTCCTTGACAAGGACGGTACTGCCGTGGCCGATGCAATCTTCGAGTTCAGCGGCTCTATGGCAACGGTAACCGATACCATCCCTTCCGTACGCCGCTGGAGCGCTGAAACCCCGGAACTCTACACCCTTCTCCTGAGGGTTAACGGGGAGTACACCCGCTTCCACGTGGGATTCCGTCGGCTTGAGGTGAAAGAGGTCCCGGACACGGACGGCCGCCCGGTGCACGCCTTCCTGGTAAACGGCCAGCCAGTCAAGTTCAAGGGCGTCAACCTTCACGAGCACAATCCCTACACCGGCCATTATATCACAAAGGAGAACCTCCTGGAGGACCTCCTCCTCATGAGAAAGGCCAACATAAACGCCATCCGCACCTGCCATTATCCCCAGCCGCGTGAATTCTATGAACTCTGCGACTCCCTCGGCTTCTACGTGTACGACGAATGCAACATTGAAAGTCACGGTATGGGATATGACCTGAGCCAGACACTTGGCAACAAGCCGGAATGGATGACAAAGCACATAGACCGCACCCTCAATATGTACAGGCGTACGGCCAACTACCCCTGCGTCACCATCCTCTCACTTGGCAACGAGGCCGGTAACGGCGTGAACTTCTATGAAACCTACAAACTCCTGAAAGCCCTTGAGAAGGATGGCCAGAACAGGCCTGTGGTATACGAAAGGGCCGAATTCGAGCACAACACGGACTTCATCAACCCTATGTACCCGGACACCAGGTGGCTGAAGAAAATGGGTGAGACTTACGGCGCCCGCCCCATAGTCCTTTGCGAGTACACCCACGCTATGGGCAACTCCAACGGCTCCCTGGATCTTATGTGGGATCAGTTCTATGCCCACACGCATCTCCAGGGCGGTTTCATCTGGGACTGGGTGGACCAGGGCCTGTACGACGAAAAACGCGGCTGGACCTACGGCGGAGACTACGGCGAGAATCCCCCTTCAGACCAGAATTTCTGCTGCAACGGCATAGTAAATCCGGACCGTGACCCTCATCCCGCATTCTATGAGGTAAAGCACCAGTACCAGAACATTTCCGTAAGCGCCAAGGACCTTGAAAACGGAGTGTTCCAGGTGTTCAACCGCTTCTATTTCACCACTTTGGACGGCGTCAAACTCAAATGGTGGGTAGAGCGCGACGGAAAGCGGCTCTTCCTTGCAAAGGGCAAGGTGAAACTCAGTGCCGGCCCGCAGGAATATCAGGAGTTCAAGGTTCGCCTTCCCCGTATGAGGAAGCCCGGCCAGTACCGCATTTTCTTCACCACGGCCGATGCCTGTGACGAGATCTTCATCAAGGACACATCGGCCCCTAAAAAAGTAACGGTCAAACGGAGTGTCAACTTTACCGACGGAGACACCCAGATCGTTGTCCGCGGCCAGAAGGTTGAACTTGTCTTCAACAAGGAATGGGGCTGCGTGAAGAGTTGGAAAGTGGGCGGGAAGGACGTTGTTGACCCTTCATTCGGAATAAGGCCCAACTTCTGGAGGGCACCAATAGACAACGACTACGGAAACTTTGCCCCTGAGCGCACCTCCATATATAAAGAGGCCTGGAAGCCCGTTGCCGTGAAGGCAGAGGAGGCCGATGGAACTGTCCGCATCCTGGTGAAAGGCCAGGGCGTAAGGGCATCCGAGGTTTGGACCGTGTTCCCTGACGGCGCCATCAAGATTGAGGTGGAAACCGCCGCGGAGCCTACTCTCAAGGGCGTTGAGATCCCCCGCCTTGGCGTAAGGTTCAGGGTGGCCGATGACGCGTTCTCATACTTTGGCCGCGGTCCGGTGGAGAACTACTGGGACAGGGCTTCCTGCACGTTCAAGAGCATTTACAAGAGCGCAGCATCCAAGGAATACTATCCTTACGTAAGGCCTCAGGAATGCGGCCACCACACGGACGTGAACTGGCTAAGCATTGGCGGCGTCACCGTCCAGGGACTGTTTGAATTCAATGCCCTTAGGCAGACCATCGAGGACCTTGACGGAGGTCTCAAAAAGAGCCAGACACACATTACGGATGTCCCGTTCAACGATTTCACGGAGGTCTCCATAGACTATCGCCAGAGCGGAATCGGCGGCTACGACAGTTGGGGCGCACGTCCGGAACCCGCATACACTTTGTGGAGCGATGAGAACTATTCATACTCATTTACACTCATTCCATCCGGAAAACCTTCCAAATACGTGTACTGAAATACTGGTTTAATAAAAAAGTTTATTAACTTTGCCGCCCGTTACAAAACCTAAATCGGCAACAAATCATTAACCATTATTTTAAACACAAACAAAAATGAAGAAGTTATTCAAATTCGCAGTAGTAGCATTTGCCGCCGCTGCAGTTGCAGTTGCCTGCCAGAAACCCGCTAATGATCAGAAGCAGGACGAGCAGAAACAGGACGAGCAGAAGCAGGATGAGCAGAAGCAGGACGAGCAGACTCCCACCACTGCAAATCTCTTCGTGGTCAACACTCCCGGTTGGGATGCTCCCGTCTTGTGGGCCTGGGGCAATGACGCCATCAAGATGCCCGGCGAGTGGCCCAACGGTTTCGAGCCCGAGGCCGGAACAACTCTTATCAAGGAGAAGGAGTATGTTCACTTCGTCCTTGGCGAGGCATTCTTCGGCGAAGGCATCGGTTTCCTCATTGTCAACAAGACCAATTCAGTCCAGACAGTGGATGTAGCCGGCCTCACCATCAAAGCCGGAGACGACCTCTACTATGAGATTGGCGCAGAAGCCGGTACAGACGGCAAATTCGCCATCACCCCCATTCAGTAAGAATCTCTCTCACTGATATAAAGAACAACCCCCGGAAAGGTCTTCCGGGGGTTGATCATTTATTAAGAGATGCAATTACTTGACTACGTAGCCAGGGAAGTTGACGTTACCGCCATCCTTGCTGCGATAAGAATTAACACCTATCACAGTACCGGCAGTTACCT
>JAFSPR010000041.1 GCA_017451395.1 Bacteroidales bacterium
CACCAACGAGGACGACCCCGTGAACTTCTTCTTCACCATGGATGCCGAACACGAAGAAATCTCCGAGAAACTCATCCCGGAGGTTGTGGATGTGTATCTGACCGGCCTGATACCGGACTATGAGCACTACCCCACTGAGCTTCAGCAGGTAAGCGGCAATCATTACGTTTACTCCGTACCCACACCAGGGTACACATCTCAGGTGCTGCACCTGCTCTCTACAGGAGACACCGAGAATCCGTACTCAGTACAGTTGAAGGCACAGTACTACGAGGATCATGAGCTTGTGAACGTCCAGAACGAGTTCTCTGGATTGTCCTTCGGCACGGTCCTCTATGGCCGAGGCTGGCCCACCACCTTCCGCTTCACCATCCCGAACGACTTCGAGATGCCGGTCGTGGGCTACATCGACATCGAACTCGGCCTGACCAACCTCGTGCCCGATGACGCCAATATCATCACGGCCGAAGGCAAATACTATTACCGCGCCTACTCCACCGGCACCAAGACGCTGAGCCTCAAGACCGCCGACTCCCAGACAGCCGCCGTGGGCGTCCAGCTCAAGCATCGCTCCTTTGCCACTGCCGTAGGTACGCAGAGCAGCCGGCAGTACCTGAACATTGCGGCAGGACGTATTACCAACAGCGTACCCGCAAATGCATCCCGCCCGTTCCGCACCAACCGGAATACCGTCTATGTATATACTAACAAGAACGGTTCCGGACAGGTGGCCAGCTACACTACAAATACCAGCAATAGCGGCACATCCGTCACCAACTACAGCGCTGCCAACTTTGCATCCAACCCCGTGGATGCCAATGCCAAGCTGTATCTGAGCATGCGCTCCGAGTACAACGGCACCACTTACAGGGCCACCACAACGGCAGAAGCGCTCTATAACAACGGAAACGCCACCACCGTCAACTTCACCACAGACCCGTTTGGTACCAAGGAGGTGACCATCAATACAACCAATGCCAACTACAGCACAACAAACCGTTCATATACGTATGACGATGTAACGGTGGCATTCTCCAACCTGTCCGGAGTGTCAGGTGATTATGTTACTATGGCCGATGGCTCGACCGTTACCATATCGGTCGCAGCGGGTTATCACATAACCAATATTTCAATCAGTTATGACGGAGAGAACTATGCCGCAAGCGGCTCAGTAACCTCAGGCGGCGGATCATTCTCCGGCACCACAACCGGGACCTGGACATCGGCAAATAACTCCACAACTAGCGTTACATTAAGACTTAATAAACGAGATAACGGCTGGTTTACCACACGCTATCTACGTCCCTCTTCCATTGTCGTAACAGTGGTGGAAGACTAACCTCTCCCGTTCTTATTACATTGCCGCCAATCCAATGAACGCCTTTGAAGCGTATCACGGATTGGCGGCAATGGTTTTGACCGGGAGATTTCTCGACTTCGTCCTTCGGGCTTCGTTCGAAGTGACAGGGAAACGCCCTGACAGGGAGACTACGCTCGAAATGACAGAGAAAGCGCACCCCGAATGACAGGGGCTGGACAGGATTACTGCTACAGCATGCAGGCCCAGCCAAATTTACGGGCTACTTCTTTCAGAAGGTTACGGTCCTTAACCGGGATAGTTACGGCTATGGTTTCACGTTGGTTTCGTCGTTCTGCAAGAGTTGCTGTATCCAGATTATACTGCGACTGGAGATTCATCCACATATCGGCAGGAATACCCAAAGCTTTTTCCAGGGAAAGCGCCATGTTCAAAGAGACGGAACGCTTCCCTGTGATGGTTTCACTTATGACCGAAGCCTTGACGCCTGTCATCTCTGAAAGCTGTTTCTGCGTTAGGCATCTTGCCTTCAACTCATCCTTGATAAGTTCTCCAGGGTGAGTTGGTATGATAGGAGTCATTGCGTTGTTACTCATAATGTTTGGATATTTCTGTTATCAATGCATTCACAATTATTCCTTCGGCATCAGGTGATGTCTTAAATAAAAGGCGATACTGTAATGTAATCCATACTACATCTACACCTTCCAGATCTCCCCTCTTTTTTTCATAGTGCAGGGAGTTGATCTGAAACAAGGTCTCTACCCGGGAGGCAGCTCTCAAATAGTTTACCACCTTGACATAACGCTTTACCACATCTTTCGGCAAGCGTTTATAACGACTGTCGTTTGTCTGGCCTTTAAGGAACAACTCTTCCAGGGCCTTGTCTTCAAACTCTATATTCATAACTCCATGTTTGAAGACTTTGCAAAGGTAACAAGATTTTGCGAATAATTCGCAAATTTGCGAAAAATATCAGTTTCTGTTCCTGCTAACCAAACTTCTGAAAAGCAACATAAATCTGATGAAAACATAAAAAGCACAATAGTTAGTTAAACATACTGCACCCTTCACTGTGAAGAATGCCCGGCAACACTTAACATGTCGGGCTACAATAATATGCAAATAATCCTGAAACAATCAATGGAAACGTATTTTTTTTCTAAAATGTTTTTTAGGATTCCTGTGAAACAACAATTTTTTTATGCGAAGTGTGGAGACAATTGACACAGTATCAGGCGATTATGCAAAATAGGGTGCACGGTTTTGAGCACCCTATTTTGTGTAATACATTGATAACGAGACGGTTACCCCCACGCGGCAACATGAGATTTCCCGACTTCGCCCTTCGGGCTCCGCTCGAAATGACATGGCGCGTCCGCAATAACCACCCACAGTTATTCGTCCTCTGGCACCAAAATGCTCAAACGGTGTCCGCGCTGCGGCAAAAATACCACACCACATTACACCAGAACGGCAACTCTTGCATTTTACTGGGGTTTTTCATACCTTTGTGTATCTCGCAATGGGATTATCCACATGAAAAGGACTGTCATTTCAATAATCTCGCTACTTTTTGCCGTTGCATTTACAGCCTCGGCACAGAAGAATCCGCTGAATATAGACCCCACTTGCTATGCCTTCTACACCCGCGTAGAGGGCCTTGTGGGCAAGGACGGCTTTGAAACCGCCAACAAACTCCTGCTGGAAGCCGCCATCAAAACCGGAGACCGCAAGGCCGAAACCATCCACTACATGGAGACCCTCAAGGACCTTACAATGAGGCCCGGCACCCCGCAAAACGACATTCTTGTGGAACAGGCCCAGCAGAAGGCCAAGGAGATAGCCCGCAAATACGGTTACACCCAGTATTTCTACTACTCCTTCCAGATAGTCCAGAGCTACTACCTTGCAAACGGTCAGGAATACCGCACCCGTGACCTCATGGAGGAAATGCAGCAGACCGCTCTTCAGGAAGGCAACGCCTACGGCATGTGGATAGCAGACCGCTACCTGGCGTCCATGTACATAGACCAGAACGACTACGTTAGCGCAAAGCCCCACCTCCAGCAGGCCATAAGGCTTTACCACAGCACCACGGACCCTACCGTAAAGGCTCAGTCCCCCACCAGGCTGTACTGCGACCTCGCTGATACATATCCTATCGGCACAGACTCCGTGCGCCTTAACGTGGCCAAGGCCGTAACCCATGCACGGGAGCACATTGATACCCTCCGCTGCCGTTATTACCAGGCTCGTCTGGCGGCCCTGGACGGAAACAAAAAAGAGTATGAGCGCCTCCGGGACCTCTGCCTTGAAGACCCCCAGCTTAGGCAGATGAGGCAGAACGCCCCGCTTTACTTCTCCCTCATAGACGCCGTGTTCGACGGAAGCATCCTTCAAAGGCAGGAAGAGATAGTGAACCTGCGCTCCATCCGTGAGATGAAGGTGATTGCAAACCTCTGCGAGAACCAGGGCTACAAAGATTTCGCCTTCGGCCTGGAAAAATCCCTTGTGGTGCGCCTTGAAAACGCCATCTCCACCAACAACCAGAGCCAGCTCTCAGAGCTTGACGTAACCATGGGAAAGGCCGCCCTGAGCGCAGACCTCCAGACCAAGGAGCGGCAGATGAACCAGATTACGCACTTTATCATGATTGCGCTCATCGTAATCCTTGCCGGCATTGCCTTATTTGCCTGGAAGCACATCCGTGACCTCCAGAAGGCCAATGAAAAAGTGAGGCTTGCCGACGCCGCCAAAACCCGCTTTGTCCAGAACATGAGCCACGAGGTCCGCACTCCCCTGAACGCCATCGTGGGCTTCTCCCAGCTCCTGGCGCTCCCGGACGGCACCCTGGACCCTTCAGAGAAAGACGAGTTCTCAAAGCACATCATCAACAACACCCAGATGCTCACCATGCTTCTGGACGACATCCTTAATGCATCGGCTATGGACAGCGGCAATTACCGCATAAGCTATGAGCCTGGAGAGAAAGACTTCATGGCGCAGGCCGCAATTTCCAGCGCAGAGCATCGCCTGCAGCCCGGCGTCAGCATGACCTATGAGCCCAAGGACCCTGAGCTCTTCACCTTCACAACGGACCCCCGCCGCGTGCAGCAGATTCTCATAAACCTTCTCACAAACGCCTGCAAACATACCTCTGAAGGCTCAATTGTACTGTCCAGCTCCCTCAAGGAACGCCCCGGATTCGTCACCTATGCCGTCACGGATACCGGTTCCGGAATTCCCCCGGAAGAGGCCGAACGAATCTTCGAGCGCTTCACCAAGCTCAACGAATTTGTGCAGGGAACCGGCCTTGGCCTTTCAATATGCCGCGACATTGCAGGCCGAATGGGCGCCGACGTATTCCTGGACACCTCGTATGAAGGGAAAGGTTCCCGTTTTGTATTCCAGATTCCAACAGAGCCCAAAAAACAATGACGCCCCGAAGTCTCATATCAGCCTTGATTCTGGCCTTGGCTGCAACTCTTCCGTGCTTTGCGGAAGGTAACCCTTATGCCATAGACCAGCAGTGCTATGAGTACTTCCGCATGGCCGAAAACCTTGTGGACGACACCTCCAACAACGCCTTTGAGGTTGCAAACGACGCCCTCCTGAAGCGCGCTGTTGAATGCGGAGACGAAAAAGCGCGCACGCTTCACTTCGTGGGCATCCTCAAAAGAGCCACGCGCCTGAACAGACACAACCCGGACCGCCTTGCCGGGAACAATGCCGTGGAGGCTGCCCGGCACCAGCTCATGTCCGTAGCCTCGGAAACCGGCTACAAGCAGTACTTCTACTATGCCTATGAACTGGCCCAGACATACTATGTGAACACCCGCCAGGAAGGCCATGCCCAGAACCTTCTCCAGGAAATGCTTTCACTGGCCCAGGACAAGGAGGACGACTACGGCCTGTGGCAGGGAGAGCGCTACATAGCCACCCTTTACCATACCCAGCACGACTTCCGCAATTCCCGCAGGTTCTTCCAGGAGGCAATCCGCATCTATGAGCGCAGCCAGGACCCCCTTATCAGGCGCCAGTCCCTCACAAGGGTATGCTGCGACCTTTCAGATACTTATCCCGTCGGTTCCGATTCCGCCAGGCTTTACATCCGCAAGGCGGAGGAAACCGCCCATCTTCACCAGGACACCCTCCGCTGCTACTACTACAAAAGCCAGCTTGCTGCCCTGGACGGGAAGCCCGACACATATTCCTATTACCGTGACTACTGCCTTGGGGATCCCAATTTTGCGGCCGTAATAAAGGCCACCCCGGAGTACTTCGAGTGCGTGGAAGGCATTATGGCAAACTCTGTTTCGGCCCAGGAATTCGGCTCCAAATTCCAGCACCTGAATTATGTTCAGCAGATGGTCTTCCTAAGGGAACTTGCCATCAGGAAACAGCGCTGGGACATTGCCGCCACGGCCGGCAACGGGGTTATCCAGAGCCTCTACAGCGCCATTTCCCGCATGAACGACATGCGCATAGAGGAGGTTTCAGCCGCCCACGGAAACTATGAGCTGTCCACGGAACTTGCCCGGCAGCAAAAGCGCACGCGCGTGGTTACATCCATTGTGCTTACGCTGGTGATTATACTGCTTATTACAATCCTGACATTTGTCCTCTGGCGCTACAATAAACTGAAGGCCGGACACCTTATATTGAAGAATAAAGTAAACTAAAAGATATGACACCACTTTACGCACAGGAGCACGATTACTCAAGGTTCAACGTGCTTGCCGTAGACGACATCCCCCTGAACCTCCTTCTGGTCCAGAAGATGCTTTCCCGCTTCAATTTCAAGCTGCGCACGGCAGCCAACGGGCAACTGGCCCTGGACGCCGTTGCAGCCCAGAAGCCGAATCTCATCCTGCTGGATCTTATGATGCCCGGCATTGACGGTTTTGAGGTTATCCGCAGGCTCAGGGAAGATCCTGAAACCGCCGATATCCAGATTGTGATCCTGAGCGCCCTCAACTCCAACGAGGACGTGATCAAGGGTTTCAACGTGGGTGCCAACGACTTCATAATGAAACCCATCATTATGGAAAAACTGCTCTCCTGCGTTGTGAACCAACTTGCTATTGCTGAGGCGAAGGCCGGAAAGTAAGCATCTTCGATCTTTCGCGCTTTGAGGAAATTCCTTCTATCGGCATTGGCGGCGCTTTTGTGCGCTGCCGCCCCGGGGCAGATTGTGAACCGCCTCCGGGTGGACCAGAAAACGTTCATCCGCTACGCCTACGGCCGTATGCAGGAGTTCAACGAGGACAATCTTCCTCTTGCCGATTCCCTGTACCGGGAAGGAGAACTCCAGGGGAATTTCCGCCTCAAATGCCTTGGTCTTTCCCTTGAAATGCCCGTCCGCTATGCCCTTGGCGAATATGGGAGGATGGACAGCACCGTGGTAGAGATAAAGGCTCTCCTTGCCGACAGAAAGGACCTCAGGGAATTCTACTTCTCCACCCTACACGAGTACTGCGAATTCCTTGTCCACACGGGCCGCGTCTCCGACGCCATGCTTGAGGCAAGGGCTATGGAAAGGCTGGCTTCCCAGGAGAAAAAGCCGCTTGGAAGGATGTACTCCTACAGGATTATCGGCCTTATCCAAAGTTACAGGGAAAACCATTACCTGGCCATCCAGAACCTTGAAAAGGCCGTGCGTTTCTGCCGTGAGGCCCGCGCGGAGCAGGACCTCCCCAACCTCTGCATCCTCCTTGCCCAGGAAAACATCAAGATGCGAAACTTCCCGGAGGCCGACAACTACTGCCTCAAGGCGGAAGAATATGAGAGTTTCTTCCCCGCCATCCGCATCAAGGCGCTAATGACAAGGGCGTACCTCAGCAATGCCGCCGGCAACGACAAAGCCTTCTGGAAGTACTACGACGCCCTCCTCAAAGAGCCGCTCTACGCCGTTCAGACAGACGCCGACACCCGCACCGGACTTGACATAACCTACCTCCGCTCAAAGGGCCTTCTTGAAGAGGCGCTCCAGAAGGCCGATTCCCTGGGGACCCTCCGCGGCCGCCTTGAGCAGAAGCACGGGATTTATGCCGATATGGGGGCGTTCGGAAGCGCCTACGGGCATTTATCGGCCCTGATGCAGCAGAAGGACTCCGTGTACATCACCGTCCAGAACGAGGACCTTGCCATCCTGGACGCGGAGATGAACAATGCGCAGCTCCGCGAGGAAGCCCAGAGGCTCAAGTCCCAGAACCAGATTACCATCCTCCTTGGCTTCCTTGCCATGTTTGTGATTGCCTTTGCAACGGTAATCTACCAGCAGTGGAAACTGAGGGACAATCTTGACCAGATGCGCCGCATGTCCCAGGAGGCCGTCCAGGCCCGCCGCGCCTTCAAGAAGGCCATGGACGCAAAGGAGGCGGAGAACTCTTACAAGATAAAACTACTTCAAAACCGAACTACAAATATCCTCACGGACTATGAAGATATCCTCAATAGTTAAGAATCACTCAAACGAGCTCCTGGCCGTAGTGATCTTCCTGGTTGGCGCCGTCCTGGGCCTTCTGGGTCTGATCCAGGTTGTGCCCCTTTTAATTGGCGTATTAGGCCTTATTATCCTTTCCAGCGGACTCATCTACTTCTGCATCAAGTTCACCTCTGAAAAGGCTTATAAGGAGTACTACAAGGAGAGTTACGAGATTGAGCACGAGTCCATTGAGGAAGTCACCCTCACCTCAATGCGCTATCACCGCTATCAGGAGGCCGTGCTGGCCCGCTATGAGAGCGCCTGCCGTGACCTTGGCCTTGTGGACGAGCAGAAAGACTGGCTCCTGGACCTCCTTATGGCCGCAAAGAACAAGGTGGACGAGCAGTTGGAAGAGGAAGGCGGCGGGCACATTTAGTCCTGCAAAGTTTGCATTTTAAAAAATTCTTACTATCTTTGCAGTCCCAAAATGAGGGCGGTTAGCTCAGCTGGTTCAGAGCACCTGCCTTACAAGCAGGGGGTCACTGGTTCGAATCCAGTACCGCCCACGAAAAAAGGACTGATTTTCATCAGTCCTTTTTTCGTGGATATCGGCCTTGAAACTATTTCTTTTTAGGCTGAATGTAGCGGACGTAGCCAAACTGGATACCAATGATGTCAAAGACGTTGGTGGCGCGGTCTACCCTGAAGAAGGACATCTTGCCGCCGCCGGGGACGGACACCACTTCATAAACGGGATCGCCGTCGGCATCTAGAACCGTTGCTCCTGTATCGTCTTTCTTCACAGCCTCATACTGCCTTACGCTGTCCTGCCAGGCGCCGTTCCAGGAGAGGCCGATGATAGGAACGCTGATGGTGATGGCGCTGTTATCGGGGAACCTTACGGCAAGGCCGCCGGCAAGGTCTATACCCACCTGGCCGGTCTGGGAGGTGCGGGTTTTACCAAGTTTCTCAGGGTTCAGAGGAGAGGAGAACGTATTGCCGTACTTTGCATACAGGCGTCCCTCGCCGAATATGCCGAAAGTCCTTGAGCCGAAGAAAGAGATGTACTTTCTGGCCGAAAATGCAAGTCCCCAGTTATGATGGACCATATGACGCGAAGATATTGCCACGTTTGCCACGCTTGAGGCATCTCCAAGCCACTTGTAAAGAGCCGGGACCACCTCCCTGAAATCCAAGTTGAGGTTGGTGTCGGCCACATAACCGCTGTAGAGGATGTTGGCGCCAAGAGCCAGGTCATCGGCCACAAACCAGGAGAATCTGGGGGCGACATTCCAGTAGTGCAACTTGCCTGTTCCCATATTGAGGAGGGAAAGGATGGAGAAGCCGTCTCCATCTGCATAACCGGAGGCGTTGAAGTTGTAGTAACTGCCGCTGACGCCTATGGAGCGGCCGCCTTTCTCAATAAACGTCACGCGCCCTTTCTGAGGGTCTGTGAAACGATCCAGGACGCCGTCAATGGGGCTCTGGGCAAATGCCTCCAGGCCAAGGAGCATGAAAGCTGCAGCAATGATCTTTTTCATATTATGTAGATTTATTCGTCTTTAATAAGGTGTACGTCGCACTGCGGGAAAGGGATGGTAATTCCAGCTTCGTTGAGGGCGTTGTAAATCACTTCTTTCTCCTTGTCAATGAGGCCTGCACGCTCCGGAACCAGCACAAACTGCTTCACGGCAATCTCCACGGCGCTGTCGCCAAACTCTCCAAAGCGGATGTTTATGCCGAACTTAGGGTCGATTATATCCCTGCCGTACTTGTCCTTGGTGCGCAGGGGCGCCAGGGCCTCTTCAAGGATGGAGCGCACTTTCTCTATGTCCGTTCCATAGGCAACTCCCACGGTAACCTTGGTGAACTCGTATTCGTTGTTTCTGGTGAGGTTCTGGAAACTCTTGCCGAAGAGGTTTGCGTTGAGGAAGGCCACCAGAGTGCCGCTTACGGTCTCTATCTGGGTGGTCTGATAGTTGATGTCCGTTACCTTGCCGCGGATGCCGTCGCACTCTATCCAGTCCCCTACCCTCAGGCGGCCGCCCATGAGCTGGATGCCGTAGATGAAGTTGTTGAGGATGTCTTTCATGGCAAGACCGATACCGGCGCTGAGACCTCCGGCCACAAGCCCCAGGGAGCCCGTGGGAATCTTGAGGAGGAGAACTATCACGGTAATGTAGGTAAACCACACCAGGATGCTTATGATGCTCTTTCCAAGGGAAAGATTAACCTCGTTAGTCTGGACCGTGGTCTGGCCGGTCTTGTTAAGGTAGGTGACAAACTTTATGTACTGCCACAGTGTCTGGACCGCCTTGTTGATGTATTTGAACACAAAGAACAGGGCCACAAGAAGCACTATGTTGCTTACGGAAAGCCTGAACGACACCTGCGTGGTGGTGGGGTCAATCACCTGGAAGAACGGGGTGTTGTAGAAAGTCTGGAAGAGGTCGTCAAAGTCGAATATATCCAGTGAATAGCGCACGCAAAGAGGCACGGACACAAGGATTAGGATGGGAATAGCAACGTCCCTGAGGAGGTCGTAGAACCACGTTGCGCCAAACATAAGGGACTTCTTGGCGCTGCCCGTCACAAACTTGATGTTGTCCTGATACTTGGCAATGCGCTTTACCAGGCGCTTTTCCTTGTAGATGCCCATGAGGTGGTTTACGGCCAGAAGGGCCAGCACCGCGGCAAGTTGGAAGTACCACCAGGTAACTATCATGAGCGCTATGAAAATGTATCCCAGTATGGCCGAAACCGCCGCTGCGCCCATTACCCACAGGGAAGCCAGGCTCATGAACCGGTTCTCCTTGTCCACCTTAGGGGTATTAATCGCGCAGGCAATGGCCTGCCAGATGAATCCAACCGTCATGACCGCGGGGAACAGGATGTTCATGAGGATGTTGGGCATGAAGGTGATTCGGCATATAATCACCACCAGGGTGACCACAACGGTGGGAAGAAGCAGCCAGATTACCTTTCTTACGTTTATCTTGCGGAAACGCACCGCAAGGGCGGCGGCAATGGCCAGAAGAAGCCAGAAGAAGGTCCAGATGGGCGTAGTCATGTGCACGCTGGTATCACGGCGCGTCATGGCGTTCTGGGCCATGCGGCTATAGAAAGGCCAGCGCTGCGCCATTGTCCAGACCGGCGTTTGGCCGTCGCGGAAAATCTCCCTCTGAAGGAGCATGTAGCGGTCTTTGGCGTAGTCATAGGACTCCTTGAGCCTGAGGTAGGCCTCCTGGTAATGGGTGCTGTCGGCAACCATGTTCTCCTTCATGTCCACGTACATCTTCAGGATGGCCGAAGCATAGTGCATGCAGGTGTCCCTGTCTATCTGTCCCTGGTCTCCAAGGAAGAACGGGGAACGGTTTACATCCACGCTGTCGGCGAGCTTCTCTACATCGGCCTCAAGGGAGGTATCCGTTGCCTTTATATGGTTTTCAAGGGAGTCGTTGCGGAACCGCAGGGAGTCTGCAGGCATTTCCACCGAGGCCGAATCCAGCACGGGGGGAAGGCGCCGCATGGACTCTATGAGGCGGGCGTAACGGTCTATCTCAAGGTCCATGTCGGAGACTATGCGGTCATAGGGCGTACGGTGCTTGTTGAAGGCCTGATATTCGTCCGTAACCTGCTGTAGGGCATAACTGAGGTCGAAGGTGTACTCCTTTTTCTGGAGGTACAGCATCACTGAAAGCTCATTGCACTTTTTGATGAGTGCGAGCATCCGGCCATGCTGGTGCTCGAAGTTGGCGCTCATCCTCTCCTGCATCCGCTGGCGCCTGACATAGTCGCGCTTGAGTTCCACCCTTGCATCTGAAAGAGCCTTGTCAAGGGTGGTGGACGGGCCGTCTGCCACTGCAACAATGGGCAGTGCAAACACCAGGGCGGCAAAAAGGATTGTAGACAGTTTCTTCATTGTTTAGTCGTCGGATTCTCCCATTACAATTACAAGATGGTCCCCTTCCATGAGTTCCATGCTTCCGTGGGGCACCAGGAACTTGCCTTCGCGCTTGACCATCATGACACGAATGCCATGGGGAAGATGCAGTTCCCTAAGAGTTTTCCCGGCCGAAAGGTCCTCCTGGGTAACCACATGGTCACTGAGAAGGCCCATTTCTTCCGGGAGTTCCATTCCAAAACTCTCCACCTCAGGATCCTCCGGATAGGAGAGGTTGAGCCATTTGGCTACGGGGGTGAGGGACATTCCCTGAAGGATCAGGGACATAAGGCTCACGATGAAAACCACGTTGAAGATGTCGCTGGCGCCCTGGACCTCATGAACCACGGGATAGAGGGCGAAGAGGATGGGGCCGGCGCCCTTCAGGCCCACCCAGGACACGAAGAGTTTTTCCTTGAACTTCACGCCGCGGAACGGCGCCAGGGTAAGGAACACGCTGGCGGGCCTTGCCACGAAGATGAGGAAGAGGCCCGTAAGGATGGCGGGCAGCGCCACGGACACCATACTTGAGGGGCGGGCAAGGAGTCCCAGGATAAGGAACATCGCCAGTTGCATTATCCAGGTGATTCCGTCGAAGAACTTCGCAATCTCCTTCTTGCGGGCTATATCGGCCTTATTGGAGATTATAACCGCGGCGATGTAGATTGCAAGGAGGCCCTGGCCGCCAAGGACGGATGCAAGGCCGTTGGCAAAGAAGCCGGTGCTCAGGACCAGGATCCCCATAAGGGAACTGTTCTCAAGCCTTATCTTGGACAGCAGCCATTTGCCGCCGAATCCTACGCCAAAGCCCACTGCAACACCTATGAGGATCTGCATAAGCACCACTATTATGCCGGCAGCCACCTTCACTCCGGGAGTGAGTTCCATAAGGGAAGGTTCAGTCATAAACTTCACTATAAGGATAGTGAGGATGTATGCCACGGGGTCATTGCTTCCGGATTCAAGTTCCAGAAGAGGGGCAAGGTTGCTGCGGAGGCGAAGGCGTTTTCCGTTTAGGACGGAGAACACGGACGTGGAGTCAGTGGAACTCATAACTGCCGCAACCAGGAAGCAGGCCAGGATGGACACTCCTGTATCGGCAATTATGCGTCCGGTTACAAAAAAGATGAAAAGACCCGTGAGGATAACCGTGATGCAAATACCTACGGTAGAGAGCATTATGCCCCGCCTCATCACGGGCCTTGTCTCACTGAGGACTGTCTCAAAGCCGCCCGTGAACAGAATTACGGTCATTGCAAAATGGCCGATAGATTCCGCTATCTCGTAGTCCTCGAACTTCAGGCCCAGGCCTTCGCTGCCCACGAGCATTCCCAGAAGGAGGAACAGCAGGAGCGAAGGAGCTCCCAGCTTTACTCCGGCCTTGGTGATGAGCACAGCCACAAACACCAGGACGGAAGCCAGGAGCAGCAGGTTATCTGAAATTAGATCTACTGAGAAGACGGCGAGGGGCAGCATCAGTTGTCCTCCTTATCCTGTTCTTCCTGAGGAGTCTGGAACATTTCCTTTACCTTGGGCCAGTACTGCTTGCCAAGGACTATGCCGCAGCCGAGGATACCGCCCAGGAAGGTCCAGATGATAAGGGTCTTGGCCCTGCTGTTGGACGGCTTGGTGGGAACGGTGACGGGCTGCACCACGGTGAGGATGGGGGTATCCCTCTTCACCTTCATCTTGGCGGTTTCAAGTTGCTTTGCCATTTCTGAGTAAACGGCGCTTGAAACGGCATATTTGGTCTGGAGACGCTCCCTTTCCAGGCGGGCGCGGGATGTGGTCATATTCTGGGAACGGTCTGTGAGAACTGCAAGGGCGGCCTGATAGGACTCGGCCTCCTTCTTAACCTCATTGTAACGCTCCTGAATGTACTTGAGTTCGTCCTCGGCTTTCTCCGTGCGGAAGCGGGTTACCTCGGCCTGCAGGAGTTCCTGCGCCTTGATTGCAAGGTCTGCGGTCTGGACGGGCTCCATACCGTTTACGGTAAGGGTAAGATAGCCTTCCTTCTTGTCCACGGCAAGGTTCACTGCCGCAGCAAGATACTTCAGCATCTTCTCCTCATCCTTGGTGACGGTGTAGGGCCTTGGCTCAGCGTTTCCGGCGCCGGGCTCCCAGCCTTCGGGAAGCACCACGTCCTTGGGTTTCTTAAGTTTGGAAAGAAGAAGGAAAGGAAGGCCGATGGTGTACTTCTTTATGGTTGCCATCACACCGGGCTTCATATAGTCCTTTGCGTAGGTGAGGAGCGACACTGCTGTATCGGCCTTTTCAAAATGAAGCGGGGCGTGCATAAGTTCCACCTTGTAAGGAACGCTCTCCACGATCTGGGGATATACAAGGGGTGAAAGTTCTGCGGTCTGGGTCATACCGAGGTCCATACCGGCAAGGGATGCCAGGGAAGCCAGGGAGGAGTTCCTGGAAGAACTCATCTGGGGCACCATAGTGGTGGACACGGTATAGGTGCGCTTCATCGTGAGGGCGGCTATAAGACCCAGGAAGATGAACACTCCGGTGACTATGAGAATGGTCTTACGGCCTTCCCAGAGGCTCCTGACAAGGGCCATTATGTCAATGCCCTCCTCCTCCTCAACCGCGGGGTTGTTGTACTGATTGTTCTGGTCCATAAGCCGCTAGTTTGCTGTTTTGAGAAGGTTCCTGGACAGGATGATGATGGACACCACGGAGGTTACGCCGGAGAGAGTCTTGGCGGCCACGGACTCAATGTCCACCTTGGTCTTGGGCTCTTCCATCTTGCGGTTGCGGTTGTCTATCTTGTCCTGGTCCATACCAAGAGTGATTACACCACCGGGTTCCACAACGGGAGTTGCGCGGAAGATGAACTGCTTGGTGCCCTTGGACTGGCCGTTGGGCAGTGTCACGGTTACGCTCTTGCGCTCTGCGTATTTCTGATAACCGCCGGCAAAGTTCTTGATGTACCAGGCAGCGCGGTGACGGCCCTGATAGATGACTGTCTTGCTTTCATCGGTGAATTCATCGGGCACATACTGGTTCATACGGGTGCCAAGTGCACGGATTACAACGGTGTTCTCCTGACGGGTTACATTGATCACGTCTCCGTCCATAAGGATGGGATCCTTGTCAATCTTGCCCTTGCGCTTATTCATATCAGTAAGGTTCATACCAATACGGCCGCGGTGACGGCCCTGGGTGCGGAACACGCTGGTGTAGGGATCTGCGTCGTCAAGAAGACCGCCTGCAAGTTCAATTATCTTGGAAAGTTGGGTGCGGGAATCCTCAAGCACATATACGCCGGGATATTTCACACGGCCGCTGATCTCCACAGTACGTCCGGTAGAGAAGTTGGGAGTCATACGTACCACAACGTGGTCGTAGGGCTGAAGCTGGAAGGAAGGATCCTTGACGTTGTAATCTTCGTCCACTGCAAGGGTAAGTACATCGTAGTCCACTTCTTCAGTTTCAGAGATATTCACGCGGAAGACCTGAACCTTGTCATATGCTGCACCTACCTCAAAGCCGCCGGCCATCATAATTAGGTCGTGCACGGTGAGGTTGGGTTCATAGGTAACGCCCGTTGCGTTCTTGACGGCGCCTGCGATACGCACCTCTCCGATGTTGGTGTAGGTGGTGTTGTCGTAAACGGTGAGCTGGTCTCCGGGCTGCAGGTACTTGTCCTTGTCCCCATCAAGTGAGATACGGAGGTACTCCTTTTTGTCGGGGTTGGAAATGTCCTTGCGGGTGATGTAGGCCACGGGATAGACGCTGGGCTTGAGGCCGCCGGCAAGTTCTATTGCCTGGCCGATTGTCATACGGTCATTGAGGCCGAATGCACGGGTGAAAGGCCTGCGGACCTGGCCGCTGACGGAGATGTTCTCCGTGTCACGGAAATCTGCCTGCTCAAGTACGGAGACGCGGTCACGGGCCTGGAGGGTGAAGTCGGGGTTGCCGTCCTCTCCGGGGAAAGGAACGGTTATAACTTCAACTGTTTCATCGGGGTTAGTGCGCTCTACAATCACGTAATCCTTCTTGACAGTGTAGCGGGGCTCGGCCTTCTCAATGAGTTCCTTCAGGCTCTTGTTCTTCTCATAGTCAAACCTTCCGCCGTAGTAGACGTCTCCGGAAATCTCAACGTAATTCTCCAGGGGACGGGCCGATGACTTAATCCTCACTACATCTCCGGGACGGAGGGAAACGCTCTTGCCGGACATAATCTCCGAGAGCTTGTATTCCTTGTAGCTGAGTTCACCGTTTTCGTGGCGCTCTATCTGGACAAACTCAGGATAGGCGTTGTATGTGAGGCCGCCTGCAAGTTCGATGAGGTCAATAAGATTCTCAGACTCAATCATCTCATACTGCATAGGACGCTTTACTGCACCTTCGATGGTGACAATCTTCTGGGCCAGGGGCACAAAGATGACGTCATTGTTCTGGAGATCATAGGGAAGGCCCACGGTGGGGTTTGTCATATACTTGTAAAGGTCCAGGCTGTAATTCTTGCCTGCACGGGAAAGCTGGATGTTACGGACGGAACCGTTTGCGGTGGGACCGCCGGCCGCTGCAAGGGCGTTGAACACGTTGTTGAGGGCGCTGATGGTGAAACCACCCTGTACGCCGACCTCACCGTAGATGCTTACGGAAAGGGTTCTGGCTGTAGAGATGGTTACGGCAATCTGGTCCGGGCGGAAGGAATAGTGCTGGGACAACTTTGAGCGGATGGCAGCACGGCCCTGGGCCAGGGTGAGGCCCTTCAGGAAGATCTTGGAGGAACCGGCGGGCTGGATGGAGCCGTCGGCGGCTATCCTCTGATGGATTTCCGTCTGGGAGGAACCGAAGATTGAGATATGGACCTCATCTCCTTCTCCAAGGATGTATGTATCCGGAGCCTGGGCGCCGTCCGTAGTGCGGTAGACGTCAAGGGTTTTTCCGGTGAACATTGAGTGGCCGTAGATATTGTTTCCGGCAGTGGGAGACACATTGTTCTGGGCAAGAGTCTCTTCCAGGGCGCTCTCTGCGGCCGCTTCACCCATAGTTGTCTGGGGGGCATCTGCAGATGCTACCGGAACAGCAACGGTTGCGCCTGAATCAGTGGTGGCAACCACGGTGTCACCTCCAGCGGGGGCGGCAGCAGCGCCTGCACCGGCCTTCTGGGACTGGAGTTCGTCCAGGATAGCCATCACACGGCCCTGGTACTTGGGATACTCAGACGGGGGGATGGCTTCGGGATTGATGCCGTCCTGCATAAGGCGGGCACGTACCTCAGCCTCAGTAAGGCCGCGCTTGTCAAGTTCTGCGCGGGCCATTGAAAGCATTGATGCCGACTGCGCCACTGCCAGAACGGACACCAGAATCATAAGGGATGAGAGTAGGAATCTCTTCATAGCTTTATCGTTTGTTTTAAATATTCTATATTAAGCCTACAAATTTACAAAAATTAATTGAATATCTAAAGAGTACTGCTATTTGGTACAGAAAGTGTATATTTGCAGTGGAATTTGATATTATGAAAAAAGTACTAGTAAGCATCCTGGCAGCCCTCATTTGCTGCAGCGCGTTTTCCCAGCAGATCCGCACAAACTACCGCAGCGGCGGTTTCACCCACATATCCACGGACTATGAGGCCATAAAACTGGCCGATATCCCCTCCGAGGCAAGGGTGGAACTTGTGGGGCTTCCTGACGGATCGTCAGTATATCTTCTGTACATCAACCTCATCCAGAAGGAATCCGTGGTTACGCCGAAGGGCGTGAAGATGTCGGCCACGCTCCCCTCCGGTAAGTTCGTGCGCCTGGACCAGATAGGCCAGGATTCTGCAACCAAGAGACGCAGGGAAGACGGCCTCTTCGTGAACCGCCTCAAGTACGCCGCAGAGCCCGCCGACATTGAAAAAATGATACGTGGTATCAAATCCATAGACCTTGTGACGGGCTGGAATCCGGACGACTACGTTCAGGCCACCTTTGCCCAGGACGAATTCGCAAAACTTCTCAAATCCCACTGCGAGGCCATCCTGAAGGCATCCGAGAGCACCATCGAACTATCGGCCACCATTGCCGGCCGTACAGACAGCGCCGGCAGCATCCTCACAACGTCAAATCCCATCGTAGCCCGCGGCAGCAGCCTTGACTACAACGTCATCCTCTCCCACCTCTACTACAAGAACACCGGTGAGGAGGACCTTGACCTTGCGGTTGTCATCGGCACGGGAGAAAAGCATCATATCCCCTACGACGCCCCGGTCAGATTCACCCTCCGGGACGGCTCGGAGATACTTCTCATCCAGACAAGGGACGACTACAATTTCTTCTACGTCTATCCTTCCCTTCAGGACTTCTACAGGATGGCTTACGTCGGGGTATCGGCCATATCTATAGAATGCGAGGACGGCATCCTTCAGGATACCATCCCCGCATCAGGTGAAGATTTCACGTCTGCTGTTTCCCAGCAGTTGAACCTGCTTCTTTCAGTGAGCCAGCGCTAGTCTGCGAAGGCGTAACTGAAGCCCTGGATCTTGTCCCAGTCACCGCGTGTGAAGTCCGGGATTTCAACGGGAGCGCAGCCGTTCTCGATTGATATCCTGGAGAGTTCAGTCACGCAGCACCATTCGGCAAGGTCATACACGTCCATATCCAGCGGCAGGCCGTTGTTCAGGCAGTAGATGAGGCGGTAGTCCATAATGAAGTCCATTCCGCCGTGGCCGCCGACCTCCTTTGCAAGCGCCTCCAGTTCAGGGGTGAGGATGGGGTTGCGGTACTTTGCCATAAGTTCCTCAAGGTCGTCGCCTTCATATACTTTCTCAAACTCAAGGTCTTCGTAGTCAACGTCTCCGGTGTTCTCCGTCCTGAGGCATACCTGGCCCACGGGATACTTGGCGGCATAGCCGTCAGTGCCCACGAGCTGGTACATACGGTCATAGGGACGGGGAGTCATTACGTCGTGCTCGATGAGGATGCTCTTTCCCTTGGCGGTGCGGATCATAGTCATAGTCTCGTCACCGTTCTGGAAATCGGTGCAGGGCTTGCCGGTGCGCTTCTCAACGTGCTTGGGGCCGTTGAAAGGATCCGTATCCATAGCCACGAGGGTGGTGAGGCGGTCTCCGCGGTGGATGTCGAGGGCCTGGCAGACGGGGCCGAATCCGTGGGTGGGATAGAGGTCTCCCCTGTGCTTCTGGTTGAATTCCAGACGCCAGTTGTGCCAGTAGTTGTCCCAGTAGGGATCAAGGTTGTGGTGGTAGGAGCCTTCCACGTGGATGATGTCGCCGAAAACACCCTGCTGTGCCATTGTGAGGGCGGTGAGTTCAAAGAAGTCGTAGCAGCAGTTCTCAAGGATCATACAGTGCTTGCGGGTGCGCTCGGAAGTGTTTACAAGGTCCCAGCAGGCCTGGAGGGTTTCCGCTGAAGGGACTTCCAGGGCAACGTGCTTTCCGTGCTCCATAGCGTAGAGAGCCACGGGGACGTGGTGGATCCAGTCAGTGCAGATGTAGACAAGGTCTACGTCAGGGTCTTCGCAGAGTTGCTTGTAGACTTCCTCGTCACCGGCATATACCTTTGCGGTCATTCCGCGGCTTTCCAGGACCTTGAGGTTCTTCTCAGCCCTGTCGGGCTCAACGTCGCAGATGGCTGCGATGTGGCTGCCGGGGACATAGGAAAGACGATGAACGGCGCCGGAACCGCGGTCTCCAAGACCAACTACGCCGATACCTACATCGGCGATGGGCTCTGCGGCAAACTGAAGCATAGTCTCCTGGCCGGCGGGACGGGCAGGAACGGGAGTCTTGATAATCTTTGCAGACTGGCTGCAGGAAACGGCTGCAAGAAAGGCGGCCGATAAGATGATGGCTCTTAGTTTCATATCTTTTCAATAAATTCTTTCATTGCGGGAACCTTTGCCATAGCGGCGTGGAACAGGGCAACCTGGTTGCGGGTACGAACAAGGTTGTGCTCCGGGTATTTGATCTTGTAGTAGGTGTCTCCGTTGATGTAATCGGCAAAGAAACGCACGGCCTGCATATAGGGGAACAGGCAGGCGGCGTAAGGGAGGTTCTCCTTTTCGATGGGGGTGAGGAACACGTTTGCGCTCTCAAGATAGCCCTTTGCAAAGGCCTCGAAGATATCCATCCTGAAATCCACCTTTTCCACCTCCGGGCTGTCTTCCGCAACGGTGTTTGCCGCGGTGCGGAGGAAGTCTCCGAAGTCACTGAACACGAAACTTGGCATAAGGGTGTCAAGGTCTATGACGCAGAGGATGTTGCCGTCCTTGTCAAAGAGCATATTGTTCACCTTTGTGTCGCAGTGGCAGATACGCTTGGGCAGTTTTCCTTCACGGTAAAGACGCTCCGCCTTGCACATTTCCTCCTCATATGGAAGGAGGTCCTCAAGGATGGCCTTCACCTCAGGTTCCGCCATACGGCCGGCTTTATCGGCCTTGACGGCCTCATGGAGCTGGCGGGCGCGGAGTTCCATATTGTGAAAGTCCGGGATGGTCTCGCCAAGGGTGTCGGGGATGTCGGAGAGCATTGCCTCAAAGGCGCCGAAAGCCTTTCCGGCGTAGTAGGAGTACTCCGGATTCACGGTTTCATACGTGAAGGCGTTCTTGATGAAGATTGAAACGCGCCAGTACTGAGTACCGTCTGTCCAGTAGGTCTTGCCGGTTTCCCTGCAGGGGATGAAGGTAAGGGACATCTGGCCCTTGCGGCGGATATGTGCAGTTGCGCAGTCAATATTGTGCTGGAGCAGTTCCACATCCTGGAAAATGGCGTTGTTGATCCTCTGAAGCACATAATCTTCGGGACCGTCGGTCTTCACCAGGAGGGTGTCGTTGATAAGGCCGTTTCCAAGGGGTTTGATCTCCTTTACATTGCCCTGAATGGCAAAAAGTTTTACAATTTCAAGTGGTTCCATTTGAATGATAGTGTTATCTATGCAAAGTTAATGAATTTTTGCATACGAAACACCCACCGTTTCGAAAAACGTTTCAAAGGGTTTCGGAGTAACGCATAACAATAAGAAAAGAGACCTGGGGATAGGTCTCTTTTATGTGTGATTCCGTTGGGATTCGAACCCAAGACCCACAGCTTAGAAGGCTGTTGCTCTATCCAACTGAGCTACGGAACCATCCTCAATTGGACTGCAAAGTTAGTTATTTTTCCTCTAATTGCAAGCGCAGCCGCCTCTACTGCACAAAACCGGCGAAGTACCCTGCAAAGAACACGTTTGTGATAAGATAGCCGATGATTGTGGATACAAATACGCATATCAGTCCCGGCATCATAAAACTGTGGTTCAGAAGGTATTTGCCGATAACCGTGGTGCCGGAGCGGTCGAAGTTCACGGTAGCGATATCGGACGGATAGTTGGGGATGAAGAAGTATCCGTACACGCTGGGAAGTACGCCAAGGAGCACGGGACCGGCAATACCCAGTTCATAGGCCAGAGGCAGCATAGCCACTACCACGGCGCCCTGGGAGTTGATGAGAACGGACACCAGGAAGAACACGAACGCTATGCTCCATGGGTAGTTTGTGACAAGGCCCGTGAGCATCTCCTTCATCTGGTCCATATAGTTTCCAAAGTAGGTATCGGCCAGCCAGGCGATGCCGTAGATTGCCACCACGGCCACCATTCCGGACTGCCACACGGCGCCTGCGACGGCCTTCTTTGGCTGGGCCTTGCAGAAGATGATGTTGGCGGCCGCGGCCGTGAGCATTATGATCTGGATGCAGATGTTCATCTTGGGAAGATTGATGGTCTTGGCAAGCGAGACTCCGTCAATCTTTATCATCTGGCAGAATGCGAATCCCACAATCACAAGGAGGGCGCCCAGGAACACGAATACGGAAGCCTTAGCCTCTTTGGTGATTTCCTTGTCAAGGGTTGTGGCGCTGTGGCCGTACATATACTGGTACATCTCGGGATCGGCCTTACGGGCAAGGAAGTCGGGGTCCTTGTCAAGGTCCTTGCCTCTCTTGTATGACGCGGCGGCGGCGCACATAAGGCCGCAGACGCATGCCGGAATTGTAACCATCAGGACCTGTGGGATGCTCACCATATAGCCGTTGGCGTTTGAAATTGTAACAAATGCCACCACGGCCGCCGCAATGGGGGAGCAGGTGATGCCCACCTGGGAGGCCACGGAGGCCACGCCGCAGGGACGCTCCGGGCGGATATTCTTCTTGAGGGCGATGTCACAGATGATGGGCATTATGGTGTAGACCACGTGGCCGGTGCCAACCAGGACGGTGAGGAAAAACGTCACGAGGGGACCCAGGAAAGTGATGTGCTGGGGGTTCTTCCGGAGCATTTTCTCCGCAATCTGGATCATCCAGTCCATACCGCCGGAGGCCTGCAGGGTGCCGGCGCAGGTAACGGCCGCGATTATGATATAGATGACGTCCGTGGGAGGCGTGCCAGGCTTGAGCCCAAATCCGAACACAAGGATTGCAAGGCCGATACCGCTTATTGCTCCAAGGGCCAGGGACCCGTAGCGGGAGCCTACGTACAGTGCTGCCAGAACGATGAGCAGCTCGATGATCATAGTGAAAGTCATAGTGCCAATGTGGTTTGCGACCGCTAATATACAAAAAAACGGTGACAATCGTTGCAGGCGCGCGCTTGCTATTGTGATTAATTTTTCTGAAATTCGCATTATGGAATCTTCAGTACTTCGTCTTGCGCGTAAGCCCATAGAGAATGTCCGCGTGGGCTTTATCGGCCTTGGGATGAGAGGTCCCGGCGCCGTGGAGCGTTTCATTTTCCTGGAACACGCCACGGTGGCGGCTCTTTGTGACCTGTATCCCGGTCCTGTGGCCGATGCTCAGAAGATCCTCTCCTCCCACGGCTGCGCTCCGGCTAAGGAGTTTGTGGGCCATGACGCCTGGAAGCGCCTATGCGAACTCCCGGACCTCGACCTTGTGTACGTGGCGGCCCCCTGGCAGCTTCACGCAGCAATGGGCGTTTATGCTATGGAATGCGGTAAGAACGTGGCCCTGGAGGTCCCTGCAGCCACCACCGTGGAGGAATGCTGGGCGCTTGTGGATACCGCGGAGCGCACGCGTATGCACTGTATGATGCTGGAGAACAGTTGCTACGATTCCTTTGAGATGACCTGCCTCAGGATGGCCCGTGAGGGCGTTTTTGGAGATATCGTCCACGTTGAGGGCGGGTACTGCCACAACCTCTCAACCTACTGGGACAAGTACCGCGACGACTGGAGTATGCGCTTCAGCGCAGAGCACCACGGGGACGTCTATCCAACGCATGGTATCGGCCCCCTTTGCCAGCTTCTTGACATCCACCGCGGGGATAAACTCTCCTATCTGGTGTCCATGGATTCGGCGGCCATTGCCGGTCAGGCAGCGGCCGATTCCCGCTACGGCGCCGGAAATGTTTCATTTTCTAACGGAGACATCACTTCCACCCTCATCCGCACCGCCCGCGGCCGGAGCATCCTGCTTCAGCATTCGGTTATGACTCCCCAGCCCTACAGCCGCCTGTACCGCATTTACGGCACCCGCGGATTCGCCAACAAGTACCCCGCGCCCGGCTTCGTGTTCGATGAAGGGAAGGAGTATATGCCGGAGTCGGAAGTATCGGCCCTTATGGCCCGCTACAAGCACCCCGTATGGCAGGAACTGGAGGAGAAGGCGCTCACCGTGGGCGGCCACAACGGCATTGACTACATAATGGACTACCGCCTGGTGGAATGCCTCCACAATGGCCTTCCGCTGGATATGGACGTGTATGATGCGGCCGAATGGAGCAGTATCGTGGAACTCTCTGAGAAGTCCATCCTTGGCGGCTCCGTCCCCGTTGAGATTCCGGATTTCACCAGGGGCCGATAATACTAGGTGATTACCTGGAGCCGAAGTACAGAAGGACCATACTGGCAAGGAGAAGCACCAGGTCCAGGGCCTTGGAGCGGATGTTCTTTTCTTTCAGGATAAAAGCGCCGATGGCAAAACTCACCAGCACGCTGCCGCGGCGGATCATTGACACTACGGCTATGAGTGCGTCAGGCTGGGATAGGGCCTGCATATAGAGGTAATCGGCCCAGCAGAGGAAGATGCTGATAAACGGGATTGACCAGTCCCAGCGGAAAGGTGTGGTTCTGCGCCTTACCGGAAGCCAGAGGAAAACCAGCACCAGAGCCATCATCCCCGCCTGATACAGCGTATACCACGCCAGAACCTGACTGCGGTCAAGCCCCAGACGCTCCGGAGACATCAGGAATTTGTCATACAGTCCGCTGGCGGCCCCAAGAATCACGGCCAGGATAAGGCATACCAGCCACTTGTTTCCCGGTTTTATACCCTCCTTGTGCCCGCTCAGGCGCATAAGGAAATACGCCACCATCGCAAGGATCACACCGCCCCACTGCAGCCCGTTCAGGCGCTCGTCAAAGATGAAGATGGCACCCAGAAGCACCAGCACAGGCCGAGTGGCGTTGATGGGCCCCACTATGGTGAGCGGCAGGTTCTTCATTGCAAAGTATCCCGCCATCCAGGAACTGAGAACCAGCGCGCTTTTGAGGAGTATAAACTTCTGCACGGACCATCCTCCCCAGCCGGTAGCGAACAGGAACGGGGAGAAGATAAGGGCCGACAAAACCGTGTTCAGCAGCAGCACCGGCACAACGGCATTGTCCTTCAGGGATATCTTCTTGAAGGAGTCATAGCCGCCCAGAAGGGCCGCAGAGCAGAATGCCAGTAACCACCAGGTCACGTAACCCCTACTTCACCATTCCGCTGAAGCCCATAAAGGCCAGGGCAAGGATACCCACGGAGATGATTGCGATGGGAACGCCCTTGAAACTCTTGGGAACGTTCATAAGGGCAAGGTGCTCACGGATACCCGCAAAGATCACCATTGCAAGGCCGTAGCCAAGGGATGTGGCAAAGGCGTAGACCAGAGCCTGTCCAAGGTTAAGCATACCGCCGGGAACGAAGGAGAACTCCTTGGTAACCACGTTGATTGCAACACCCAGAACCGCGCAGTTGGTGGTGATAAGGGGCAGGAAGATACCCAGGGCCTGATACAGCGACTGGGGAAACCTTCTTGAGCACTATCTCCACCATCTGGACCAGGGCCGCAATCACAAGAATGAAGGCGATGGTCTGGAGGAAGGTGATTCCAAACGGCACCAGCAGGTACTTGTTGATGAGATATGTCACCAGCGTTGCCAGGGTAATCACAAAGCATACGGCCATGGACATACCCGTAGCGGTGGAAAGTTTGTTGGATACGCCAAGGAAGGGGCAGATACCCAGGAACTGGGCCAGGACAATATTGTTAACGAATATTGCCGATATTATTATGAGAAAGTACTCCATAGCCTAGCTGTTCTTTTTGAGGAATTTGTTAAACAGTACCATAAGATAGCCAAGGCACAGGAATGCGCCGGGAGCCATCACGAATGCCAGCATACCGTCTGCGCCGCCGGTGAAACTCCATCCGAATGCGCTTCCGGAGCCAAGGATCTCACGCACAAGGCCAAGAACGGTAAGTGAGCAGGTGAAACCCAGGCCCACTCCTATTCCGTCCAGCGCGCTCTCCCCTACGCCGTGCTTGTTTGCAAAAGCCTCAGCGCGGCCGAGGACTATGCAGTTCACCACGATGAGCGGGATGAAAAGGCCCAGGGTCTCGTACATAGCCGGGGTGTAGGCCTGCATAAGGAACTGAAGCAGGGTCACAAACGTGGCGATAACCACAATGTACACGGGGATGTGCACCTTATCCGGAACAACCGGGGCGATGAGGGATATCGCCATATTGGAAAGGACCAGCACAAAGAGTGTAGCGAGGCCCATAGAGAGGCCGTTTATGGCCGATGTTGTTGTGGCCAGCGTGGGGCACATACCCAGCAGGAGCACAAAGGTGGGGTTGTTCTTTACAAGCCCGTCTGTCAGAAGTTTGAATTTACTCATTGTCCTGTCCTCCTTCTTCTGTTAGGGGTTCATCTTCTTCAATAACCTCGTCCGGTTCCAGGCCGTCAAAAACCTTCAGGGCATTCTCCACTGCAAGCGTATATGCCCTGGAAGTGATTGTGGAAGCCGTGATGGCATCTACGTCACCGCCGTCCTTCTTCACGGAAAGTTTCTTGACGGCAGGGTCAAAGCCTCTCCACTGATCCATGAACTTTGCATCCGTGGAGCACTTTGCGCCAAGGCCGGGAGTCTCAGAATGTGAAAGCACGGAAGTGTTGTACACAACCCCGTCCACAGTTACGCCAACCATCAGCGACAGGGGGCCGCCGAAGCCTACCACAGTGGATTCAATTGCATAACCCACAACGGCCTCACCGTCCTTTGCCGTGTAATAATGGGCATCGGCATTATACTCAAGAGTCTCGAAATGCGGAAGCACCTGTGCAACGGCAGCCTGCGTCTTTGCAGCGGCCGCAGCCTCGATCGGAGCCTTGGTTATCACATACGCGCCGCCAAGGACCGCGCTGCACGCAAGGCACACCAGCCCAAGGACAAGCACCATATTGGTAAGATTGGATTTTGCCGCCATACGCTATTTCCTCCCGAATTTTTTCTGATGGAACCACATATTGAGAAGCGGCACCACAGAGTTCATAATCAAAATGGCAAATGAAACGCCCTCCGGATATGAGCCGAAGTAACGGATCATCATTGTAAGGAAGCCGATTCCCACGCCGAAGATAACGCCGCCCCAGAGGCTCATAGGCGATGTCACATAGTCCGTTGCCATAAAGCAGGCGCCAAGGACAAGACCGCCGGTGAGGAGGTTGAAAAGGGGATCCGTGAAACGGGCAGGATCGATCCCCCAGAAAATGAGGGAAGTGAGAGCCACCGTTCCAAAGATGCTGAGGGTGATCCAGGGCTTCACAACCTTGCGGCAGCAAAGGTAGATGAAACCGGCAAGAAGAGCAAGGGCGCAGGCCTCACCTGCACTGCCTCCAAGGTTTGCAAAGAGAAGGTCCCTGTAATTGAAGGCCGATGTAAGTTCCTGAACGGAAGCCCCCTGCATAAGGCCCTCCTGGATTGCGCCAAGCGGAGTGGGACCGGAAACGGCATCCACAACACCCTGAGGGGCGCCCCAGGTGGTCATATAGGTAGGGAACGATACCAGCAGGAAGACGCGGCCCACAAGGGCGGGATTCCATATATTCTGGCCGATACCGCCGAATGTCATCTTGGCAACGCCGATTGCAACCACGGCACCTATCATCACAACCCACCAGGGCGTGGTGTAGGGAAGGTTCAGGGCCAGGAGGATACCTGTAATGACTGCGGAAAGGTCCCCGATTGTGGAGGGTTTCCGGAGCATATACTTTGTGATGGCCCATTCAAGCAGCACGCAGGATGCGACGCTCACCGCCATCACAAGGATCTCTCTCCAGCCGTAGAATACGAAGGAGCATATTACCGCGGGGATAAGCGCGATAATAACGTCACGCATCAGGGTTTTGGTGGAAACCGGAGCGTGAATATGGGGATTGGGAGATACTAATAACTTTTCCATAGTCAGTTACTTTTTAGCGGCTTCAGCGGCAGCCTTTGCGGCGGCGGCGCGGGCGCGGATTGCACCCATCGCCAGGCCTTTACCCAGACGTACCCAGTCCAGCAGAGGGATGTTGGCGGGGCAGGAATACAGGCAGCAGCCGCACTCGATGCAGTCGTGGGCGGCATTTGCCTCCAGCGCCTCAACATCTGAGTTACGGGACAACTTTTGGAGAAGGAAGGGTTCAAGACCCATAGGGCAGGCATCGGCGCAGCGGCCGCAGCGGATACACTCGGATTCCGGAGCGCGGCGTGTCTGGGCCTCGGTGAGAAGAAGGAGGGCACCCGTTCCCTTTACCATTGCTGCGTCAAGGTTTGCAACGGCGCGTCCCATCATAGGGCCGCCGCTTATAACCTTTGCGGCATCGGCCGGAATACCTCCAAGGTAGTCCAGGATATAACGAAGGGGCGTTCCTACGCGAACCAGAAGGTTTGCCTGGTTGGGGAAGCACTCGCCGGTAACGGTTACGGAGTTGTCCACAATGGGCTTGTTCTTCTGGACGGCGTCATAGACGGCCAGGGCGGTTGCAACGTTCTGGACAACGGCGCCAACGCTGATAGGAAGGGCGCCGGAACCCACCTGACGGTGCATAACGGCATCTATGAGTTGCTTTTCACCTCCCTGCGGATACATCATCTTCATCTCCATCACCTCAATGCCCTCATATCCAAGTTTTTCAATGACCTCACGGATATGGGCGACAGCCTCCGGCTTGTTCTCCTCAATTGCGATGGTGCAGGGAACGTTTCCCATCACCTGCCTCAGGATAGCGGCTCCAACCACCACCTGCTCTCCCTTTTCAAGGAGGGTGCGGAAGTCGGAGGTAAGGTAAGGCTCACATTCGCAGCCGTTTATGATAACCCTCTCGCACTTGGATCCGGGAGGCGGGGAAAGTTTCACGTGAGTGGGGAAGGTTGCGCCGCCAAGGCCCACAACGCCGCCAAGGCGGATCTTCTCCACAATTGCCTTGTTGTCTGAAGGAATCTCAGTGACAAGGGTATCGGTGGTGTCAATACCATCGGCCCACTCGTCACCTTCCACGGCAATCTCAATGTGCGTCACGGGACGTCCGGCAAGGTCCGGGCGGGGGCCGATAGATTTAACGGTTCCCGAAACAGAGGAATGGATGAAGGCGCTCACAAAGCCGCCGGGCTCTGCGATCACCTGGCCCACCTTCACCTTGTCACCAACGGCAACACAGGGAACGGAGGGCGCGCCAATATGCTGTGCCACAGAAATATACACTGTGGGGGCAAGAGGCAGGGGGCAAATGGGGCAGCCCCTTGAAATCTTGCTGTCGTGCGGATGAACACCGCCGATGGAGAATGTTCTCTTACTCATTTGCTGCAGCCTCCTTCGCTTTCTGGTTACGGATTTTAATACGCTCCTTGATGGCGTCCTTGTCCAGCGGCTTGGGGAAATTCACGCCGTGGATGGCGCCGGTGGGGCACATAGCCTCGCACTCGCGGCAAAGTTTACACTTGGACGCGTCGATATAGGCGATATTGCCTTCCACCACAATGGCATCGTGGGTGCAGGTTTTGGCGCAGATGCCGCAGCCTATACAGGCCGATGCGCACGCCTTCTTTGCAACGGGGCCCTTGTCCCTGTTAAGGCAACTCACGAACACGCGCATACCGCGGGGGCCCTTGGGCCTTAATTCGATGACCTTCTTGGGGCAGGCCTTCACGCAGGCGCCGCAGGCGGTGCACTTCTCCTCATCCACTTCCGGAAGACCGGTTTCGGGATTCATTGAGAGGGCTCCGAACTGGCAGGCCTTCACGCAGTCTCCGCAGCCAAGGCAGCCGTATGCGCAGCCGGTGTCTCCGGCATACAGTTGGGCTTTAACGGCGCAGGACTCCGTGCCGCCCCATTCGTTCACCCTGGGGCGCACGGCGCAGGTGCCGTTACACCTCACCACAGCCACCATAGGGGCTTTGGCCTTAACCTCGTAGCCAAGGATGGCCGCTACCTTTGCCATAGTGTCGTTGCCACCCACCGGACAGTAGTTGTTGTCCAGATTGGGCGCTTTCACGGCAGCCTCTGCAAAAGCGCGGCAGCCGGCGAAGCCGCAGCCGCCGCAGTTTGCGCCGGGCATTGCTTTCTCGACTTCGTCGATGCGGGGATCCTCCTCAACCTTGAACTTCTGGGCCACAAGGTACAGGACCAGGGCAAGCAGAAGGCCAAGGACGGTAACCACCGCAATCGTCCAAATGATTGTTGATGACATAGTTTATCGTTTAATAGTAAATACGTATTCTGTCTGAAGTCTGCCGCGGAAAAGCCACAGAAGGAGATAATACACTCCTACCGCGGCAATGCCGGAAAGCCCGGCCACAACCTCGCCAACCCCAAGGGACATAAGCCCCAGGATTGCGGCAAGAAGTATTATAAGGGGTATAAGGTATGCAAGATACACGGCCTTGAAGCCCATAGAGGCTTTGAGAAGGACCTCCACTTCATCCCCGACGGCGTGCTTGTTGTAAGGGTCCGTGGGAAGTTCCACCACTTTTTCCGCAACATCCCCCATACTGCAGAGGCCGGCGGCGTGGCACTCGGAGCAGGCGCCGTGCTGCACGAAGGCAACCGTTGTCACCTGCGGGGTGATTTTCACTATCTTTCCTTTATGGGAGATGCTTTCACTCATTTTACGCGGGCTTCAAAGGGATATTTTAGGTTTTCCAGTTGCTTCACCCACCCCTGCACGGAGCCAATCCTGAGGGGCGCCACGAAGCCTATCGGTACACGGTTTTCGTCGTCGGAGAACCAGAGGGTCATCTCCGTTTCGCCGTCGAACATAGCCCCGGAGACCACCTGGCAACTGAATCTCCAGACGTTCACCTTCCCAAGGCGCTTCACCTTCACGGAATCCTTTCCCTTGTAGGTGAGAAGGATGTCAAAGACAGTGTCGTCAATGGCAAAACTGATTGGAATCTTCCTTCCGGGAGAGAGGATACTGAAATCCAGGCTCCTTACATAATATAGGATGGAGGTTATGTCGCAGACGCAGTCCTTGATGGGAATGTCCAGGATCTGCTGTCCCCTGCCCTCGAAGTTGATATCGGCGTGAATCTCCTTCTTGTCCCAGTCGTAGATGTAGTTGTTGAAGGCGCGGTAGTCTCCCTGCTTTGTGTTGCGGTAGTACTTCAGGGGACGCACGGCGTCAAGGGCGAACCAGGTCTCGAAGCGCTCGTGCATATCGTAGAAGACGCTGAAAAAAGGCGCGCTGTCGGCAATTAGGGACGCCTTGTAGACGCTTTTTCCGTTAAGGGCCGATTCCGTCAGCGAAAGGTCTCCGGTTGCCACTTCGGTGTTCACCGCGCCCCATTTGAAGAAAAGGCCCATCCTGATCTTCTCTCCCGCCTTGAACGGAAGTTCCCCGCTTGTGGGAAAACAGTTCTGGGCCGATGCCTGGACGGCAACCAGCAAAGCACATAGTATAAGCGTCAGTCTCCTCATCAAAAATCCTGTGAAGAATCAAAGTCCTGGTAACTTGCGCCCTGGGCAGGAGCGGGCTCATTGGCGGCGCTTGCCACCGGGCCCCTCTGGGCATAGATGTCAAGGCTTTGATCGGCCTCTACAAACTTCACCTGGCCGGCCTTGTACTTCATCTCTATGTCACACACCTCACCGTTACGGTGCTTGGCAATCACGATGTATGCCTTCTCCTTATCCTCAGGGTTATCGCTCATACCTACAAAATCCGGGCGATGGATGAAGATGACCATATCGGCATCCTGCTCGATTGAACCGGATTCACGGAGGTCGCTGAGTTGGGGCTTCCCCATACCGCCCGTACGCTGAACCGCGTTACGGGACAACTGTGACAGCGCAATGATGGGGATGTTCAGTTCCTTGGCAGTAGCCTTGAGGGTACGGGAAATGGCCGCCACTTCCTGCTCACGCAGGCCCCTTAGTTCCACGGGACCCTGCATAAGTTGGAGATAGTCAACCACTATGAGCCTCACGCCCTTCGACTTTACAAGGCGCTTTGCCTTGGTGCGGAATTCCATAATGGGAATGCCGGGGGTGTCGTCAATGTACAGGGGCGCCTTTGCCAGGCGCTTCAGGGTGTCTTCCAACTGGATCCACTCGAAGGTTTCCAGTTTTACGCCGCCCTTGATCTTTTCTCCGGAAAGGCCGCTTTCCGTTGTGATGAGACGCTTTCCAAGTTGGTCGGCGCTCATTTCCAGGGAGAACACAGCCACGGGCATATTTGCATCTACGGCCGCATTGCGGGCGATATTCAGCGCAAATGCAGTCTTACCAACGGAGGGACGCGCCGCAAGGATGATGAGGTCACTCTTCTGCCATCCCTGGGTTACCCTGTCAATGGAAGGATAGCCTGAAGGGACACCGGAAGGCCCCGTGATGTTCTGGAGTTCCTGGAGGTTGTCCAGCACGGAGTTGATTATGGACCCGATATCCTGGACGTCCCTCTTTACGTTGTTCTGGATGGCGGCGAAGACCTTTGTCTGGGCGTTGTCAATGAGGTCGTCCACATTTGTGGATTCGTCGAAAGACTGCTTCAGGATATCGTAGGAGGCCGTAATGAGGTCCCTCTGGATGGTCTTCTGCTTGAGTATCTTAATGTAGTACTCAATGTGGGCCGCGGCGCCAATGTTCTGGGACAGGCGCGCAAGTTCCACCGGACCGCCTATCTCCTCAAGGTCTCCGAGTGAACGGAGTTTCTCGCTTACCGTAACTATGTCTATGCTCACGTGCTCATTGACGAGAGCGCTCATCGCCTCAAAGATCTTGCGGTGACGGGGGTCATAGAAACAGCCCGCGCTGAGTTCCTCCATTGACTCGTCAATGGTTGCCGGCTCTACCAGCATAGCGCCCAGCACGGCCTCCTCAACGTCAAGCGCCTGAGGGGGTTTGTTCCCCATCAGGGCTTCCAGGTTGAGTGGTTCCTGAGGCTTCCTAGGCATCGAAATCGGGGTTGATGATGATGCGGCCGCAGTGCTCGCAGATGATGAGTTTGCGGTTTGAGGCAATCTCTACGCGGCGCTGGGGAGTGATGGTGTTGAAGCATCCTCCGCAGGAGTCTCCGTTGTAGATGCCCACAACAGCGAGGTGGTTGTTGACGCTGGCGCGGATACGCTCATAGGCACTCATGGTACGGGCGTCGATCTTGCCGGCGCACTCTTCACGGCGTGCACGCAGAACGGCTTCCTCCTTGGCGGTTTCCTCAACGATGGTCTCTAGTTCGGCCTTCTTGGCGGCGAGGTCCTCTTCACGGATGGTGAGGCGGTCCTTGATATCGTCAAGTTCGGCCTTCTTCTCACCAATCTCATAGCGGGTGTCGTTGATGGTTTTCTCGTCAATCTGGCGGAGAAGGTCCTGGTTCTCGATTTCCTTGTTCAGGGAATCGTACTCACGGGAGTTGGTGATGGTCTCCAACTGGTGCTGGTATTTCTGGATGGTGCCCTCGTGCTCTGCGATGGAGAGTTTTGCATCGGCTATATTGCGGGTGAGCTGGTCCACCACGGCCGATATTGAAGCGCTGCGCTCCTTGAGGGTTGCGATCTCTGATTCCAGGGCCTCTACCTCTGCGGGGAGGGCGCCACGGAGTTGGATGATCTTGTCAATCTCTGAATCTGCGGCCTGGAGTTGATAGAGGGTCTTGAGTTTTTCCTCAACGCTCATCTCGGAGTCTCCGAAAGACTTCTGGAGAGATACAAAGGTTTCCCTGTTGTCGATGGGAGCCTCTACTTTCTTGGCTGCTGTAGTTTTTTTGGTTGCCATATGTAATAAATCGATTTATTTATGCATCACAAAATAGTGGACGGGATTGCTCCTGTCCAGCGTGCCGGATGAATAGCTTGCAAAGTTAGGAAATTTTTTCCGTATTTGCGTAAGCAAAATGTCCACAATGTCAACTTCGCTCTCAAAATGGCCGATATCCATCACCATAAAGCCATCCCGGGTAAAGAAATTGTGATATGATACATCGGCCGTGATATAAAGCTGCGCTCCGGCACAGCGGGCCGATTCAATCTCCGAGCCTCCGCTTCCGCCAAGCACCGCCACCCGGCTGATGAGCCCCTCCAGGGGCCTTGAACTCCTGATAAGCGTAAGGCCGAAAGCCTTACCCACATACTCCCGGGCCTCATTTCCAGTAAGCGGCCGGGGAAGGGTGCCGATGCACCCGAGGCCGTTCCCGCTTGCATCCTTCTCAAGAATCTCAATGTCCTCAAGGCCAAGTTTCAGGGCCATAGCCCAACTTACCCCCCGAGGCACTTTATCGGCCGATGTATGCGCGGCATACACCGCCACCCCGCTGCGGATTGCAGCCATTACGGTTGCCCCTACGGGATCCTCAGGCCCTATCTGCTTAAGACCGTGGAAAATGAGCGGATGATGGGTCACAACCATATTGCACCCCCTGGAAACCGCTTCTTCAATGAGCCCCACGGTGCAGTCAAAACCCACCAGGACACCCTTCACCTCATCCTCCGGACTCCCTATGAGAAGCCCGCTGTTGTCCCAGCCTTCCTGCACGCAGCGCGGCGCAAAGGCCTCAATGGCGCCCACAATGTCCTTTACCTGCATATAGCCTCCCTCACTTGAACAAGTTGTTTACGGATGGCCCTGAGGCTGTCAAGGGCTTTCACGCGGCGGTCTACGCTGCGGTGGTCCTCCTTAAGCCTCTGCATGGCGCCCTCCAGGGTAAGCCCCTGATTCTTAACCATAAACTGAATCTCCTTCAGGGTCTCTATATCCTCCGGGTGGTACAGGCGGTTGCCCTTGGCGTTACGCTGGGGCTTCACGTACTTCTCAAAGTAGTTGCTCCAGTAACGTACGGCCGACGGCGCCTCTGAAAGCATATTGGCCACCTCTCCCATTGTGTACAGCAGTTTAGCCATATTACTGTTTTTTGTTAGGTTGATGCGAAAAAGAACGTCTTGGGCCCTCCTCCTGAAGCCAATGATCGTGGTCAAACGCCTCTCCGGGGCCGATAAATGCTCACTGATGCTCCAGCGTAAACGCCATATACGTTATTGGCAGCCCCATCTCCAGGAACATCTTCTCATAGAACGTCTGCACGGATGTCACTTCCTGAGCAGAGAGGGGATACATATCCTGGAACCTCTGGCCACCCTCGGCCGGATAAGAGGGAGGGGCCCACGAAGTGGGAGGGGTCGGCGCAGCCGACGGTTCAAGGATATGTATCCCCTCTCCGTAAATATCAGTACCTGAAGCGATTACATTCAAATTATTGACCTTACATACAGCCTGGGTGTATTCGTAAAGATACCTGGAATCAGTCTTGAGGTGGACTATTCCGCCGGGGCGGAGGAAGCCGCGGTAGCGCTCCAGGAACATAGGTGACGAAAGCCTGGCGTTTTCAGAGCCGCGTAACTGGGGATCGGAGAAGGTGAGCCAGATTTCAGAGACCTCGGAGGGGCCGAAGAAAGCGCCTATGAACTCTATCCTGGTGCGGAGGAACGCAACGTTTGGAAGGGCGTTCTCCGTGGCGAATTTGGCTCCGGCCCAGAGGCGGGCGCCCTTTATGTCAACGCCTATAAAATTAATCTCAGGATGCCGCAGAGCCAGGGCTATGGTATAATCCCCCTTGCCGCATCCAAGTTCCAGGACAATGGGATGGTCATTGCCGAACATCTCCTTTCCCCAGTTGCCCTTGATGGGATGATCATTAAGGACAAGAGCCTTGGAGCCGGGAGCCTTTGGAGCCAGCACGGCAGAGGCGTCCGGCTGCAGGAGGCAGCGGAAGGTAGCGTTTTCGGCAAATTTTTTCAGTTTTCCGTGACCCATTACTTCTTGTTACGGTTCTTGCGGCGTTTCTTACGTTTCTTTTCAGGATCGAAGCGGTTGATCGCGTCATCGCCCACGGCCGATACAAACTCCGGAGAGCGCTCCGGCTCTTCCTGAAGCGTTGCAGGACGCTCCCCGCGGCGGTTCATCGCCTGGATTTCCCTCACCTGGTCGGCCGACAATCCATATACCTTTGCAAGGGAACCCTTCTCATAGGAGAAGTACAGCATTCCGGCAAGGATGTCCGTCTTTACAAGGAAAGCCTGGCCGTCCTCAAGTTCAAGGGGCTCATTCACGCGGGGAAGGCGGGAGCGGGCATCGGTGTAAGCCGCTACTTCATAATTGAGGCAGCACTTGAGTTTTCCGCACTGGCCGGCCAGTTTCTGGGGATTCAGGGAAAGGTCCTGGACGCGGGCGGCGGCGGTTGTGATGGACTTGAACTCCGTGATGTAGTTGGCGCAGCACAGTTCACGGCCGCACACGCCAAGACCGCCGATGAGGCCGGCCTCCTGGCGGGCGCCTATCTGCTTCATCTCAACGCGGATATGGAATTCCTCCGCAAAATCCTTGATGAGTTGGCGGAAGTCCACGCGGCCGTCGGCAATGTAATAGAAGATGGCCTTGGTGCCGTCTCCCTGAAACTCCACGTCACCTATCTTCATCTCAAGGCCAAGGTTTGCGGCAAGGACGCGCGCGCGGATCATAGTTTCCTCCTCACGGGCTATTGCCTCCTGCCAGCGCTGGATGTCAAAGGGACGCGCCTTGCGGTAGATCTTCCTCAGTTCCTGCTGAGCGGGATCAACGCCCTTGCACTTCATCTGGCGGGCAACCACGGGACCCTCAAGGGTTACAATTCCTAAATCGTGGCCCGTTGCGGCCTCTACAACAACAAGGTCTCCGGTTTTGATACTCTGGCCGGAAGCGTTCACATAGATGCCCTTTCGGGTATTTTTGAAACGGACCTCGAAGTAGCCGTCCCACTGCTCCTGGGCGATGCCCTTAAGGGTATCATACACCTCAAGTTTGCAGCAGCCCTGACGGTAGCGTATATCTTTTTCTCCCGTTTCCTCGTCTGTCACTACCGTGCAGCCGCGGAAGCAGTCGAACTGGATTGATTCGTTGCTATAATCTTTCATAGCGATATATATAGTTTGCTCACAAGGTCTGTGAACAGGATTTTCTGGTTAACGTTGCGCTCAAGAAGCGTGAGGGCACGCTCCAGCGCCTCATTTGCCTTGCGGGGGAAGGTGGGTTTGAAGGCCCCTGCCATACGGCGGAACCAGTCCTCCTCCCCTTCCGGAAGGACAGCCAACTGCGGAGTCTTCTGTACAAGGAAGATCCGGCGGAGATCTTCAGATGCCAGCCTGCAGAAAGACTTCTGCTTCTCCCTGTCCTTAAGGTCTGCCACGGCATCGGCCGTTTCAAGCGCCTGCAGGAGATTTCTGGCCGATAAAGCCTCCAGAATATCGTGGAAGAGGTCCCTTAAGACCGCCGCGCCCGCAACCTCACGAGCGTGGACTATTGAATCGGCCTCCATAGAAAGAGGCTGAATCCTTATGTGAAGGCAGCGGGAGGAAATGGTCACAAGCACCTTTTCCGGTGCCTGGGTGATAAGGAGGAAAAGCGTCTTCTGAGGCGGCTCCTCCACCATTTTGAGGAGGGCGTTTGCGGCCTGGGCGTTCATCTTTTCCGGGAGGTACATCACCACGGTGCGGTAGCCACCCTCGACTGCGCTGAGGGAGAGAGTGTCAAGAAGCGCCCGGGCCTCGTGGACGGAGATGTTGCTCTGCTTCCCTTCTATGCCGATAGCCTCGTAGAGTTCGTTTTCAAAGAAGTAGGGATTGTCCTGAAGGAGTTCCCTGAAAGGGCCGATAAAAGTCCGTGACACGGGTTTATCGGGGCCTGCCACCGGGAACACGAAGTGGATGTCGGGGTGGATGAGTTTCCCCACGCGGGGATTGCCCCCGTAGAGTTCTTCAAGGAAGTTAAGGGCAATTGGGAATGCGCCGGCGCCGTCGTCCTGATGCATAAGGATGGCGTGAGGCACGTGGCCGCTTTCCACCATTCGGTGAAGGGCGTCCACAACTTCCGTATTCCCGTAAACCTTCATCATTTTCCTCTCTCTCCAACATATCTTGCTATAGCCACAAGGCGGTCTTTTGCGGGGCTGTCAGGAAGGAAATCCAACTCTTCGATGGCCATATGAATGAACTCGTCCACCTTAAGGGCGCTCTTTTCAATGCCGCCGCGGCTCCTTACAAATTCCAGCACCTCACGTCCAAGTTCGGGGTTATCGGCAATCCTTGTGACCTTAGCCCTTATATCGGCCTCATTGTCCGAGCCCTCAAGTGCGCATAGCAGGGGCTGGGTTATCTTTTGCTCCTTGAGGTCTATCCCCACGGGCTTTCCAAGGGCGTCTTCGCCGGCGGCGTAGTCCATCCAGTCGTCCTTCACCTGGAAGGCCATTCCAAGCAGCCTTGCGAACTCTCCAAGGGCCTTTATGGACTCTTCAGACGCACCCACGGAGACCGCCGCGCTTAGGGCCGATGCCTCGAAGAGCGATGCGGTTTTGCAATAGATTATGCGTTCATAATCCTGCTGGGTGGTATCCCCTTTCACCGCCTTTTCCATCTGGAGGAGTTCGCCCTCTGCCAGGTGGCCGAGGGTTGCGGCAAAGATCCTTGTGACGCGGTCTGTGTTACAGGATGCCCCAAGTATAGTTTTCACGGCCTTTACAAGCCAGTAATCTCCTATGAGGACGGAGGCGTGGGGGTTAAGGAAACTTGCAACGGTAGGGCGGCCCCGGCGCTCCGAGGCGCAGTCCACTACGTCGTCGTGAAGGAGGGTGGCATTATGGAGAAGTTCCGCCGCCGCCGCAAACTTTATTGTGTCTTCATTTGGCGTTCCCACTGCATCGGCGCAGAGAAAGGCCAGGGAAGGCCTCATCATCTTGCCCGGGTTTTCCCTTAGGGCGCGGTTGGTGGCGTCAAGAAGGGACACATCTGAGCGGAGGGCGTCTTCTATGACACTCTCCACCTTGCCCAGCCAGGGCTCAAGATATGATTTAATCTCCTTCAAAGCAGTTCAGAAGTTCTTCTACTGTTTCCGGGAACTTCACAAGCGCGCGGTCACGGGGCTCCAGCATTCCGGTTTCCACAAAATGGTCCAGAAGGGCCTTCAGGGGGCTATAGAAGTCGTTCAGATTGAGGGCGTAAAGGTTTCCGGGGTACCTGCCCAGTTTTCTGAGGGTATGGGTCTCTATGAATTCGTCCATAGTGCCGATTCCTCCGGGAAGGGCAATCACGGCCAAGGTGCCTTCACGCATTGCGGTCTTGCGGCTTGCCATAGTGTCTGTCCAGATGATCCTGGAAACACCGGGGTTCTCAAGGCCCCTCATAAACTCAGGTAGTACTGCGGTGTGGTCTCCGCCGCATTTTATGGATTCATCCGTGATGGCGCCCATAGTGCCTATCTTTCCGCCGCCGGATACAAGGCCGTAACCCTTTGCGTGGAGCCCGCGGGTAAGTTCCCTTGCGGCCTCATTGAACTCAGGGTCTATCTTTTCACTTGCAGAGCAGAAAACGGCAATCTTTTTCATCCCCTACAGGTTTGCCTTGATCTTTTCCAGGAGGGCGGGCTTGGGCATTGCGCCAACGGTCTTGTCCACAATCTCACCGTTCTTCACAAAGAGAAGGGTGGGAATGCTCATAATGCGGTACTGGGCGGCAATTTCATCGGCGTCGTCCACGTTCACCTTAACAACGGTGATCTGGTCCTGCATCTCTTCCTCAATCTGGTCAAGGATGGGGGAAAGCATACGGCAGGGACCGCACCACGTTGCCCAAAAGTCAACGATTACAAGCTTACTGTCCTGCAGGAGTTCCTGAAAATTGGTATTGGTTGCTACTTTCATAAGTGTGTCTTTTTATTAACTTACAAATTTAAGAAAAAAATTTTGTTACTTCAAGTAGTGGGGCTTAAGTTATTGATACACAGCTAAATACAGCAGTCTCTACCAGAACTTTTTCTGGTAGAGACCCGTGTAAATACTTAAGTATCAGGCCGTTGGCTCCCGCCGCAAGGGGAGAACCATAGAGGGGAAGGGACATAACCTTATTCTGGATACACTATGCACATTTGCTCTATGACCCCACTGGGCGGATATGTTACCCGATATCCTATCTTATCTAGATCATCTATATCCAATACATACTCAAGTTCATACTTGTATTTTGTTCCAATATTCTTGACAAATTCTTCCCAGCCAACTTGTTGTATCAGCTCATCAGACCAAACTTGAATGTGAAGATTATTAGGATAGATTTTCCTTTTTAACCACTCCCAGCCCCCTTTCGTGAGAGCTGCAAATATAGTAGATGTGGTTTTTCTTTTTGAGAACAAGAACTCTGTCCTGTAATACAATACAGCATCTGCATTTGCGGTATTATCGTGAAAATGCTTTATCTCACTGGATGGATTTGAGTAATTTGGTATCTCATAAGAGAACCAAACATCAGAATCCGATTTATTATCCCCATCCAAAGACACTACTATACTACTGGGATCCATCAAGCATGACGTCATACAAACTAGCATAACGACAATGATAAGTAGAAAAGATGTATTATCACTCATTTAACTCGAAAATATTAGAGAGGAAATTCGTCAATAATAGTCCTACCGCGATATTTGTCTTTTTTCCAATCCACACCATAAAACCGGCCAAAGTAATCAGAGGCATTCCTATTAGCACGTGTTTCCGTCCAATAATAGTTGTGAGCCCAAATAAAATGACCTTCTGGTGATGTTCCCCAACCATTTCCACTAGCACTTATTAGACTTAGCAATGCCACAACAGGCAAATATGAAGGCCCAAAAATCTGGCTATCAATATAGTGCCCATATTCATGCATATAAACAGGCGTCTTTCGGACAAAGGAATCAAAATTCTGAGGTATAGTTCCTTCATGATTAATATAAATATTGCTTCCAAGGGTAAAACCACCATCACCTGATGCATTATTAGTTTAACAAATATAGCGATTCCCGGAAAATAATACAAATATCGCACAGACGCAAAAATGAATCAACGACATTTTTCGTTATTACGAATCTGGTACAACTATATGTTTAAACCCATACAGCGTCCATCTGTTTGTATCATTGGATTAATGAGAAATAGATGGTTCCGAAAGTTAAACCGCACTTTGGGCTCTGGAGGGCCGATAATGCAGTTTAGGCAGGGTTACGGACACGGGGTAAACCGCAGCACCACCTCTCAGAATATGTTATATGGCATGTACGTGCGGTTTAAGTTTCGGACAAATACTGACGCCCGACCTCTGCCTTGCCGCAAGTACAAGAAATCGGCTTTATACAACAAATAAATGGATTGGCGGCAAAGAAAACCGTCCAAAACGCCATTTTGCTTGCCGCGAGTACAAAAAAACCTCATTGTGGGGCTTCTGAATGGATTGGCGGCAGAAAATACACTTGGCTTTACGCATAATACCTAAGCTTTACTATTCACGGTAATCCAAAGTCATAAGATATGGTGGGACTTAAGTTATTGATACTCAGCTAAATACATAAGTCTTTCCCATTACCGGTAATGGGAAAGACTCATGTAAGTTACTGAAAATTAGCCGTTTAGGTCACACGGCCACCGATATTTAGAAGAACAGGCCCAGGGTGACCTTAATACCCTGATAGTTCTTGATGTCCTTGTAATTGCTGAGGGCTGCGGACTTGATGGCGTCTGCATCAATCTTACCGTTGTTGTAAAGGCTTCCAAGGTTCATAAACCACTGGACGGAAACCTGGAAGTGATCCAGGATCTGGATACCGCCGCCAACACCAAAACCAACTTCAAGTTTGTTCTTTGCATCGGCCAGATACTTGTTCATTTCCGCTTTTGCGTCTTCGCTGATGGCGGTTGCAACATTTGAATAGTTGTCAAGTCCGGTTACCTGGACGCCCACAAAAGGCTCAAACAGGAAGTACGGACGCACGGCAAGGAGGTCAATTCCTGCCTGAAGACCGGCGGAAAGCTCAATGAAACCGGCCTTTGTGTTAAGGGTGGAAAGGGCGGCCTTGGCGTCTCCGGTACCCATCATCTCCTGCATAGTTGCACCTTTCATCTGGAAAGCGAGCTGGGGCTGGACAGCGAAGAAACTGCCAAGTTCTATCCTGTATGCTACTCCGGCGTGAAAGAGGCTGACGTTGTTTATATTGGACATAACGTCCTGGGTATTGACGGATGTCTTGGAAGACGTGAAACCGCCAATAACGCCTATCTGGGCATTAGCGGCAGAAACAATACCAAAAGTCAGGGCTAAGATTGCTAACAGTTTTTTCATTGTATGCTTTTTTAGGTTTAATCTTATTTCAGACGCAAAGGTAGCAAAAAAAACTAAATTGCATCCTCTACGGGAAGAAGGTATGCCCTGAGGCCAAGAGCACTGTTGGCGGCGTCCTTTTCACGCAGCGCGTCCATAATCTTGGGCGCAAGGGAATCCTCCACGGCCGTAAGGACGGCGTGGTTCTGGGCCGGCCAGGCGTGTGATCCAAGGTGAGGTTCACCGTCTACGGTTCCCCTTCCGCCAACTTCATTCCACACGGTGTAACCTCTCTGTCCAAGGTTTTCAAGGAGTTCTACAATCTCCTGATTGTATGCCTGATTGTATGCAATAAAAACAGCTTTCATAATTCTATTGAGATTTCTCGGCTTCGCTCGAAATGACACGGGCAGCCTTACGGGCCTTGCGGCGGGCGCGGTGCTCCGTGAAGCCGCAGTAAAGGACGGGAATGATGACAAGGGTGATGAGGGTGGAGATGGAAAGTCCCCAGGCAACTGTGATGCCAAGGCCCCTCCAGAGGTCTGCGCCCTCTCCGGTTCCCCAGGCCATGGGGAGCATACCCAGAACGGTTGTGAGGGTTGTCATAAGGATAGGCCTGAGGCGGCTTCTTGCGGCGGTGACTGAGGCTTCCCTAACGGCTACTCCCCTCTCCTGCAGGAGAATGGTGTAGTCAATCAGCACAATACCGTTTTTCACCACAATACCCAGCAGGATTATTATGCCCACCATACCCATCATACTTATTGGCATCCATCCGTGAACCATACTTCCAAGAGCCACGCCAACCAGGGCGAAAGGAATGGAGAACATAATCACGAACGGTCCCAGGAGGGATTCAAACTGGGATGCCATAACCATATACACAAGGATCACTATGAGAACGAACAGCAGGAACATGTCCCTGAAGGACTTCTGCTGCTCCTCATAGTCACCGCCTATCCTCCAACTCATATGGGAAGGGAGAGGATCGGAGGCCATAAGGCCGTTCACTATCTCAACGCCTTCACTGAGGGCCTTTCCGCGGGCCATCATACCGGTTACGGTAATGTAGCGGTCACGGTTCTTCCTCTGGATTGTGGGAGGGACTTTTGACTCCTTGATGGTTCCAAGGTCACGCACCCTGATTCCCTGACCCTGGGTATTGTAGATCACTATATTTTCAAGGTCTTCGATGGAACTTCTGAACTCCGGGGCATAGCGCACGCGGATGTTGTATTCCTCACCGTCCTCGCGGAAGAAGGATGCCACGGTGCCGGACATGGCGGCCGATACATATGCGGCTGCAGTTGTGGACGTTAGGCCGTTCAGGGCCAGTTTCTCACGGTCAAAGTCAACCTCGTACTCGGGCGTATACTGGTCCCTTGAAAGGATGGCCTGGGTAAAGAAACCGGTTTCCATCATCGCAGCGCGGACGCGGCGGGCTTCGGACTCAGTCTCGTCAAAGTCGTAGCCGTAGATTTCCACCTGGACGTTGGCGCGGCCGCCCATACCCATACCGCCTTCCGTCACGTTGAAGCGGTTGAGTTCCGGGAATTCGCGGAGGTCGGCGCGGATTATATCGGCAATCTCATTGACAGACCGCGTACGGGTGGATATGGAGCCGATATTGACGTTCATCGTGATGAGGTACGTGCCGTTCTGGCGCATCGAGGCGAAGGCGTTCTCGGAATCGGCCTGACCATAACGGTAACTGAGGACCTTGAGTTCCGGCACGTCCTTCTTGATGCGCTCGTAGATACGCCATGCCACGTCTCCGGTAACGTGCTGGGCCGTTCCTATGGGAAGTTCTATGGTGGCCGATATGCGGCCCTCATCCTCCTGCGGGAAGAATTCCGTACGCATCTTGGGAATGAAGATGTACAGCACCACGCTGAATATCACCAGCGCCGCCACCATAATGAGTTTCTTGTGGTTCATGCACCAGCCTATGAGGCTGGAATAACCGCGGGAGATTGCGTCCAGAACCTTGTTCACCGGGCCGAACACAATCCTGTACGCCTTGTTGGTCACAGGCTTGTTGTTCATCAGGAGGGCGCACAGGGTGGGCACCAGGGTAAGTGCCGCCGTAGTGGACACTATCATAATGATGGAAACAATCCAGCCCAGTTGCTTGAACATAATGCCGGCCATTCCGGTAATCATAGTGAGAGGCAGGAACACGCACAGCATAGTGAGCGTGGATGCGATTACTGAGATACCAACCTCCGCGGTGCCGTGAACGGCCGCCTCCTTGGGCTTTTCTCCCCTTTCAAGGTGCGTGGTCACGTTCTCCAGCACCACTATAGCGTCGTCCACCACCATACCTATGGCTATGGCAAGGGCGCTCATAGAGATGATGTTGAGGGTGCTTCCCGTTGCAAACAGATAGAGGAGTGAAGCAAGCAGGGCTATAGGTATGGAAAGTACAACGATAAGGGTTCCCTTCAGCCTTCCAAGGAAGAGGAACACCACCAGCATAACCACCAGGAAGGTGATCATAATGGTGTCTCGAAGAGACTTGATGGTGAGGAGGATATCCTCCGAATTGTCAACGATGGTTGTTATCTTGATATCTGAAGGAAGATTCCTGGAGATGGTTTTCATCTCCTGTTTAATCTTCCTTACAACCTCAACCGTATTGTAGCCTGACTGCTTCTGGATAATGATCTGGGCGCCGCGGCTGCCGTTGGTGTAGGACTCCTGGGACTTCTCCTCCAGGGTGTCGTCCACGCGGGCTACGTCCCTGAGGTATACGGCCGATCCTCCAAAGTTTCCAAGGACCACGTCAAGAAGTTCCTGGGGATCCTGGAACTCCTTCTTGATACGGAGGGTGTAGGTATCGGAGCCGATATCAATGCTTCCGGAAGGGACGTTACGGTTCTCTGCGGCTATGACCTGCGCGATTGCGGCGATGGAGAGGTGATAGGACTCCAGTTTGGCGGGGTCGCAGTACACCTGAATCTCACGCTTGGGGGCACCTGCAACCGTCACCTGGCCAACACCGGAGACGCGGGCAAGCGGAGTTGCCACTTTGTCGTCCAGAATCTTGTCCAGGGCGCTCACGCTCTGGTTTGCCGTTGCCGACATCATCAGGATGGGCATATCGTCCACGCTGAACTTGAAAAGATACGGCAGCGACGCCCCGTCGGGGAGTTGCTGCGACACCATATCCAGTTTGTCACGGACGTCGTTGGTGGCCTCGTCTATGTCAGTGCCGTACTCGAACTCAAGGGTGAGGATGGAAATGTTCTCACGGGAGTTGGATGTGAGGTTCTTCAGGTTGGCAACGCCGTTAAGGGTGTTTTCAAGCACCTTGGTAAGGTTGTTCTCAACGTCCTCGGCCGATGCCCCCGGATAGGAACTCATCACCATAATGGTGTTGGACTCTATTTCGGGGAAGTTGTTTACCGGCAGCCTGGTAAGGGCGAAGATGCCCAGGATGGCGAAGGCCAGGAATACAAGGCAGGTTGTAACCGGGTGCTCTACCGATGTTCTGTAAATGCTCATAGTACGTTCACCTTGACTCCGTCCTTAAGCGCCGACTGGCCCTTGACAACTATCCTGCTCCCGGCTTCGATGCCGGAGATTATCTCATATTCTGCGCCGATGTGACGGCCCACAGTTACGGGGGTGTAACTCACGGTGCCGTCCTCTGAAAGCACGTAGATGAACCTTGTGCCGGTGCCTTCCTGCTTGACTATGCTCCTGTCCGGGACAATGACGCTGCTGCGGTTTCCGAAGTTCACGGTCACGCGTGCGTACATGCCGGGACGAAGCACCCTGTCGGCGTTAGGGACAACGACTTCGGCCTTGAAGGTATGGGTGGCGGCGTCAATGGTAGGATAGAGGCGCTCAACCTTGCCCTGGAAGGTCTTTCCGGGGATGGCGTCTACGGTAAGGGACACTTTGTCGCCCTTTTTCACCTTGGTGTATTCGCTCTCGGAGATGCCCACAAGGAGTTTCACGGGAACCACCTGCTGCACGGTGAAGATGGGGGCGCTCATCCCGAACATATCGCCTTTGTCAAAGTTTCGGGCCGATACATAACCGGTGATGGGGCTGCGGAGGATGGTGTTTTCCTTGACGTTGTTGTAATTGGACCGGCGGACCTTGTAGCCAAGTTCGGCGGTCTCGAAGTCGCTCTGGGAGACGCCGCCCTCGGCGTAGAGGCTCTTCAGGCGCTCGTACTCTATTTCGTCGTTTTTCACCTGGAGTTCCAGCTGCTCAAGCTGGATGCGGTCCATTTCGGCCAGGACCTGTCCCTTCTGGACGTAGTCCCCAACCTCAACGTTGATCTTGCGGATACGGCCGCCGCTCTGGGGCATAATGTTGTTAACGGCATAGGCCTCGACGGTAGAGGCGTAAACGCTTTCCTGGGGCACCATGCGGGCCTCCGCCACCGTCACTTCCACGTTGGGGACAATCTCTGCGGGAGCCTGGGCGGCTGCGGGAGAACCGGCCTTCTGAGTGCCGAAATTGCCGCAGGACACCGCGGCTGCAAGGGCTGCAAGTATTGCAATTCCTTTCCTATTCATATGTCTTTTCTTCTGTAAAATCGTAACCTAATGTCTGTTCAAGGCCGGCCTTCGCTACCACGAAGTTGTATACGGCCTGCGCCGCCTGGAGGCGGGTCTGGGTGAGGGTGAGTTCAGTGTTGTTCAGGTCCGTGAGGGTGCTCTTTCCAACCTCGAAACTCTTGGAGGCAATGTTGTAGGCTTTCTCGGCGCTGGTAAGGGCCTCCTTGGCTGCGTCGTAGGTTTTCATTGCCGTATCCATAGTGGAGAGGCTCTGGCGGATACCTATCCGGATCTGACGCTCAGTGTTTTCCCTCTGAAGTTCAAGTTCATCGGCCTGAACCCTTGTCTGCTTTATAGTATGGTAGCGCTGGCCTCCGGAGAAGATGGGGATGCTGAGGGAGAACACCGCCGTAGATGAAGGCAGCCATTTCCACTGGGCCAGGTTGAATTTGTCGCTCTGGGTGTAGTAGTTATAAGATATCTGGGCCGATAAAGTGGGAAGATACGCGTACTGCTGCATCCTTATCTGCTTGGAAAGGACCTCTGCCTGAGCGGCCAGCTGACGGAGCTGGGTATTGCGGTCAAGGGAGGCTTCCGTGCCTTCGTTTATGTCGTAGAACATATGCTCCGCGAAGTCCTCAAGGGCGCCCACCACGTCTACGGGGCGGTCAAGGTCAAGGCCCATCACGGCTTTGAGTTGCCACAGTGACAGGTAGATGGCGTTTTCCGCGTTATAGACGTTGGGGATTGCGGCGGCAAGGGAACTCTGGGCGCGGGCAAGGTCAAGTTCTGACGCCTTCTGGACGTTGTACCTGCTTTCCGTGGTCTTCAGGTTCTGGGCGGCGTTTTCAAACACCGCGTTGTAAACGTCGTAGGAGGCCTTTGCCATAAGGACGGCGTAGTAGGCCTGCTTCACCTGGGTAACTGTGCCAAGGCGGCTTTCACGGGCCTTTTCAACTGCAAGTTCCACCTGGTCTCCGGTGATGCAGAGGCTCTCCCAGAGTTGGGCGTTGATTATGGGCATCGAGGCGCTAAGGCCAAGTTGCACCTGGTTCCGGCGGCCCATTTCAATTGGGTCACTGCTGGAAGATGTCTTCTCCTCTGTCTTTGGAGCCTGATATGGCACAAAGGGAGTGCTTGTTGCCGCATAGAGTTGCTGGATGTAGTACATTATGGGCTCGAAGGCGCTTGTCATCATGGATGCCATGCCACCACCGCCTGAACCGGAGGATTCGTCGTCCGAGCCGAAGAACACCTTCTGCTTCTGGATGGCGTAACTGTACATTCCGGTGGCGTTGATCTGGGGGAAAAGCGCGCCGTAAGCGCCCTTACGGGCGTATTTTTGGCGCTGAACCTCCATATCGGCCACCTTTACGGACGTATTTTCACTGAGGGCTATCTTGATGGCGTCGTCCAGCGTAAGCACAAGCGTAGAGTCCGCCGCCTCCTGAGGTAAATCCTTATACTGTGCCCAGGCCGCAGAAGGCAGCAGAATGGCAAGCGCAAGGATCAATTTTTTAACACACATAAAACTAACTGAATAAGCTGGCAATTTACTGCAAAAATTGGGCCTGCGCAGCGTCCCCGTCATTCATTCGCCCTCTGTCATTCCAAGTGTAGCTTCTTTGTCATTCCGAGTGTAGCCGAGGAATCTCAAAAATGTATTATATTTGCAGTATGGAAACACTCATTGTACATTGGAATGTGAACCCCGCCATTTTCCATATCGGCGGGTTTGAACTCAGGTGGTACTCTCTGCTGTTTGTCAGCGGCTTCATCCTGGGCTGGTTCATAATGAAACGCTTTTTCAACAGGGAAAAGATAAGCGAGACCCTTCTGGACCCTATGCTATATATGCTTCTGATCTGCACCATAGTGGGCGCTCGCCTTGGTCACTGCCTGTTCTATGAGCCGGATTACTACCTTGCACCGTTCTTCCAGATGTTCGGAGGCACCGTTTCCCCTCAGGTGGCCGCACGCGGAATGACCAATTGGCAGGCCTTCTGGGAAATCTTCATGCCCTGGAAAGGCGGCCTGGCCAGCCATGGCGGCACCATAGCCATCATCCTTGGCATCATCTGGTATGCCCGCAAGTACGGCCCTGCAAACGGCTTCGACTTCGTGTGGGTTGTGGACCACCTTGTGATTCCCATCTCATTCGCCGCGTGCTTCATCCGTCTTGGAAACCTCTTCAACTCAGAGATTTACGGCGGTCCCACCACCCTTCCCTGGGGCTTTGTGTTCGAGCGCAACGGAGAAACCGTTCCCTGCCATCCCACCCAGTTATATGAGGCCGGCACCTATCTCCTCCTTGGTTTCCTCCTTATGTGGCTGTACTGGCATAAACTGGAAAAGATCTACCGCGGCACCTTTATGGGCATCTTTATGATAGTGTGCTTCGGAAGCCGCTTCCTCATTGAGTTCGTGAAGAATGACCAGGTTGACTTCGAGGCCAATATGGTCCTCAATATGGGTCAACTCCTCTCCATCCCGTTCGTGCTCCTTGGCATCGGCTTCCTGGTGTACGCCTACGTGAAGAAGCAGCCCGCTATGGCCATCCCCCCGGCACCCGCCGCCAAGCCCAAGGCCCAGCCCACCCACTTCGCACACCCCACCGGGAAATAGTCACCCCCCCATCGGCTTTCTCTCCCATTACTGTAATGCCGATGTAGTGGAGCCCAACTAGCTCACTATCAGTTACTTACATGATTATTTGGGATTACCAGTAATCCCAAATAATCCCATAACTTACTGTGTATCAGCCACTTAACCTCCACCGATTCTACCGTTGGACCTGGTCCACACGCAGCAGCCACGCTGCGGCCGTGTTGACAGCCAGAACGCTCAGAATGGGGTTTTTGTGTCAACACGGCAAGGACTTTTGCGAATGCCGTGGCAAATGACTACCTTTGTGCACTGAATTATGCCTAAAGCAATAGTATTTGACATAGGCGGGGTCCTGATAGGCCTCAATATGAGCAGGTGCATCCAAGCATTCCGCTCCGGTCTTGGCTTTGAGAGGATTACGCAACTGCTTGATCCTTATCACCAGAAGGGTATTTACGGTGAACTGGAGGGCGGCCGCCTCAGCGAGCAGCACTTCAAGGAACTTGTCCTTGCAGAGTCCCGCCCCGGAACAAAGCCTCAGGATGTGGAATATGCTATGGGAGAACTTCTTGACAAGAAGATGGATCCCCGTACAGTCAAGGCCGTCCTTGACCTTAGGGGAAAATACCCGCTCTACCTCCTTTCCAACAACAATCCAATCTCTATGAGGCACTGCCTGAGAGTGCTGAAAGACAACGGAATTGACCCGGAGGCCACTTTCAGGGACCAGTTCATATCATCAGACCTTAAGATGATGAAACCGGCCCCGGAGTTCTATAACTACGTGATCCAGAGGATAGGACAGCCGCCTCAGGAGATACTCTTCATAGATGACAACAAGGCCAATGTAGACGGAGCAAGGGCGGTTGGACTGGATGCCCGCCTCTATAATCCGGGAACGGACCTTGGCCTTCTTCTTTCAGACTGTTAGAAATGTCCCTCTACAGCCACTTCCGCATAAGTAAGCCGTCAGCGGCAAAAGTGCCGTCAGGAGAGGTGGACGCCACTTACAGGCGTCTTCGAAGCCGCACTTTCTGGGGCGTCACCATAGCATATACTTTATATTATGTATGCCGGATGACTCTTGGCGTTGTGAAGCAGCCCCTCATTGACGGAGGCGTTCTCACGGCCGGGCAACTTGGCATCATAGGTTCCGCCTTCTACTTTGTCTATGCGGTTGGAAAGTTCCTTAACGGCTTCATTGCTGATTACTGCAACATCCGCAGGTTTATGGCTGTGGGAATAGGGATATCGGCAGCGGTCAATCTGATCCTTGGGCTGATGGGCCTCCTTCAGGGGCCTCTTGGCTTTGGCTCCGTGGTGATGCTTGTCACTTTCACGCTGCTCTGGGGCATCAACGGCTGGATGCAGTCAATGGGGTCTCCTCCCGGAACAATAAGCCTCTCCCGCTGGTTCCCGCTTTCTCTTAGGGGTCGATACTACAGCATCTTCTCCTCCACCCCTCAACTTGGAAAAGCCGTCTCAATGATGATGACGGGATTCATCGTTGCCGCCGCAGGGTGGCAGTGGGGTTTTCTGGCCGCTGCAGTGGCAGGGCTTATGGGCCTTGTGGTGTCCCTCATCTTCATTGCCGATACCCCCGAAAGCCAGGGTCTCCCTTCCGTCCAGGAACTCTCAGGAGAAGAGACCAGGCCGCTTGATAAAAAGCCCACACGTGAACTCCAGAAGTGGGTGTTCAAGCACCCCGGAATCTGGGTCATAGCCATCTCCACGGCATTTTTGTACGTAACTCAGCATGCAGTCTCCGACTGGGGTGTACTGTTTCTCCAGAAGCAGAAGGGGTTCTCCCTTGAGGGGGCAACGCAGGTGATCGGCCTTGCCGAAATCTTTGGCGTGGCTGGTAACCTTGCCGCCGGGTGGATCTCCGATGTCTTACTAAAGGGCAACCGCGTAAAGCCCGTGGTGGCATCCGGCGTCCTTGCAGTATGCTCGCTGGCCGCGTTCCTGTTCCTTGGCGGCGGCTTCTGGGGCAATATGGCTTTTGTGGCCCTGTTCAGTTTTGCATTCAGCGTGGTGTTCTGCATTGTGGCCGGGCTTATGGCGCTGGACTTCGTGCCCCGCAAAGCAACAGGCGCCGCACTTGGCATAGTTGGAATCTCCAGTTATGCCGCTGCCGGCCTCCAGAGTGTTGTGAGCGGCTTCCTCATCGAGGGGAACACTACTGCCGGGGCATATAACTTCACTCCCGTTTCCATCTTCTGGATAGCGGCTTGCCTTCTGGCGTTCACCCTCCCGGTCATAGGGTGGAAATACCTGCGGAAATAGACTTTGCGGGCGTGGTTCGCCCTTTGCCGTGTTGACACGTAAAACGCCCCTAAGGCCGATTCTGGTACCCACACGGCAACGTTTTTGGCGTTTTGGGGCAATTTCCTTGCCGTGTTGACACAAAAACCCCATTCTGGGCGTTCTGGCTGTCAACACGGCCTCAGCGTGGCTGCTGCGTGTGGACCAGGTCCAAAAGGGTGGTGGACCAGGTCCGGGAATGCGGTGGACCTGGTCCAGCCACCAAACTAGTGGAAGCCAAACAACTGACACATAGCAAGTTACGCAGTTATTTGGTATTACCGGTAATCCCAAACAACCGCGTAAGTAACTGACAATAAACAAGTTGAGCTCCACCGCATCGGCATTACGGCACAAGGCAGGGGGAGCAAAAAAGAAACCCGCACGCGAATTTCACAATTGGCGGCGGGTGTATGGTAAGGTATCAATATTTATGTCTGATACCACTTATATCTAATTCTGTGCCAAACTCTTCTTTTTACGAGTTTTTTTGTGCCAGTCACCGTAAATTTCGCTCACGTTGCCTGCTGTGATGAATCCGTGGATGTCGTTTGACTTCATATAATCCATAAGATGCGCAAACTCGTCCTGGGTAAGCAGGGCCTGGATCTCAACATTCTGATGGCCGTTGTAGCCGCCCGTGACATTGTACAGGGAGCAGCCGCGTTCAAGGTCCTCGATGATGTACTTACGCAGACGCTCGTACTGTGAGGAAATGATACACACCCTCTTTCGGCGGTTGAGGCCGGCAGTGAAGTAATCCAGCGCAAGGCCGTTGATCCAGGTTCCTATAAGGCCAATGACAACCAGCCTGAACGGGTTGATGGCAAACGCCGTGCAGCAGATGATGGCTCCGGCGACTGACACGGACGTACCTATCTCAATGTGCAGGTACTTGTTCACAATCTTTGCCAGGATATCCAGCCCGCCGGTTGACGCATTGATATGGAAAAGTATGGTCTGGGAGGCGCTGAGGATGAGCACAAAGCAGATCAGGTCGAACCAGGGGTCGTTCATAAGGGACATCTGCCCCGGCTCCAGAAGGCGGTCGATGGGCAGCACCTTCTCCCAGAAATCCACCAGCGGACCAAGGATAAGGGCCGTGTAAACCGTCTTGGCCCCGAATTCCTTGCCGATAAGGATCCAGGCCAGCACCAGCAGGATGGCGTTGATGATAACTATCACCTGCGAAACCTTGATGCCGATACCTGCGATGTTCAGCAGTTTTCCAATCACGATGGAAAGACCCGTAATGGAGCCCACAACAAGTTTTGAAGGCATAAGGAAGTAGTAAACAGCCGCGGCCGCTATGGTCATACCGGCAGTCATAATGAACAGTTCCTTCCAGAATTTCCAGGTTTTCAGAATTTCAAGAATGTTTTTCATTTTATGTGGTTAGTCTTGTCTTATTCGGCGGCCTGGCCTCCCGCGAGGTCCAGGATCTCCGATGTAATCTTCTGCTGACGGCTCTTGTTGTATTGAAGAGTCAGTTCAGAAAGCAGGTTCTCTGCATTGTCCGTTGCGGTTTGCATGGCAATTGTGCGGGCCGCGTGCTCCGCCGCCGCGCTGTCAAGGAGCGCAGCGTATAGTTTCAGTTTCAGTGTCCGGGGTATCAGGGCCTCCAGCAGTTCCCGGGCCGATGGCTCCAGGATGGGGCGGCTGGGATCTTCAGCCGGAAGGGACGGCATTTCTGGAGCATTTGCACGGATAGGGTCGTGAAGCGACGCTCCAGAAATGCCGTCCCTTCCGGCTGCATGCAGCAGCGGCTCCACCACGGGAACCTGCTTGGCGGTGGACACGAAGTGCGTGTACACAAGTGTCACGCCGCTTATCCTGCCCTCATAGAAGTCTTCTGACAACTTCTCCACAATGGCCGCAGCCTCCGCATATGCCGGGTGCTCGGAGAGAGCGGAGTAGTCTGAGGGGGATTGGAACCCGTCACGGGCCATTGCATCGGCCATCTTGCGGCCAATTGAATACACAACGTCATCTGGCTTTCTAACTGCCCTCACCTTTGCAATCACATTGGCATTGAACCCGCCGCAAAGGGAAGAGTTGGACGCAACCGCGATGATAACTGCCGGTGATGTGACATTTTCCGGCACATCACCTGCAAAATCGGCCCTTTTTGACGGTGATGTAACTTTTTCAGTCACATCACCCGCACCCGAAGCCATCTCCAGCATCCTTCGGAGTTCCTCCTCATAGGGCCGCATTGCCGCTATGGCGTTCTGCGCCTTACGCAGTTTGGCCGATGACACCAGTTTCATTGCCGATGTTATCTTCAGCGTACTCTTCACAGACCCTATCCGGCCCTTTATTTCCTTTAACGTTGGCATATCATAAGCGTAAGCGACATATTATCTGAAAACCTGTTGCCACCCTCGGCATCATAAGAGGGAGGGGCCCACCGCAGGTGGGAGGGGTCGCGAAGCGACGGTTTTCAGATGATATGTCGGTGAAGCGATCATTTCATTGCTAAAATAACTGATTCAGCGGTGTCAGTAAGGATCTTTTCAATCTCCGGGGTAAGTTTGCCTTCTCCCAGAGGCTCGAGGACATCGGCCCTGTGCGTGGCGCGGAGACGGTCCAGGAAGGCGTCCTGGAAGGCGCGGACGGAAGAGACAGGAATGTCTCTCATAAGGCCACGCGTGCCGCAGTAGAGCACCGCCACCTGCTCCCCAACCGGCATAGGGCTGTACTGGGGCTGGATGAGGAGCTGGTTATTCTTGCGGCCCTTATCCAGAGCAAGTTCGGTAACTTTATCAACATCCGAGGAGAACTTTGAGAAAGCCTCCAGTTCCGCCCACTGGGCCTGGTCAATCTTAAGGGTGCCGGCCACCTTCTTCATGGACTTAACCTGGGCGCTTCCGCCAACGCGGGAAACGGAAATACCCACATTGATAGCGGGACGCACGCCCTGGTTGAAGAGAGCCTGCTCCAGGTAAATCTGGCCGTCCGTGATGGAAATCACGTTTGTAGGGATATAGGCCGATACATCTCCGGCCTGAGTCTCGATTATTGGAAGAGCCGTAAGGGATCCGCCGCCTTTCACCTTGTCCTTCAGGGCATCCGGGAGGTCGTTCATCTGAGCCGCAACCTCCTGCTGGTCGATTATTCGGGCGGCGCGCTCCAGAAGACGTGAATGCAGGTAGAAAATGTCTCCGGGATATGCCTCGCGACCGGAAGGACGTTTCAGGATCAGGGACACCTCACGGTATGCCACAGCCTGCTTTGAGAGGTCGTCGAAGACAACCAGCGCGTGGCGCCCGGTGTCACGGAAGTACTCGCCAATTGCCGCCCCGGCAAACGGAGCGTAATACTGAAGGGCTGCGGGATCTGCAGCCGTGGCGGCAACCACAATGGTGTAATCCATCGCCTTGTGCTCTCTCAGAGTCTGTACTATTGAAGCCACGGTTGAGCCCTTCTGGCCCACGGCAACATAGATGCAGTACACGGGCTCCCCTGCCTCGTAGGCGCTTCTCTGATTGATGATCGTATCAATTGCGATGGCTGTCTTACCGGTCTGGCGGTCTCCGATTATGAGTTCTCGCTGGCCGCGGCCGATAGGAATCATAGCGTCAATGGCCTTAAGGCCCGTCTGGAGAGGCTCTGAAACCGGCTGACGGAAGATAACGCCCGGAGCCTTTCTCTCCAGAGGCATATCTATCTTCACCCCGCCAACGGCGCCAAGGCCGTCCAGGGGATTTCCCAGGGGGTCTATCACCCTGCCAAGGAGGCTGTCGTTCACTCCCACTGAGGCAATGCGGCCGGTGCGGCGCACCAGCATTCCCTCCTTCACGTGATCCGTGGGGCCCATAAGCACGGCGCCCACGTTATCGGCCTCAAGGTTCATCACCACGGCCATAACTCCGCCGCCGCAGTCAAGGAGTTCCCCGGCCTCGGCGTGGTCCAGGCCATAGATGCGCACTACGCCGTCGCTCACCTGCAGGGCCTTTCCGATCTCCTCAAACTGGAGGTCGTTTTTCATATCCCTGAGTTGGCTGAGAAGGATTTCGCTTACTTCGCTTGGTTTAAGAGATACGCTCATCAGATAATTCTTCTATTCTTTTCTATAAACTGTTCACGGATAAGGTCCAACTGGCGCCTTACGCTGGCATCCAGAAGGTAGTCGTCAAGGTCAAACACAAAGCCTCCCACAAGGTCCGGGTCCACCTCCACCTCTATGATAACATCGTCCCCGGTCTTTTGCTTCACCAGGGCCTTCAGGCGCTGAAGTAGGCGCTCGGAGGGTTCACGCGCAGTGGCAAGGCGGGCTTTCCTTATGCCGATGCTCCTGTGGTAGATGTCCACAAAGTCCCTCAGGATATCCTCCACAAGATTCATCCTACCGTTCTTGTTAAGAAGGGTGAGGAAACGGCTCATCTCCGTGGAAAGCCTGTTTCCCAGCGCTCCCTGGAGGAGTTTTTTCTTGTCGAATGGAGACACCACGTCATCGGCGGCGGTAACCATACGCCTGAGATCCGGGACGGTGCGGATTGCGCCCAGCAGGGTCTCTGCCTCGGAGCACACAAGTTCCCCCTGCCCGCTCTCACGGGCATATTTCACCAGCGCATAGGCATAGCGTGTTATGACGATACTACGGTTCACGATCCAAGTCTGGCCTCATTTGCCTCATCCACCAGGGACTCTATGAAAGCCCTCTGGCTGCCGGTATCCTGGAGTTCGTGGCGGAGCACTTTTTCCGCCACCTCAACGCTGAGGAGGGCAATTTCCTTCCGGACATCCCGCAGGGCACTCTCTTTCTCCGCCTCAATCTGGAGCCTTGCGTTTGCAATGATTGCATCGGCCTCGGAACGCGCCTGGGCCTTAGCGTCGGCAAGGATCTTTGCCTTCGCTTCCGTTGCCTCACGGATCATCTGGGTCTGCTCCCTCCTGGTTTCCTCCAGCATCCGGGAATGCTCGTCTTTCCACTGAGCCATCTGCGCCTTGATTGCGTCGGCATCCTTCAGCGACTGTACGATCTTGGCGCTGCGTTTATCCACCATATCGGTTATAATTGGAAAACCGAACTTTGCAAGGAGGAAAAACACAATGCCGAAAATCACGACCATCCAGAAAAGGAGGCCGAAATCTGGCGTCACTAGGTTCATGGCTACTTAATTACAATTGCAAGCAGTGCAACTATGATTGCAAACAGGGCTGCGCCCTCAACCATACCGGCGGCGATAATCATAGAGGTACGCAGGTTGCCGGCGCTTTCCGGCTGGCGGGCGATTGCCTCCATAGTGGATTTGCCGATTTTACCGATGCCGATGGCCGCGGCGATGGCAGCGATGGCGGCGCCAAGGGCGGCACCCGCCTTTCCGAGGGCTGCGCCCGCGGCTGCCTGGAGAATGATTGTACTTAAGATCATAATATCAAAGTTTTAAAGTTTATTCCTCTTCCTTCTGCCTTGCCAGCCCTATGTAAATGGAACTGAGCATAGTGAAAACATAAGCCTGGATAAACGCCACAAGGCACTCCAGGGCATCCAGGAACACCCCGAAGAGCACGCTCACAACCGTCATTCCTCCGCCAAGGAGCGGACCGTACTTGGCCATTATGAAAATGATACACACCATACTGAGTATCATAATATGGCCCGCCAGCATATTGGCGAAGAGACGGATGGTAAGGGATACCGGCTTCATAATGGCGCTGAACACCTCAATTACCGGCATTATGGGTTTAAGGAAGCCCGGAACGTCCGGGGCGAAAATCTCCTTATAATAATGCTTGGTGCCGTTGAAATTCACCGTGAAGAATGTGCAGAGCGCAAGCACCAAGGTAATGGCAATATTACCTGTGAGATTGGCCCCTCCCGGGAAGAACGGCATAATCCCCAGGAAGTTATTGAAAAGAATCCACAGGAAGGCCATGCAAAGGTACGGGGAGAACTTCCTGTAATCAGGGCCGATATTCTCCTTTGCCATATCGTGCACCATCATCACAAGCGGCTCCATTGCGGCCGCAAGGCCTGTAGGGGCCTCCTCAAGGGCATCGTGTTTCCTGTACCACCTTGCAGTAAGAAGGATTATGACAAGAAGGAGCGCCGTACTCATCATAAGGGCAAGCACGTTCTTGGTTATGGAGATATCCACGGGGCGCTTTCCCGTAGTGGCATTCACCAGTTTCCCGTCCTCGTTGAACGTATATCCGTAATCTCCGGCGTGATGCGCCGTAAACACCTTCACACCCCTGTCTATCACTATGCACGGCAGCGGAATTGCCACCGGCTTTCCCTTCCACTCAGTAATGTGCCATTCATACTCATCCCCGATATGCTCAAAGATGATCTCCGACACATTGATCTCCTGAAGGAGAAACAGCGATATGAGGAAACTAAGGATCATACTTCTGCGCAGACGGTTACGGTGTTGTCCTCAGCCCTTGCGAAGCCGCCGGAAATCTGAAGGAACTTCTCTTCACCATCCTCAACATAGCGGATGCTGCCCTTTTCCAGGGAAGTGACTATGGGGGCGTGGCCTGGAAGGACGGTGAACGGACTCAGCGTCCCGGGCAGGGATACCAGGGAAACGGAGGCGTCTACAAGGGTGCCTTCAGGGCTCAGGATATGGAGCCGGATACTCATTTGGCTGCGGCAAGTATGGCCTCACCCTTCTTGATGGCGTCCTCTATGGTGCCAACGTTAAGGAAAGCCTGCTCGGGGAGATAATCAACCTCTCCGTCCATAATCATATTGAAACCCTTGATTGTGTCTTCAATGGGAACCATGACACCCTTCACGCCGGTGAACTGCTCCGCCACAAAGAACGGCTGGGAAAGGAACCTCTGTACGCGGCGGGCGCGGTTGACGGTGGTCTTGTCTTCATCGGAGAGTTCATCCATACCAAGGATTGCGATGATGTCCTGAAGTTCCTGGTTTCTCTGGAGAATCTGCTTAACCCTCTGGGCTGTGTCGTAATGCGCCTTACCCACGATGTTTGGATCAAGGATACGGGAAGTGGACTCCAGGGGATCCACGGCGGGATAGATGCCAAGGGCCGTGATCTTACGGCTAAGGACCGTAGTGGCGTCAAGGTGCGTGAAAGTAGTTGCGGGAGCGGGGTCCGTAAGGTCATCGGCCGGAACATACACCGCCTGGACGGAGGTGATGGATCCGTTCTTGGTGGAGGTGATCCTCTCCTGCATCTTACCCATTTCCGTTGCAAGCGTGGGCTGGTAACCCACAGCCGACGGCATACGGCCAAGAAGTGCGGAAACCTCGGAGCCGGCCTGGGTGAAACGGAAGATATTGTCTATGAAAAGGAGGATGTCGTGGGGGGCCGCCGGATCCGTGCTGTCACGGAAACTTTCCGCAAGCGTAAGGCCACTGAGGGCCACGTTGGTACGGGCTCCCGGTGGCTCGTTCATCTGGCCGAAGACCATGGACACCTGGCTCTTCTCAAGTTCTGCGGGGTCTACAAGGGAAAGGTCCCATCGGCCCTCTTCCATTGCCTTGTTGAAGGCTTCTCCGTAACGGATGACGTTGGATTCAATCATCTCACGGAGGAGGTCGTTACCCTCACGGGTGCGCTCTCCAACGCCGGCAAACACGGAAAAGCCGTTGTGGGCCTTGGCAATATTGTTGATCAGTTCCTTGATGAGCACGGTCTTTCCAACGCCGGCACCGCCAAAGAGGCCAATCTTTCCGCCCTTCAGATACGGCTCCAGAAGGTCTATGACCTTGATTCCGGTAAAGAGCACCTCCTGGGAAGTGGTGAGGTCCTCAAACTTAGGAGGGTCTCGGTGAATGGGCAGGGTGTCCATGCGGTCCAGCTGTTCCATTCCGTCTATGGCGTCTCCGGTGACATTCATCACGCGGCCGCGGATCTGGGCGCCTACCGGCATGGATATGGGCCGATGCGTGTTTTTCACCTCCAGGCCGCGGCTGAGGCCGTCCGTGGAGTCCATGGCAACGGTGCGCACGGTATCCTCTCCAATGTGCTGCTGCACCTCAAGGATAACGGCGCGGCCATCAGGGCGCTGCACTTTCAGGGCATCCCCGATGCGGGGAAGTTCTAGTTCCGCTTTCCCCACCGATAAATCAAAGTGAACGTCTACCACAGGCCCTACCACCTGGGCTACGCGACCTAATTTTTCCTGCATCCTAGTAGTTGAATTTTAGTTCGTCAAGATAGAGGGTAGTTTATCTTACAAAGTTAGCATTTTTTTATTCGGTGGCAAACTTGAAGAAGGCGTCAATGTCGGCCTTTTTCTCAAGGCGAACGATGTAGCAGGTGTTGCCAAGGTCGTCGGAGAGGGCGTCAGGGACTCGGGAAGCCATGCGGACATCACTGCCGTAGCGTGCCAGGATATCCTGGTGGGAGTGTTTGTACTGATGGTTGTCACGGCGGCCCACATAGCCTATGTAGGAACTTTCCCCGAGGGGCTTACGGGCCTCGTCGAAGGCTACCATATCGGCCCAGATCTGATAGACGTCCGTATTGTGGGCGAAGTTCATCATATCCGGGGTGTAGCCTCCCGGCGGGCGCATATTCACCTCCAGGCCCACGTAGTCGCCCTTCTTGCCAAGGCCCTCGCGGTCGCGGTCCAACTGGAAGAACTCCAGGTGCACGAAACGGCTCTTTATGCCGAAGGCGTTCACCGTGCGGCGGCCTATTTCCGAGAGTTTTGCGGGAACGGTCTTGTTGGTCCAGTAGCAGCAGTCAAGGTTGCCGTGGACTATCTCCATAACGGGCGTTGGGAACACGGTATTGTTCTCGAAGATGGCTTCTCCCTTTGAGTTGAAAATGGCGTCGTAACTTACCAGGAGACCGGTTATGAACTCCTCAACCACATAGTAGCCCATATCCTTGGCGTGGTGCTCAAGCCACTGCTCAAGGTCGGCCACGGTGCAGATCTTTGTGGTACCGCCGGCGCCCATTCCGCTGTCCGGTTTGGCAATTACGGGATATCCGGTCTTCTTTACAAAGGCCTTTATCTTTGCAGGACCTTCCACGCCTTTTATCTGGCGGGCCGTAGGGATGCCGCCAAGGGCGTAGTACTTTTTCATCTCGGACTTGTTCTTGATGGCCGATATATGGTCCGTCTTGATTCCGGTTGTAATGTTGAAATCCGTCCTCAGGCGGGCATCCTGCTCCAGCCACCACTCGTTGTTGGACTCCAGCCAGTCTATCTTTCCCCACTTGTGGGCAAACCACGCAACGGCGCGGTACACCTCCCCGTAGTCCTCCAGGTTCTGTACCCTGTAGTAGTCGGAAATGCTTTGCTTGAGTTCCCAGGAGAGGTTCTCGTAGGGCTGGTCGGCTATGGCAAGGACGTTGATTCCGTTGGCTTTTGCCCCGGCGCAGAAGTGCCAGTAAGTGTCCGGGAAATGGGGAGAAATGAATATGAGGTTCATAAATGAGTATGTTTTGTTTTCTTCGGATACGCGGCGCATGGCTCCGCGGGATATTTCAAATGCCTCTCCGCAGAGGGTGCTGCGGCCATTTTCAACTTTCACGAAACCACCGTCGCGGAAAGTGTAGAAGCGGTGGCCCTGACTGTCAGGGAAGGCTATGTCTTCAAAAAGGCGCAGGCCGTCCACGGTTGCCCATCGGACCTGCTCCATATGTGGTATAAGTTGGATATCAGTAAGGCCGAGGCCCCTTAGCCAACGCTTATACTGAGGGTCTACTGCTTCACCCGGAAGTTCTGGATGGGAATATACTATATCGGCACAGTTCATAGAACCGGCGCTGCAGCCCATGATGACCCCGTCAAAACCCTTCAGGATATCTTTAAGGCCGATTTCATTAATGAAACGGTTCTGGGTGGGGACGTGCCCGCCGCAAAGGATTACCCAATCCGATTCCTCCACCAGACGGGCGGTTTGAGATGCATTGTGGCGGTCAAGCATCACAATTCTTTCCGTCTCTATTCCGGAGCGGTGGATGCAGAGGCTCATACCCTTTTCCACGGAGTCCGTGAAGCCTTTGTCGTCAGGGGCGGCGCTTACAAGCAGCACCCGCGGCTTCCGGCCGGGGCCGGTGGCGCGCAAAAGGGAAGCCTTTACATCGGAAAGGAATCCGTTATCCTGCGTAAAGTGATCTTCCCCGAATCTGGTGGGACTGCCGGTAAGATATAGAATCATAGGCTGTCCAGAATCTCCACAAAGGCTTTCTCATCATCCTCACTTATAAAGGCCGCCTCTATGGGGAGATAGAAAAGGCGCTGCTTAAGGGAGTCCGGGACGGACTTCACTTCACGGAGGCGCTGGGCATCCTTTTCCGTTGTCATAACGCACGCCGTGGGGGTTTCCTTTACGGCCGCGGACATAGCGCGGACATCGGCCTTTGTAAACCGGTGGTGGTCCTTATACTCAAGGCGCTTCACTATCTTGTAGGAGTCGGAAAGGTAACTCCTTAACGGCGCATTATTGGCAATCCCGGACACCAGGATTACCTTGCTGGAGTACGTGTAACGGGGATCGGCCTCCGGGAACACGGGCTCCGGGGAGGCGTACTTTATCGAGGTGAAAAAGAGTTTCTGCCCAGGCTTCAGGGAAAGTTTCCGGCGCATTTCCTGACGGGTCCAGCTGTCAAGTTCCGGGGGGCATTTTGTAACAATCACGATATCGGCCGCATAAAGGCGGGAAGGAAGGTCACGGAGACGGCCGTAAGGAAGAAGCCTGTCTTCATATACCGGCCGATTGTAGTCCACCAGCACTATGCTGAGGCTGGGATTCAGGCGGCGGTACTGGAAGGCGTCGTCAAGCACAATCAGGTCTGCCCCTTCAAGTTTACGGCAGCCCTCAACCCTGTTTTTGTCCACCGCCACGGTGACGCCGTGGAACTTACGGGCTATCTGGAGAGGTTCGTCGCCGACAAATGAGGCCGATGAAGAATCCGGCTTTACTATCTGAAAGCCGCGGGACTTGCGCTTGTACCCCCTGGAGAGGACGGCAAGGGGCTTGAAGCCCCAGCGGTCGCTTACCCTCAGTTGCCTCAGAAGCATCTCCACGTGAGGGGTCTTGCCGGTGCCGCCTACGGTGATGTTCCCCACGCAGATTGTGGGGACATCGGCCTTGAAACTCTTTTTCCAGCCCTTATTGTAGGCAAGGTGCCTTAGCCTTAACCAGAGACCGTATATCATTACATTGAAAGGACGTTGAGCACCGAGATGAGTTCCGTGTTGATGGGTTTGTCCATCTTGATGGCGCGGGAGATGGGGACGTACACTATTTCGTCGTTCTTTATGCCCACCATAATGTTGCGCTGGCCTTCAAGCAGGGCCTCTATTGCGGCGTAACCCATACGGGAAGCCAGGATGCGGTCATATGCGGAAGGGGTGCCGCCCCTCTGGAGGTGGCCAAGGATTGTGACGCGGGCGTCAAACTGAGGGAACTCCTTCTTGATACGGTCTGCGTAATACATTGCGCCGCCGTGGCCGTCTTTCTGGGATTCACTCACAAGGACTATTGCGCTATTCTTGGATTTGCGCTTTCCCCTTTCGATGAATTCGGCAAGCTGGTCAACGTCCGTCTTTCCCTCAGGGATGATGGCGGCCTCCGCGCCGGAAGCGATTGCGCTGTTCTGGGCAAGGAAGCCGGCATCACGGCCCATAACCTCGATGAAGAAGATGCGGTCATGAGAATTTGCGGTATCGCGGATCTTGTCCACGCATTCCACAATGGTATTGAGGGCACTGTCGTAGCCAATGGTGGAGTCCGTTCCGTAGAGGTCATTGTCAATGGTTCCGGGAAGGCCGATGATAGGGATATCGTACTCCCTTGCAAACAGCTGCGCGCCTGTTAGGGAGCCGTTGCCGCCAATCACCACAAGGGCATCGATTCCGGCCTCTACCATGTTCTCATAAGCTGCCTTGCGGCCCTCGGGGGTGAGGAAAGCCCCGCAGCGGGCTGTCTTGAGGATGGTTCCGCCCCTCTGGATGGTGTTGGACACGGATGAGGAGGTGAATTTCTGGAATTCCTTCTCTATGAGACCCTGATAACCTCTCATGATTCCAACCACGTTCATGTCGTGGTAACGGGCGCTGCGGGTGACGGCCCTGATGGCTGCGTTCATTCCGGGGGCGTCTCCGCCTGAGGTAAGTACGCCGATAGTGTTGATTTTGCGTTCCATTCGATTAATTGTGACTTATCCTGCAAAAATACACAAAAAACCGCAAAAAAGCGACACCATCTGGAGCCTGGGCGGCAAGGCCCTTGGAGCAGCGGATTCCGACACCACCGTGAGCTTCAAGCAGCGTGCGGAAGCCTACCTTCTTTCAATAGGAGTATCCCAGAAAGACATTGACGACCTCCGCACCCTGATGCTTGAATAGCCAAATTCACTTTAAGCCGGGCAAATATTACTCTATGGCCGATATTATATCGGCATAGTTGCTCCAGCCCTCGGCCTCCTTGTAGGCGTCCACGGAGCCGGAAGGCACGCGGATTTCGAAGTCGAAGCGGCGGGGCAGGAAGTTGGAGCTGATATCCGCGCCGGGGGTATGGGGAGGCGTAGCGGCGAGGACAGTCAGCTTTTCAAGGGCAGACCTGTAAAACGCCTCAGCCTCAATCGCCTCCACGGTGGAAGGAAGCGTGAAATC
>JAFSPR010000042.1 GCA_017451395.1 Bacteroidales bacterium
CTGAGGGCCAGCCTGAGCCCCATCACAAATACGGCGGAGTCTTCAATGAGAAGGACGTTAATCATAGGTCAATGGTTATTTCAAGGCCTCCTTCAGGCCGATTATTCATCGTCATCTGAGCCCCCAGCTTATCAAGCAGTTCCCTGGTTATCACAAGGCCAAGGCCGTGGCCCCAGTGGGCGTCACCTTCCTTAAGGCCGGGGCCGTTATCGGCAATAATTATCCTTTTTCCACGGGCATTCAGCGCCACTCCCTCCGGACTAGCCTTCACGGCATTGTCAAGGAGGTTCCTTAGGCAGGTGAGGAGCATATTCCGGTCCGTTTTTACGGTAAGGCCGGAAGGAATGTCAACGGAAATCACTTCCCCGTTCCGGAGTGTGCCGATAGCCTCCGCGGCAAGCGCCATAAGGTCCTCTTCCCGCATCACGGGCTCCAGCATCCCTTTCTGGTTCAGGGACCACAGGAGGAGGTTCTCAAGAAGGGTGGATGTGTTATCTGCCGACAGTGCCAGTTTCTCCAGCCCCTCCCGGATCTGCTCCGGTGGCAGTTCCGGAAGGCGTTCAAGAAGCTGGCGGGAAAGCAGCCTGCTTCCGGAAATGGGATTCCGGAGGTCGTGGGAAATGATGGAGAAAAGGCGGTTTCTCATCTCCAGTTCTTTCACAAGAAGACGCCTTTCCCTAAGGCGTAGAACCGTCCACACTATGCCGGTAAGAATGAGCGCATATAGAAGAAGGAATGGCCATCTTAGCCAAAGGGGCTGCGGAACGCGGAGTGTTTTCTCAGAGGTCTCGCCGCGGTCCCATCGGCCAAAGATATCTGAACTCTGCTCCTTGAGGACATACCGCCCGGGACGCGTGTTTTCCGGCAGGCCGATAAACCGCCCTTCCGTCCACTCTCCGTCGTTAAGGCGGTACCTGTGATGGATAAGGCTTTCCAGCGGCAGATTGCCGGAGGCCTTGATGGAAAGTAGGCTGTCGGGGTGAAAAGAGACTGCGCCGGAAGAGCCTCCAAAGGCCAGGGCGCCGCCTTTTAAATGGCAGGAAACTCTCTCTCCGTATATATCTGAGGGGAATCCCAGTTCTTTTGGAACCCGGCCCGTACTGCCGTCCGTGTCCACAAACCACAGCCCGTCCTCCGTTCCGGCCCAGAGGCGGCCTTTTTCATCGGCCTCCACGCACTGCACCAGCATCCCGTCAAGGAAGTGGTTGCCGGAAAGGCTCCAAAGCCCGCTGCGGGTGGCGGCCCAGACGGTGCCGTCAGGGGTTAGGCAGAGGTCCGTGACGTAGTCGTCGGGGATGGAGGAATTGCCTTTGCAGTACTTTGTGACAAGGCCTGTTTTGCGGTCAATGACATTGAGCCCGGCCTCTGTGGTGGCGTAGACAAGATTGCCGTTGGCATCCTCTATGAGTCTGCTTCCAAGCCGTGAACTTACGTAGATATTTGAATCCACCTGCGGGGATGGATAGCGGAACGGGCTCAGCCAGCGGGGAGGGAGGCTCCGGCGGGCTTTGCGGTCCCATTCATTGAGGCCCACGCCTTCCCAGGTGACAATCCAGAATCGGCCTTCACTGTCTTCCAGGAAGTCCGATATCCAGTTGGCTCCGTCAAGGTGACGGGCTTCTATCTGCTCCTCAGGAAGTTCTCCGGTGAGGCGGTCCTTGTACGCTTTTTTTCCGTCTTTCCACACCTCCCACCCGGTGTTGTTCCAAAGGCCCACGTAAACGGTGCCGTCGCTGTCTTCGTATAGGGCCGATACCCTTTCTTCGGCCGTTCCTATCCACAGTTTTCCGTTATGGTCTTCCATAAGGGCCGATACCTGGGCGGTTGAGACAACTCTCACCTGTTGTAAGGCAGAAGATAGAACGGAGAGGCCGTTGTCGCCGCCCGCCCAGATATTGCCTTGGCGGTCTTCATATATGCAGTAGAGTTCGTTGGAGGGGGTTTTATAGACAGGTGTATCATCCGGTTTTTCCAGATTCACCGGCCCGATGCCATACGAGCCGGCGGCCCAGAGGCGGCCTTTGCTGTCTGTAAGAAGCCGGGCATGGGCTATTGGAAGGCGGCCGTGCAAAACGACTGCTCTTTCTTCATAAGTATACAAAAGAGATGTGTGGTCGTCAAAGGCATAGAGTTTACCTCCAGTCTCTGCGAAAGTTCCGGCGCAGAATCCGCCATTGCCGAATGGATGCACGACCTGAGGCCTGAGTCTGTCTTCAACGTACTGAAAACGGACAATCCGGCCCGCGAGCCAGAGTTTTCCGTCCCGGGCCTCAAAGATCTGATAATAGGGGTAATCTCCTTCCGAGTCCCGCTTGTCGTACCAGCATCGGGCCTCCTCCCTGATGCCGCCGTGGTAGGATAGTTTCAGAAGGAGCGTGTCTCCCACCGTGGCCCATACAAAGCCCTCCGCGTCGGCGTACAGGGCACGTACCGGCCCTCCGTCATGCCCTGCCTGATCGGGCATCACAGTCAGCCCTTCCGTGGTCCCAACCCATAATCGGCCTTCCGTGTCCACCGCAAGGGCATTCACCCTCCCGTACTCCTTGTGGCTTCTGAAGCGTGAGCCGTCAAAACTTGCAAGGCCATTCCGGGTGCCCACCCACAGCACGCCGTCCGCATCCTGCGCAATGGCATAGACGGTATTGGACGGCAGGCCGTCGGCCGCGGAGTAGTTCACAAAACGCGGGGTGGCCGTGAGCAGACACAGTATGATGGAAAGGCATATCATTCCTTTGCAAAGATATCATTTCCTTCCGAAATATCCTTGCAAATCAGCGCCTTGTGGCGGATTCCGCCACAAGGCAATCATTCCTATGGGTTACCTTTGCGAAAAACACTGAAACTTATGAGAAAGATTCTTCTTATAGGAATTCTTCTTTCGTTCGTATTCTCTGCCACGGCATCGGCACGGGGACGTGTGGGTGCGGGCTACCTGGTGGGCGGAACCACGCGCTCGGATGCCCTGGGAAGACAAAGTTACCTCTTCCATGGCCCTGTGATCCATGCCCGCTGGAGCGTAGACTTTTCCTACTATCTGGACCTGGATTTCGGGGCGGAATGGCGTCATCAGTTCATGCCGTTCCCTTCCGGCGGCATTCACCCGGTGTCCGGTCTTACTGCCGGGGAAATCTTCAATGAAGAATATATCTCGGTGCCTCTGAACCTAAATTTCGTCATCTCGACGGAGGATTTAGGGGCGCTGCGCTTTCTTGATTATTTGGGGGCGTACGCAGGGCCAAGGCTGGACTGGTGCATTTTTTCCCACAACGGCTTTGACCGCTCCTTCTCTTATCTGAAGCAGGATTACGGCTACAGGCCCCTTAACGTGCTTGCCGGGATAGGTCTGTATGTCATAAAGGGGAAGTGGAGTTATACCTTGACTGCCGACCACGGCTTTCTAGACCGATGCTCTAAAAGTGAGGTCAAGATAAAGAACGACTGGTTTGTATCATTTAGAATTGGATTTGAATTCGGACAATGAAACGATTGACCCTACTGGTATGCCTGATGCTACCCCTTGTGGGGCGGGCGCAGGTGAATCTCGACCTGTTCGACACAGGCTTCCATTCAAGCTCGGCCATCGGCCAGCTGGAGGAGATGACAGGGCAAAGTGTAAGTGGCTCCTCGTATAGTTCAAGTAGTTACAGCTCCTCATCCGGCAGCTCCTACTACAGCTCCGGCACCACCGGGGCCGATGCCGTCCGGGATGCCAAGAGCAAATTCAAAAAGCCGTCAGCCCGAACACCGAAATATGGCCCCCCACGCCCTTCCAGGGCCCAAAAGGAGTATGCCCGCAAACTAAAAAAATGGAACACCAAGTCCAAGAAAATCCGGGAAAACGCACTGCGCTACACCAGAACCAGCTATTTTAAGCTGAAGGATATCAAGCCTCTGGCGGAGAATCCTTCGGGCACCGCTATTCCCAGAATGGTGATTCCCAACAATATTCCCAGGCACATCACGCTGGACTATCCCGTGTATAAAGATACTGTCTGGAACAAACTCCCGGACGGGACTTTGGAAGGCAAAGTGCAGGAATGCAAGTATTTCGCTTTCGGGGCCATTCCAGGAGAAGATGGCTGGTTCAACGAGTTCCGCTTTACTAACCACACAAGCAGGGAATATACCGTCAAGGTGAAATATGAAGTCAAATACGGTAAGGATGGTGCAACCCGCCAGGAGAGCAAAATCGTCCATATTCCTCCGGCAAGAGTCAATGAGCCAAGCGTTTATAACAACAGCCTTGGCGTCTATACTGACAACAGCACCCGCTATAGGATTCTAAATGTCACCAGGCTATGAAAAAGGTCATATCAGTTATCCTACTGGTACTGGGTATCCAACAGGTTTGCTCCGCCGACACCTGGTCCGATATGCTCCGGGCCTATAAACTGGACCTTGGCACCTTGACACGCGGAAACGGGTACCAGATCTTCCGTTCGGAAGCGGGAGGGTTGGGTATCGCCTATTCGGAGATAGACGCCGCGGGAGAGTGCCATTTCTCGCTTGCGATGGTCCCTGTAGAGGCCCGCGGGCTTCGATGGCTGCCCTATGCCGGCGCGGATTATCTGGAGGTTCAGGACTATGGCTATACTTCCGGTGTTATGGCCCTTCATGAGGCTGAGGGGCCGGAAACGGACCCCAAACTGGGAAGTTTCGGCTATGTCATCGAGCCCATAATATTTGTGGGGCCGGACGGAAGGATTGTGAATCTGGGGTACTACGGCGACAAACTGATACTCCTGGTCCAGAGAGACTCAGGGGTTTTCTGGGTGGGGGAGGACGGAAAGAGAGTCGAAATCCCGGCCGCCGACCCGCCATCAGGGGTTCCCGCTCCGACGCTCCGCATCGAAGATACGAGAGCGGTAGATATTGGCCTCAGCGTATTCTGGGCGGACCGGAATGTCGGGGCTGATGCCCCCCAGGCATATGGCGATTACGTCCCCTTCGGGTTCGAGGTGCCTTGGGGTGGGGGCTGGCGCACACCGTCCTACAAGGAAATGGAAGAACTGGTCCTGAAATGTTCCTGGGAGCTTACCGCCTGCGACGGCGTGAATGGATATAAGGTGATCGGCCCCAACGGAAACGCCATTTTCCTCCCGTTTGGAGGCGCTGTCTTCAGCGACGGAGAGCTGAACCGCAATGGCGAAAACGGCGCTATCTGGTCCTCGGAACGCCACTCCGAGAAATACTATTTGGAGAACAACTACATCATTTTTCTCCAGATGACCCAAAGCACCACGGAGAAGTATCGTCACTATATCCGGTCTTATAATTTGTACAAAAAAATGAACCTCCGGCCCGTTTTACCAAAACCATAAAACTGTTATGAAAAAGTTGTCTTTTATTCTATCAATGCTGCTTCTGAGCGTCATCTGCGCCTGTCCCCAGGAAGCACCTGAGGCCGTGGATCTGGGGCTCAGCGTACAGTGGGCCGATAAAGACATTGCCCCGGAAACTGATATTCCGAATGGCTGGCGCTTGCCCACGCTGGCAGAAATCAAGGAACTCCGCGAGGGCTGCACGCAGTCCGCCCTGGAAAAAGACGGGGAAGAGTGGGTGGTCTTTACCGGGAAAAACGGGAACAGCATATCCTTCCTCTACCCCATTGGAAGCCGCTCGGCAAGGGAGTTTGGCATTGCGGGCTCTGACGGGTGTTACCTGAAGGTCATCATCCTGAATCCCCTGTTAAAGGCCCCCAATCGGGATGGTTATTACACCTGGGAGGAACTGGGCGAGACCAGCCTGGGCCAAAGAAGGTACCCTGTACGTTTAGTCAAAGAATAGCCCTATGAAACGCTTGCTTTATCTGCTTCCCCTTGC
>JAFSPR010000043.1 GCA_017451395.1 Bacteroidales bacterium
CTATGGCAGACGATTGGGACGAAATCAAAAACGCACCTGAAGACGAAGACGAGGAACTTGGAGAAGACGCTGCCGCGTCCGGGAAATTCGACCGCCTCCTCAGCGGAGACAGCCGCAAGTACAAACTCTCCGGAATGTTCAAGGAGTGGTATCTGGACTATGCCTCCTATACCATCCTGGACAGGGCCGTGCCGCACATCGTAGACGGCTTCAAGCCCGTTCAGAGGCGCGTTCTGCACACTATGGCCACAATGGACGACGGCCGCTACACAAAAGTCGCCAACATTGTGGGCCAGGCTATGCAGTACCATCCCCACGGAGACGCTTCCATCCTCGGCGCCCTTGTGACGCTGGGCCAGAAGGGTCTTCTCATCGACTGCCAGGGTAACTGGGGCAACATCCTTACCGGAGACTCAAATGCAGCGCCCCGTTATATAGAGGCCCGCCTTTCAAAGTTTGCTAAGGAAGTTGTATTCGATCCCAAGGTAACCCCCTGGATGACTTCCTATGACGGCCGCAACCAGGAGCCCACGGAACTTCCCGTGCGTTTTCCGCTGCTGCTGGCCCAGGGCACGGAAGGCATTGCCGCAGGTCTCAGTTCCAAGATCCTGCCTCACAATTTCAACGAACTGATTGACGCCTCCATAGCCATCCTGAAGGGTGAGCCTTATGAGATTCTTCCGGACTTCCCTACCGGCGGAATAGCAGACTGCTCAAAGTACAACAAGGGAAAGCGCGGAGGTATGGTGAAGGTGCGCGCCCGCATCAACAAGGTGGACAAGAGCACCATCACCATCACGGAAATCCCCTACGGAAAAACCTCCCAGGGCATCATAGACAGCATCATCAAGGCCAAGGAGAAGAAGAAGATCAACATCAAGAAGATTGACGATATGACCACCGACAAAGTGGAGATTATCATCCATCTTCCGGCCGATGTCTCCCCGGACAAGACCATCGACGCCCTCTATGCCTTTACGGAGTGCGAGACCAAGATTTCTCCACACGCCTGCGTCATCCGCGAGAACAAGCCCGTGTTCCTCACCGTGGATGAAATCCTGGAATATGACACCTATCATACAAGGGACATCCTGAAGGCGGAACTCGAGGTGAAACTTGGAGAACTGGAGAACGACTGGCATTACAGTTCACTGGAGCGCATCTTCTTTGAAAACCGCATCTACAAGGTTCTGGAGCAGAACCAGATGAGTTGGGAGGAGCAGCTGCAGGACATCCTGTCCCAGATGCTCCAGTATCAGGACCTCCTGCACAGGCCCATAGTGATGGAGGACATCCTGAAACTTGTGGAAAAGCCTGTCCGCAAGATTTCCAAGTTTGACACCAAGGCCCTGGATGAGAAGATCTACGCCATCGAGGACCAGATGAGGGAAGTCAAGGACCACCTTGAGTATATCACCGAGTTCACAATAGACTGGTTCCGCAGCCTCAAGAAGAAGTACGGTGCCGCCTGGCCCCGCCTTACGGAGATTTCATCCCTTGAGAATATCACCGTCACAAAGGTGGTCTCCAACAATGCCAAACTCTATGCAAACCTGGAGGAGGGATTCGTGGGTATCGGCCTCAAGAGGGACGAGGGCGAATACGTGTGCGAATGCTCCGATCTTTCAGAGATCATAGTTATCGGCCGGGATGGCAAATTCCGCGTCACGAAGGTCTCTGACAAGGCTTTCTTTGGGAAAGACCTGCTTTATGCCGGCGTTTTCAACCGCGGTGACGAGCGAACCATCTACAACGTGATTTATCGTGACGGCAAGGGCCCGGCGCATTACGCCAAACGCTTTGCCATCACCTCCGTAACCCGCGACAAGGATTACGACATTACAACCGGCGCTCCGGAATCCAAGATCCTCTGGTTCACCGTTAACCATAACGGCGAGGCAGAGACCGTGAAGATAAATCTCCGTCCCAAGAAGGGTCTCAAGAAGACTCAGTTGGAGTGGGATTTCTCCTCCCTTGCAATCAAGGGACGCGCTTCCAGGGGTAATCTTGTTACCAAGAACGCCATTGCGCGCATCCAGCTCAAGTCAAAGGGCATCACCACACTTGAGGGCAAGGATATATGGTATGATCCGGATATCCAGCGCCTCAACGAGGACGGCCGCGGAGACCACCTTGGGAAGTTCTCCGGCGAAGACCGCGTGCTGGCTATATTTGCCGACGGCTCATATTACACCACCACCTATGACCTTGTGAACAAGTACCAGGGAGATGTAATCCGCATTGAAAAACTGGACACCTCCAAGGTATTCACAGTGGTGTATTGGGACAATGCAGCCAAGGCATTTTACGTGAAGCGCTTCAGTTTTACCGAGAGCAACAACAACCCCGTTGTGTTTATATCAGACTCCCGCGGTTCAAAACTCGTGGACATTTCCTCGGACGCCTATCCTCAACTTGTCCTCACCTTCGGCGGCAAGTACGCCCACCGTGAAGCGGAAACCGTTGACGTGGCTGAGTTCATCGCCAAGAAGGGCATCACGGCAAAGGGCAAGAAGTGCTCACCGTATGACCTCAAGGCCGTGGAATTCGGGGAGCCGCTTGAAAAAGAAGAGCCGGAAGTGCCCGGAGAAGCCATAGCAGAGCCCTTTGACGGGGATGATGATATGGCCGATGATGCTGTGGACCAGGTCCAGCCC
>JAFSPR010000044.1 GCA_017451395.1 Bacteroidales bacterium
AACTTTTACTCCTATTGTTTTAGGCTGGAGTATTTTTTATAAAACACTGATTATTAGACAGTTAATGAAAACGGTTACAATCATAGGAGCCGGAGCCGCGGGGTGCTTTTGCGCCGCGGAACTGAGGCGTATGGCTCCGGAAGTGGCTGTAACCGTGTTTGAAGCCGGTCCACGGCCCCTTGCGAAGGTTGCGATCACCGGTGGCGGAAGGTGTAACCTCACAAATGACTTTGAGGGCATCCGTTCCATTTCCGATGCCTACCCCCGCGGGGAACGCGTGATGAAACGCGCCCTGAAGGCATTCTCCAACGATGACACCATCCGCTGGTTCACGGAGCGCGGGGTCCCCTGCACCCTCCAGGAAGACCACTGCTGGTTTCCCTGCAGCCAGGACGCTATGGACATTGTCCGCTGCCTTCTCCGCGCAATGGACGGGGCCGATATCCGGCTTGGCGCTCCAGTGAGATTTCTCCACTCGCTCCGCTCGGTCGAAATGACAGAGGGTGGTTTTGTCATTTCGAGCGGAGCCGAAGGCGAAGTCGAGAAATCTCATTTCAACTACGTTGTCGTAACAACCGGAGGAATGAATAAAGGGGCATCAGTGTTTGAAGGCCTGGACCTTGAAATTGTGCCGCCTGTCCCCTCACTTTTCACGCTGAATATCCCCGACAAAAGCCTCACTGCCCTTATGGGCCTTGTGGTGGAAGCCTCCATAAGCATACCCGGCACATCTTTCAAGGCCGATGGCCCCTTGCTCATAACCGACTGGGGCGTAAGCGGCCCGGCAACACTGAAACTTTCATCCTACGCCGCCCGTTATCTCGCAGAGTGTCAGTACAAGGCAACTGTGGCAATAAACTGGCTGGACAGAAATGAGAATGAGGTGCGTGAAATGCTCCGGAAATCGGCCTCTGAGAGCCCTCAGAAGCAGATTTCAAACACTCCCCTTCTTCAGCAGAGGCTTTGGGATCATATCATTTCCAAGGCTGGCCTAAGGCCAGATATCCGCTGGGCGGAACTTGGCTCCAAGGGCCTCAACCGCCTCACCGCAGTCCTTACCCAGGACACCTACCCCGTATCCGGCAAGGGAAAGTTCAAGGAAGAGTTCGTGACCGCCGGAGGTATCGGCCTTTCAAACATTGACCTCTCAACCCTTGAGAGTAAGAAATACCCCGGTCTCTTTTTTGCCGGAGAGGTCCTTGACATAGACGCAATAACGGGCGGATTCAACCTCCAGGCCGCCTGGAGCACGGGTTACGTCTGCGCCCACTCAATACTTAATAGCCTATGACCACTTACACTATAGCAATAATAGTTGCCGCAGCGGCAATTGCCATTACAGCAGTAATCACCTATCTCATTATGCACGCCCGTGAGGTGAAGGCGTGCAATTCCCTTGAGAACGAACTAATCCAGGCAAAAGCGGCCCTGGAGAACGCAGAAAAACTCCGTGAACTCCAGCAGGAGTCATTTGACAGCCAGTTGGAACTGGTAAAAAGCCAGTTAACTGCAGAGACGGAAAAACTCCTTGCCCAGCGGGAGGAAGCCCTCCAGAAGAAGGCGGAGGAAACCTTCAAGTCCCTTGCCGGTCCCCTTGGGCAGAACCTTAAGGCCATGCAGGAGAGTTTCGAGGCCCAGAAACGCTCCCAGACTGAGGGCACGGCAACTCTGAAAACGGCCGTGGAACAGGCCGTGAAGCATCTTCAGGACCAGACCCAGTCAATTGGCACAAAGGCCGATAACCTAGCCCAGGCTCTGAAAGGCCAGAACAAGATGACGGGCACCTGGGGCGAAATGATCCTCTACAACATCCTTGTGAACGAGGGTATGGAGGAAGGCCGGGACTTTGACCGTGAGGAAACTCTCCGTGACGCGCAAGGGGCCATTGTCCTCAACGAGGATAGCGGCAAGCGCATGAGGCCGGACTACATCCTCCATTATCCTGACCGCACTGAGGTTATAATTGATGCAAAAACCTCTATGGAAGCGCTCTCGGACTGGTATTCGGCTCAGGATCCGGCCCTGAAAGAAGACGCCGCACGCCGCAATCTCCAGGCTATCCGCGCCCAGATAAAGAGCCTCTCCACAAAGCGTTATCAGGACTACATCAGGGAGGGATACAAGACACTTGACTACGTGATAATGTTCATCCCCAACTACGGAGCCCTCCAACTTGCAAAAAACCTTGTTCCCGGTATCTTCCAGGAGGCATACCAGCAGGGCGTTCTCCTCACAACTGAAGAGACCCTTATGCCTTTCCTAAGGATGATACGCGTTGCCTGGACCAATTATGAGCAGGCCCGTAACCAGGAGAAGATCATCAAGGCCGCCCAGACGATGATAGACCGAGTGGCCGATTTCTCCAAGGCCCATGCCGCAATGGGAGAAAAACTGAAGGCCGCGCAGGAAGAGTACGACAAAGTATCGGCCAAAATCTCCGATTCAGGCCAGTCCATACTTGTGAGCGCCCATCAGCTCCTGAAGCTGGGCGTTCCTAAAAATCCCAAGAAACCGCTTCCGGAAATAGATTAGGAGGCCATTACTGCCTTTGCAAGGGCCTCCAGGGCAGGTTCATCGGCCGGAGTCATCACGCTCCTTATGGTGACAAGGTCACCAACAAGGGTGATGTCCTTCATTGCGCCAAACATCTCCTTCATCACGCGGCCGGCGGTTGGAGCCCAGGTGCCGTTCTCAATGAGGGCCACACGGCGTTTCTGCCAGCCTTTCATCTGGAGGGAGTGAAGGAAATCGTACGCGGGAGTGAAAAGCCCGGCGTCATAACTTGCGGCGGCCATAACAAGCGTTCCGTAACGGAAAGCGTCCTCGATTGCCTCTGCGCGGTCGTCACGGGTGAGGTCAGTCAGAACCACCTTGGGGCAGCCTTGCGTCTTCAGAATATCCGCAAAATGCTCTGCAACGGCCTTTGTACCGCCGTGGATGGAGGCGTATGCCACCATAACGCCCTCCGACTCAACCTCATAGGCGCTCCATACCTTATATAAATTAAGGTAAGGCGTAAGGTCACCCCTCATAAGAGGGCCGTGGAGCGGGGCAATCAGTTTCAATGCAGGAAGTTTTTTGAGGAGGGCTCCTACCTGGGGGCCGTACTTTCCGCAGATGTTGAAATAGTAGCGGCGGGCTTCGCAGGCCCAGTCGTCTTCATCGGCCCAGAAGGCAGTCCTGGAAATGGCTCCGAACTTACCGAAGGCGTCTGCGCTGAAAAGCGTGCCCGTAGACTCTTCAAATGACACCATCACCTCCGGCCAGTGCACCATAGGGGCGGTGAAAAACCTGAGAGTCTTAGCGCCAAGACTGAGGGTATCCCCTTCCTTCACCGCCTGCGTCCTGAAGGTTTTTCCGGGATTGAACTGCCCAAGGAACTTTACGGCCATTGCGGTGGCAACGATGGTTATCTCCGGATAGAGTTCAGTAAGGCGGCCGATAACCCCTGAGTGGTCCGGCTCCATATGATTCACTATCAGGTAATCCGGCTTCCTGCCCTGAAGCGCCTCCTGGAGGCCTTCCAGCCAGGCATCGGCCTTACGGGCGTCTACAGTGTCCAGGACGGCCACCTTCTCATCCAGGAGAAGGTATGAATTGTAGGACATTCCCTCCGGAATGACGTACTGGCTCTCAAAAAGGTCAAGGTCCAGATCATCTACGCCGATATAACTGATTCCGCTAACTATTTCTTTCATAAAAATGTGCTTCTAAATCACACAAAGATACGAAAAAAATGCGTACATTGCGGAAAATTATGAGACTATGATGTGGGAAGATATCAAAAAGAGAATCCGCCAGTACACCTACATATATGACCAGGTGGACACGGACTCCGCAGCAGAGAGGATAAAGTCCTCCATCTGGTTCAAGGGGCCCAACGCCTGGATCCTTGCCTTTGCAATAGTCCTTGCATCCGTAGGCCTCAACGTCAACTCCACGGCAGTGATAATCGGCGCAATGCTGGTGTCCCCCCTTATGGGCCCCATCATCGGCGCAGGCCTTGCACTCGGCACCAATGACACTGACCTCCTGAGGTCGGCCGCAAAGAACCTCCTTGTGATGGTGGGCATATCCCTTCTGGCTTCTACGGTGTTTTTCCTTCTGTCCCCGCTTTCCCTTGTGAATCCCACGGAACTTGAGGCGCGCACCTCCCCCACCATCTACGACGTCCTCATAGCCCTTTTCGGCGGCCTTGCCGGCATACTTGAAAACAGCCGCAAGGAGCGCGGAACCGTGCTTTCCGGCGTGGCAATTGCCACTGCCCTTATGCCGCCGCTTTGCACCGCCGGCTATGGCCTTGCGCACCTCAATATGCACTTTTTCTTCGGGGCAATGTACCTGTTTGTCATAAACAGCGTATTCATAGCCCTGGCAACGTTCCTGATGGTGAAATACCTGCGTTTCCGCACCGTTACCGGAATATCGGCAGAAGTGTCCGTCAAAAGAAACCGCATAATGTCCATAGTGCTGGCAATAGTGATCATCCCCAGCCTCTGGAGCGCCGTGGTGCTCATCGGGGATAACAACTACGAGCGCAATGTCCATAGTTTCGTGGATAGTAACCGCATAGTTGGAAGCTCGTATATATATGATTATAAGGTAGAAGGCCGAAAAGTGAAGTTCTCCCTCGCCGGGGAGGAACTCTCCGACAGCCTCCGCACCGACTTCCTTGATAAAGCCGCGGCATATCACATTAAACCAAAGAGCATCACCATCTCAGAGCACAATTTCGGCCTCACGCAGAAGGAAATGGACTCCATGATAAAGGAAGTTACTGTAAAGGCCGATGAAGAGCGCATGCGCTACGACTCAGAGATTGAGGCGCTTCGCTCCAGCCTGGATTCCCTCACCCAGCGCATTCAGAGCCTTGAGGCGGCCCAGGAGCCTGCAGACTCCCTGATTGTCAACTCAGATATCCTTGAGGATATATAGTGTCATTCCGAGCCGCCCGAAGGGCGATAACGAGGAATCCAAAAATATTTGGCAAATTAATAAAAACGCCTTATCTTTGCATTCCGCAAATGGTGCGATGGCCGAGTGGTTAGGCACAGGTCTGCAAAACCTGCTACAGCGGTTCGATTCCGCTTCGCACCTCCAAAAAGAGCCCCCCGGATACTGGAGGGCTCTTTTTTACAGCTTTTTGAAAGAAACAGCGAAACCGCCACCTGGCGCAGCAGTAACCTTCAGATTGTCATCGGCAGAAACGATAAGCTTCTCAATAGCATATGCCTGAGGGTTGGTCTTGTAATGAGCATCATCCGCATCCCTGTATAGAGTTGCTTCATATGATACCCCTGGCTCAAGGAAAGAAAGAGGAATATCAAAGTCCCGTTTCTGCTCGTCTACAACGCCGCCCATGAACCATTGCCCCGTGCCTTTGGCTTTTCTGGCAATGACGATGTAATCTCCAGGTTCAGCCATCAGATAGCGGCTTTCTGACCAATCTATAGCTACATCCTTGATGAACTGGAAAGCATCCATGTGCTGCTCGTAGTGCTCCGGCAGGTCAGCTGCCATCTGCAGAGGAGAATACATGGTGACATAAAGTCCCAACTGGTTGGCGATGGTTGCATTCACATGAGAATTATTGTCAGCAAAGGAGCTTAAATTCATTTCGAATATACCTGGAGTAAAATCCATCGGCCCACCGTTCAGTCTGGTAAACGGAAGGATAGTCACATGTTTGGGCTGCGTGCCGCCAAACGCCTGGTATTCCGTTCCCCGGGCCGATTCGTTGCCGATAAGGTTCGGATAAGTCCGACACAGACCGGTGGGCCTGACCGCCTCATGAGCGTTTACCATAATGTGATGCTTTGCCGCTTCTGTAACAGCATAGAGATAATGGTTGACCATCCATTGTCCGTAATGGTACTCGCCACGAGGAAGAATGTCGCCGACATAGCCGGATTTAACAGCATCATATCCATACTGGTTCATCAGCTGGTATGCCTTTTCCATATGACGCTCATAGTTCCGTACAGAAGATGAGCTCTCATGGTGCATAATCAACTTGATTCCCTTGGAGTGGGCATATTCATTCAAAGCCTTGATATCAAAGTCTGGATAAGGTGTCAAGAAGTCAAAAACAGCGTCTTTAGAATTGCCAGCCCAGTCTTCCCAGCCGATATTCCATCCCTCTATCAGCAGCGCATCAAAACCGTTAGCCGAAGCAAAGTCGATATATCGGCGCACATTTGCGTTATTTGCGCTGTGGCGGCCGTTAGGCTTAGCCGATACATAATCAGTGATGCCGAGTTTAACAGAGGGATAATCGTCCGTATAAGACCAACTGCCGGCGTTGGAAATCATTTCCCACCAAACACCCATGTATTTTACCGGATGAATCCAGGACGTATCGTCATAAGCACAAGGATCATTCAAATTCAGGATAAGGCGGCTCGCCAGCATCTTGGTAGCCGAGTCTGTAACCTGAACAGTACGCCAGGGCGTATGACAAGGGGTCTGCATATAGCCTTTC
>JAFSPR010000045.1 GCA_017451395.1 Bacteroidales bacterium
GGGTGCAGGTCATCCTGGAGTGCACAGAGCAGAAAGCCAGCGGTGTTCCCGGTATGTCACGTTACATCACCACCAAGAACAAGAAGAACACCCCTGACCGTCTTGAGCGTATGAAGTACAACCCCTACCTCAAGAAAGTTACTCTTCACCGTGAAATCAAGTAATCAATAGGAGATCTAAACTATGGCAAAAAAAGCAGTTGCAACCTTCGACGCCAAGGCCGGTGCAAAGCACATGGTGAAGGTTATCCGCATGGAAAAGAGCCCCAAGACCGGTGCCTACGTTTTCGTAGAGCAGCTGGTTGAGGAAGGTAAGGAGAAGGACTTCTTCGCAAAGAAGTAACTCCGTTTCACATCCACCTGTCGCAGGTGGAATTACAAAATGTCGCAGGTCTGCAAAAATGGCAGTACCTGCGACGTTTTGTATCTTCTATGGCCGATTTGTGTCGCAGGTTGACCGAAAAATACAGACCTGCGACGGAATGGCCGTTGACCTGCGACGTTTGTCTACTGTATATCTTCCAGTTTAAACAGGTCTTCTACGAATTCTTTCTTATCAAAGACCTTGAGGTCCTCTATGCCTTCACCTATTCCCACAAACTTGATAGGGAACTTGTAGGTGTTGGCGATTCCCACTACAACACCGCCCTTGGCGCTGCCGTCCAGTTTTGTAATGGCCATTGCGGTCACGTCCGTTGCGCGGGAGAACTCCCTGGCCTGGATGAAGGCGTTCTGGCCGGTGGAGCCGTCAAGGACCAGAAGAACCTCATGGGGGGCGTCAGGTACTACGCGGCGGATAACGTTGCGTATTTTGGTGAGTTCGTTCATAAGGTCTACCCTGTTGTGAAGGCGGCCGGCAGTATCTATGAGTACAACATCGGCCCCCTTTGCAACAGCGCTCTTTACGGTGTCGAAAGCTACGGATGCGGGATCTGCGCCCATTGCCTGCTTCACTATATCTGCGCCGGCTCTTTCGGCCCATACGCAAAGCTGATCCACGGCGGCGGCGCGGAAGGTATCGGCCGCACCAATCACAACCTTCTTGCCCTGCTTCCTGAGCATTGCGGCAAGTTTGCCGATGGTGGTGGTTTTACCCACGCCGTTTACACCAACTACAAGGATCACATACGGCTTTTTGGAGAAGTCGAAGGGCTGCACGGGAGCATCATCTCCCATAAGGTTTGCGATTTCATCCCGGATAAGGGCGGTGAGCTCCTGCATGTCCACGTATTTATCCTTCTCTACGCGGTCCTGGATATTATCAAGGAGTTCGAGGGTTGTATCTACGCCCATATCAGAGCCAAGGAGGGCCTCCTCCAGGGCGTCAAGGACATCATCATTGACTTTTGACTTTGCGCTGAAAGCCCTGCCCAGCTTCTGGAAGAAGCCAAGGTTGGTTTTTTTGACGCCGTTTGCGAAAATACCCATATTAAATCATTTTGAGTTTGCAAAGATACTCATTTTCTATGGATTCCGGCAGTTGTTTTTCCGTGAGGAAAAATGTAACTTTGTAAACTATTAGAAGATTTGTTTAAACTTGAAGATATACAATGAAATTAAGTTACGATTGGCTCAAAGAGTATCTTAAGTGTGACCTCACCCCGGAAGAGGTGGCGGAGGCTATGACATCAATAGGCATAGAGGTGGACAGCGTTGAAACCAAGGAAGTGGTTGAAGGCGGCCTCAAGGGCGTTGTAGTGGCTCAGGTTCTTACCTGTGAAGCGCATCCGGATTCCGATCACCTTCACATCACCACCGTCAACGACGGCTCCCCGGAGCCCCTTACCGTAGTATGCGGCGCTCCTAACGTGGCTGCAGGCCAGAAGGTTCTCTTTGCCCGCCTTGGCACCGTCCTCCCCGGAGACTTCAAGATAAAAAAGTCAAAGATCCGCGGCGTGGAGAGTTTCGGAATGATCTGCGCTGAGGATGAACTTGGAATAGGCGCCAGCCACGACGGAATTATGGTACTCCCTGAAAACGCCCCCATAGGCGTTCCCGCAAAGGAATACCTGGGCCTCAAGGATGAGTCCGTGATTGAGTATGAAATCACAGCAAACCGCATAGACGCCGCCTCCCATATAGGCGTTGCAAGGGACCTTTACGCATACCTATTCAGTAAGGGAATTGAGGCTCAACTTACCCTTCCTTCGGTGGAAGCCTTCACTGAAGGGGAAGGGGAGTCCATCCCCGTAGAGGTACTCACGGCCGATGGCGCGCCCCGCTACACCGGCATCACCGTGAAGGGCGTGAAAGTGGCCCCCAGCCCGCAGTGGCTGCAGGACAGGCTCCTTTCCATCGGCCTCAAGCCCATCAACAACGTGGTGGATATCTCCAACTTCGTCCTCTTCGAGACCGGCCAGCCCCTCCATACCTTCGACGCCTCAAAGATTGACGGCGGAAAGGTGATAGTGCGCCGCGCAGAGGAAGGAGAGCCCATCAGGACCCTTGACGGGATTGAGCGTAAACTTCACGCTTCGGACGTTGTCATTGCAAACGTGAACGGCCCCATGTGCATTGCAGGTGTATTCGGCGGTGAGGATTCAGGCGTATCCGACAGCACCGTGGACGTGTTCATAGAGGGCGCATACTTCGATCCCGTGAGCATCCGCAAGACCGCCAAGAGCCAGACTCTTTCCACAGACGCAAGTTTCCGCTTTGAGCGTGGCGCAGACCCCGAGGCCGCCCTTTACGCCGCAAAACGCGCCGCCCTCCTCATCACGGAGATTGCCGGCGGAAAGGTTGTTGGAAAGGTCCGTGAGTTCTATCCCAGGCCCATCGGCCGCGCAATGATAGAGTTGGATTACAACCGCATTGAGCACTTCATAGGGAAGAAGATAGGTCACGGCACCATCCAGAAGATCCTTCAGGGCCTTAACTATCAGTTTGTGGAAAAAACGGCCACCGGCGCCCTTGTGGCCGCCCCAACATATATGGTGGACGTTACCCGCGAGTGCGACGTAGTTGAGGAAATCCTCCGCATCTACGGCTACAACAACATAGAATTTCCCCAGACGCTCAAGATGAGCGTCCAGCCCAGCGCCCAGCCGGACCCTGAGGCCATCCGCAACAACATATCCAACTTCCTTGCAGCCAACGGCTTCACGGAAACTATGAATAACTCCCTCACCAAGGAGGATTACTACACCAAACTTGAGACTTATCCCGCAGAGCGCTGCGTCCACATAGTGAACCCTCTGAGCAGTGACCTTAACGTGATGCGCCAGACGCTGCTCCTCAGCGGCCTTGAGGTTGTGGCGTATAACCTCAATCGCCAGGCATCGGCCCTTAAGTTCTTCGAGTACGGTTCCGTATACCAGAGGCTCCCGGAAAAGGACGGCACCACCCTTGAGGGCTACGAGGAGCACCGCTGCTTCTCCCTCTTCCTCACCGGCGCCCCGGATAAGGTCTGGAGAAATCCCGCCCGGAAGTCCAATTTCTTTGAACTTAAAGGCTACGTGGAGGCCCTTATGGCCCGTTACCGCGTGGATGTCTCCACCCTCATCTCCGGCTCTGCGCCGGCAGATATCTTCGCCGAAGGCATCACCTACAGTCTCCCCGGCCGTGAGCCCGTGCTCCTTGCAACCGTGGGCACCATCAACCCCGTGCTTTCAAAGCGCTTCGGCATCAAGCAGCCCGTCTTTGCCGCAGAGATCAACTGGGAAGTCTTCTTCACCCTTGTAAAGAGAGACAAGTTCTCCTTCAGGGAACTGCCCAAGTTCCCTGAAGTGAGAAGGGATCTTGCAATCCTTCTGGACGAGTCTGTTCCCTATGAGGGCGTAAGGAAATCGGCCATTCGCGCAGGCAAGAAACTTATCAGGAGCGTTACCCTCTTTGACGTATACCGCGGAGAAAAGATTCCCGCCGGCCGCAAGCAGTACGCCCTTAACTTCGTGCTTCAGGACCCCGAGCGCACGCTCACGGACATTGAGGTGGAAAAGACCATGGAAAGGGTCCTGGACGCCCTTAAGACAGATTTCGGAGCAGTCCTGAGGTAAGAGATGCCCCGCTTCCGTCATATCATACTTGTTCTCCTTGCAGCGCTGCTGGCCCTCCAGGCCTGCGGCCCAAAGAAGATATCCAGGCGTGATATGGAGGAGATCTTCTATGAGATGTTCATCCAGGACCAGAAGATAAAGCAGGACCGCACCCTGAAGCAGATGGCCGATACATCCCTTGTCTACGAAGGCATCCTTGAATCCAGGGGCTATGACACCGACGACTACCTGTACAGTCTCCACGAATACCTGGCGGAGCCGGAGAAGATGGAGAAGATAATGGGGAACGTGGCAGAGCGCATAGAGAAGGAACTCAAGGTTGTAAGAAACGAGGTTGCGCTGGAGCAGTGGCGTCAGAAGATGCTTTCCATCTACGGCAAGAAGATAGACACCACCAAGTTCCCCAAACCCCGCGTAAGGCCTGTAGATACCCTTAAAATCCGTTTTGAGGGGGACTCCGCCTATATGCACAAGGAAATTGATTCCCTGAAACTCATCCCCAGGGATTCTCTCATTTTCTTAAGGGATACGGTTGAGGTCAAGGCCGATACCCTTGCAGTGGCGGATTCCCTTGCAGTTCAAAAGGATTCTCTTGCAGTTCAAAAGGATTCCCTATGAGATACACGGCCCGCACAGTTTACACCCTGGCAGGTGAGCCAATAGAAAACGGCTATGTAGATGTTGCCCCGGACGGCGCCATCCTGGCGGCAGGTCATGCTGACGGCCCCGTAGATGAGGGGCTCATCTGCCCCGGCTTTGTAAACGCCCACTGCCACGTTGAACTCTCCTATATGAAGGGCCTGTTCCGTAAGGGAACGGGTATGGCGGGCTTCATAGACCAGATAAATGAGCTCAGGGACACTTCCTCCATGGAGGAAAAGATATCGGCCCTCAGGGAGGCTATGAACTCAATGTGGGCCTCCGGCGTACAGGCTATGGCCGATATTTCCAACTGCGCCGATTCCTTTGAGGTCAAGGCCTCGCACCCTATGTACACCCGCAGTTTCCTGGAGGTGTTCGGGGCGGTTCCGGAGGAGTGTGACTCCGTTATGGAGCACGTCACCTCCCTTCAGGAAAAGGCCGCTTCATACGGCCTTGACGCTGCCCCTACGCCCCATTCCTGCTACACTATGAGCCCGGAACTGGTGACGGCGTCATCGGCCGCGGGGCTCCGCAGCGGCTTCCTTTCCTTCCACTCAGAAGAGTCTGATGAGGAGGAGGAAATGATGCGTTATGGCCGCGGCCCTATGTGGGACAACCGCGTGAGAAACGGCATCCCTACGCCTCCCGTTACGGGTACAAGTTCCCTGGAGTACTTCCTTGAAAGGGTGACGGCCGCCGTACCGGCTCCCGTCCCTGGGAATGTCCTCCTTGTCCACGAGTGCTGCCTTACTCCGGAAGGCGCCGCCCGTGCCCGTGAGGTGCTCCTGCACCCCTACATTGCGGTCTGCCCCCTGTCAAACCTTTTCATCCACAATACCCTTCCTCCCATCCCCGTGATGAGGGAGAGCGGTATTCCCATTTGTATCGGCACTGATTCCCTGTCTTCCAATGACCAGTTGTCAATGATAGATGAGATTGAGTGCCTGAGGCGTGCCTTTGACGTTCCCATGCAGGAACTTCTCACCTGGGCCTGCCTTAACGGCGCCCGTTTCCTTGGAAAGGAGAGCGTCCTTGGCACCCTTGAGTCCGGCAAAAAGCCAGGAGTGGTACGTATTGTAAACAATAAATCCACACGCCTATGCTAAGGGAAGACACTGTTTTCGGCCCCATCTTCAGCCGCAGGCTGGGAAGTTCCCTTGGGATAAACCTTCTTCCCCGGGAGGGAAAGGTATGTAACTTTGACTGCATCTACTGCGAGTGCGGCTGGAACAAGGACGGCCTTCAGGACCGTACCCTTCCATCGGCCCGGGACGTTGAGGAAGCCCTTCAGGCAAAACTATCCTCCTGCCTTGAGGCCGGAACTCCCATAGACTCCATCACTTTTTCCGGAGACGGAGAGCCCACTCTCAATCCGGAGTTTGCAGCAATCGTAGACATTACGATAGCCCTGAGGGACAGGTATTACCCGTCGGCAAAGGTTTCAGTCCTTACAAACGCCACCCGCTGCGGTGAGCCGGGAATCTTCGAGGCCCTGAGGAAGGTGGATAACCCCATCCTCAAACTGGATGCCCCTACGGACAATGAGGTGGCCCTTGTAAACCGTCCGGCAGGGGAGTATCACGTTTCAAGGATTGTAGAGTGGATGACCCGCTTTGAAGGGAATTTCATCCTCCAGACAATGTTCCTGAAAGGCCCCGGCTGGGCCACAGGAGACTGGGTACAGGGTTGGATGAAGATTGTAAGGCAGATCAATCCCCGTGAGATCCAGGTTTACACCATAGACCGCGAAACCCCTATGAAAGGCCTTGGGAAATACTCCTATGAGGAGATGCTCTCCCTTGTGCAGCCGCTTATAGATGAAGGATATAAACTACTAATTAAAGCATAAAACTATGTCACTTTCCGCAAAATACGGCTATACGCCGGACAAAGAGGCAATCGACCGCCAACTTGCCCTCATTGCCCAGAACCTTGAGAACATTGCCTCCGAGGATCTCTACAAGGCCTGCTTCGGCATTATGGACCAGACCACCCTTTCCTCTGACGACACCCCCGCTTCCGTAAGGAAGATGGTTGAGAAGGTGAACGGCATCCCCGCCGCATTCCCCGGCTGGCCGCTCCCCGCATCCGTATGCGTGTACCCCAACCTTGGTCACGTAGTGGCCGAAACCCGCAAGGACCCCGCCCTCCACGTAACAACCGTTGCCGGCTGCTTCCCCACATCCCAGAGTTGGATTGAGGTGAAACTCCAGGAAATTGAACTTGCAGTGCGCGGCGGCGCCGATGAAATTGACATAGTCCTTGCCCTAAACAGTTTCCTGGCAGGGGACTATGAGACCGCAGGCGCTGAGATCAAGGCTTCCCGCGAGTGTATAGACCGCGTTGCCAAGGAACTGGGCCGTCCCGTAGTCCTGAAGGTAATCCTTGAGACAGGCCTTCTTTCAACTCCGGAACTCATTGCCGACGCCTCCTTCCTTGCAATGGAAAACGGCGCGGATTTCATCAAGACCTCTACCGGCAAGGTAAAGGTGAACGCCACTCCCGTCGCCGCCTGGGTAATGTGCGAGTGCATCAAGAAGTACTATGAGGCCACCGGCGTGAAGGTTGGCTTCAAGGCCGCCGGCGGCATTGCATCGGCCCTTGACGCAGTGTGCTACTGGACCATAGGCAAAACCGTCCTGGGAGACTCCTGGATGAACAAGGACCTCTATCGTTTTGGCGTGTCCTCCCTTGCAAACAAACTCCTCAGCGCAGTTTCCGGCAGTACAGTCACCTACTTCTAGCAGCCATGAAACGCATACTCAGCCTTTTCCTTTCTTTTGTCGCGGTAGCAGCCTACGCAGCAAAGCCAGTCACCCTCTCTTCCCCCGACGGCCGCCTCAAGGCCACCATACAAACCGGAGCGCAGCTCACCTGGAGCCTGGAGCGTGACGGGGAAGGGCTGATACAGCCCTCCAAAATAGGTCTTACCCTTCAGGACGGCACCGTATGGGGTGCAGGCTCCCGTTTCCGTTCGGCCAAAAAACGCAGCGTAAATGCAGAGTTCGACGCTATCCTTTTCAAGCGTTCCAAAGTTGAGGACCGCTACAATGAGGTAACCCTTCCCGCAAAGGGCTTCAGCGTAGTTTTCCGCCTGTACAACGACGGCCTGGCGTACCGCTTTGTGTCGGCCGCCCCCGTTACCGTAAAGGCCGAAACCGCGGAATTCTCGTTTGCAAAGGATTACAAGGCGTATATCCCTTATGTAAGCCAGCATACGGAAACCCTACAGAGCCAGTTGATGTCCTCTTTCGAGTCCCAGTACACGGTATCGGCCATAAGCAAATGGGACGCAAAAAGGCTGGCGTTCTCTCCGGTAACGCTGGACTCCGGCAGCGTAAAACTTTGTGTCACGGAGGCCGATTTACGGAATTATCCCGGCCTCTTCCTCTACAACGGTAACGCGTCCTGCACCTTGAAGGGCGTATTCGCCCCGGTGCCAAAAGAGGAGGAGGAAGGCGGTCACAACATGCTCCAGAGCATAGTGACGGCCGCGGAGCCTTATATTGCAAAGGATGCCACTGAATTCCCCTGGCGCGTTGTGATTGTGGCAAAGGAGGACAAGGAACTTGCCCAAAGTGATATGGTCTACCGCCTTGCAAAGCCCGCAGAACCCGTGGACTGGAGCTGGGTAAAACCCGGCAAGGTGGCCTGGGACTGGTGGAACGACTGGAATATCTACGGGGTTGACTTCGCTTCCGGAATCAATAACGATACCTACAAGTATTACATAGACTTTGCTTCGGCAAAAGGCATAGAGTACGTAATCCTTGACGAGGGCTGGTCCGTTACGGGGCAGTCCGACCTCATGCAGGTGGTGCCGGAGATAGACATTCCCATGCTGTCTTCTTATGCCCGGTCAAAAGGCGTGAACCTTATCCTTTGGGCAGGCTACAATGCCTTCAAAAAGGACATGGACGCCGTGTGCGCCCATTACTCGAAGCTTGGCATAAAGGGCTGGAAGATAGACTTCATGGACCGCAACGACCAAGATATCGTGCGCTTCTATGAACAGGCGGCAGTTACTGCCGCGAAATACCATATGACCGTGGACTTCCACGGAGCATATCCTCCCACCGGCCTCAACCGTACATACCCCAACATAGTAAACTACGAGGGCGTATACGGCCTTGAGAACATGAAATGGGCCGCCCCGGAGGTGGATCAGGTTACCTACGATGTCACCATTCCCTTCATTCGTCTGGTTGCCGGTCCCGCAGACTACACCCAGGGAGCCATGAGAAATGCTGCCGCCGGGAATTATCGGCCCGTGAATTCAGAGCCCATGTCCCAGGGAACGCGCTGCCACCAGCTGGCCGAATATGTGGTGTTCGACGCTCCGCTCACTATGCTCTGCGATTCTCCCAGCAACTACCTCCAGGAGCCCGAATGCACGGATTTCATAGCGGGAATACCCACGGTTTGGGACGAGACCATTGCCCTTGACGGAAAGATTGGGGAGTATGTTGTCATGGCCCGCAGGAAGGGCTCAAAATGGTATTTGGGAGCCCTCAATGGCCTTCAGGAGAGGAATCTCACCCTGGATCTCAGTTTCATCGGCCCCGGAGAGGCCGTCATCTTTGCCGATGGCGCCAATGCCCACAGGGTAGGCCGGGACTTCACCCGCAGTGAAGCCGCCGTCCCCGGCCTCATCACCATCCACCTGGCCCCCGGCGGCGGCTGGGTCCTTGAAGCCGGTAAATAGCAAAAAAGGTGGCCTTACGGTCACCTTTTCTGTGCGCGAAATCAGCGCTGAAATATCAATTGTATAGTGTTTATTATCAAGCGTTTAGGTGTTTTAACTCACTCAAAGGTGTAAAATAGGTGTAAAATAACGCCTGTTTTACTTAGTTTTTATCTTGATACGTTCAATCAAGTCTCTTGTCTTTTCTATGAGTGGAGCCATTTCCGCTTCGTCGGACTGGTACACCAGGTTGTAGTCGCTTTTTTCCCGGAGATCCTGTAGCTTGGCGTAAAGACGGCCATCATCGGCAGAGAATATACCGGGCATGACATACTTCTGACCGAACATCAGCCCCGCACCCTTATGGCTACGGACTTCGATGTGGTCGTTTATCAGCAGGGCCGACACGGCATGGAATGCAGCATAAAAGATTCGGTTGGCGACAACATCCCAGATTCCGAGCGCTGCAACGGCCTCGGCCTGGGCAAGGAATTTGTCGGCTTTTTCCAGTTCAAGGCCGACAACGATGGATCTTTCTTCTTGTGACAGACTCATACGAGGGCAATGGCATCTTGTTCAACATTACGGCGGAAAAGAAGTGAAGAAGGATGGTTCCATTCGTCGCGGGAGTAGATGACGGGTACAATAACCTCACCATGTTCCCAACCGAGTTCCGTGAGCGGATATGCCAGGGAATCATAAAGACCGATGTTCGCACTGGGCGCATCTACGAGGATGAGAATGTCCCAGTCTGAGTCTGAATGGGCTTCTCCACGTGCCCGGGAGCCGTACAGATACGCTTTGATACCGGAAGGCATTACTTCCCGGACCTTGCTCTTAATGAGCTCAAGCATTGTCTGTTCCTTCTGACTCATAGCGCAAATTTACGTGCAAACTGAGAGAAAAACAAATTTATTGTGTATACGCAAAAAAAGACCGGAAAAATTTCCAGTCTTTTTTGGTGCGCGAAATCAGAGTCGAACTGACACGTCCTTTCGGACACTACCTCCTGAGAGTAGCGCGTCTACCAATTCCGCCATCCGCGCAGGAGTTTTTTCGGGACTGCAAAGATAGGAAGAATTTTTGGAACTCCAAACATTTACATTCTAAATTTCAACACTGATGCACTGCTCCAGTGACCAGTCACCGATCCGGAAGCGGATGTGCGTTACGGAAAGGCAGATGTGGATGGTGATGTCCTCAAGGTCTGTACCCGTCCAGTCATATCCGGCCTCGCGGATATAGGTGCCAAGGGCGAAAGTCCTTACCACCCTGTCTTCCATCACTATGTCAAGAAGGAGACGGTCACTTGTGGCCTGCCTTGGAAGAGAGCATACCCCGGAAACCGCCCTGCATCTGAAATCACCCGGTGCAGGCCTCCCGTCCAGGCTTATTCCTTCCACGGTGCCCCTCACAGATATTCCAATGGGCTCCCCGTCTCCGGGCGGTCCGTCAAGGACAAGTGTCAGCCGGCAGAAATTCTTATGGAGGGCGGCGTTCACCTTCAGGGCTTCGCTTTTGGCCGATATGATGCCGTGATAAAGGTACAGGGGCGGGCTCTCGGAGCCGTAGGGGATATGGACTCCGTCCGTCAGCGGGGCTCCCGAAACGGCCATTATCCTTACCCGGGACCTGGGGACATCGCGGTAGATTACGGTGTCCCTTTGGACTGAACCCACGTGCAATACGCTTCCGTCAACACTCTCCACGCGGTATTCGATGGGCCCCGGGCCGGATAAATGGAGGGCAAGGGAGCAGGGACAGTCCCGGCGGTCTTCTTTCACGGCGGCGCAGGATGTGACCAGGAAAGAGACAAGAAGCGCCGGAATGACCCTTCTACTTGCCATAACGCTGGAATGTCTCCACAATCTCATCCTCAAGTCCCGGCGCTATCTTTATCAGTTCCTCCTTCAGGCTTCCGATATCCACGGCATTGGCGTTGAGGGCACGGTAAATCTCTCCTCTTGTCATTCCACGCTCGTAAAGGTAGGTTAGGATATCAGGCTTGAACCAGAAACTGTCTCCGTAGGTGGCCATAGCCCCCTTGTAGCGGTCTTTCATCAGCGACGCCTGCATAAAGTAGCCCCACATCTCGCCAACCTCGCAGTAGCCTGAGCCTTCCGCGCTGCCGGTTCCGTAAAACTGACCGCCGCCGGTTACGAATGACTGGATGATGTACTGGATGTAGGGCGACCAGAACGCTGTTCCAACCTTCGCGAAGTGGCTTGAATGGGCAAGTTCGTGGCTTGTGGCGCTGAATATGGCCTTGTAATTCTCCTGCCCGGAAGTGCCTATCGTTATGTCCGGAAGGAATATCTGGATAAGCCCAAGCCATACTCCAAGGTATCTTCTGAGGAGGTCGTTGTCAAGGAAGGCGCCGTGGTGCAGCATACAGGCGCTGGATGCGCTAAGGCCGGGGAAAATCCAGATGCGGAGGTCTCCGGGAGGCGGGGCTATCTCAAGGTCTGTCTCCGTGCAGCGGGACCAGTAGTCGTAGGCGGCGTTATTAACCGCGCATCGGCGGAAAAGGGCTTCGTCCGATGACGTGTTCACTTCCACGTCAACCCCTTCCGGGCCACCAAGTCCCAGAGTGCTCACCGAGGCAGGTACAATTATGAAATTAAAGCCAATGGAGAAGCCTTTTTCGTTCTTGAAAACAAGTCTGTAGCGGGGCTTTCCGGAGAAACTCTTGGGCATAGTGTAGTAGCCGTCCCTGGATGTGAAGCAGGTTGCTATTTTCACGAAGATATTTGCAACCACCTGCACCCCGGAAACGCCTATGGGCTTACCTCCGCTGAACTCCGGATCCGTAATTGTAATGCGCCCGGAGGGGACTGCGCCAGCCTTTGTGGGAGGGCACCAGAGGTCTTCGTTTCCGGTGAGCCTGAACGCCTCTTCCTCCACGGCCAGCCAGTTTATGTCATCGGCCTTGGTAACGTCATTGTCCGCAAGATAGCACTCGTCCAGGACCTCGTACCTTAGCCCTTCCGGGAATTTGAAGCCCGCCGGCACCACCGAGTACTGCCAGGTGATGGCGTCGTCCCCTATCTCCGGGTCCTGATAGTAGTCTCCCTCGCGGAGGATGCGGTAGTCCATAGGGTGGTCCATAAGGTAGAGTCCGCGGGCCTTCAGGGTGTCCATCTGGGCGTCGTCCTTTGGCAGGAACCTTACGTAAAGGTCTGTGGCCGATAGACTTACGCGTCCTGCCTTGGTGGGATACGCCTTGGTGAGGGCGGCCTGCATATTGGCCACGGTGTAGGGGTCGTTGAGTTTTTCCCCAAGTTGGATCATATCGTGGTAGATCTCTCCATCGGCCGTCACGGAACTCTCTTCCGGAAGACCGCTCCTCTGGCAGGAGAGAAGCGCCAGGGCTGGGACAAGCAGCATCATTGCAAACTTTTTCATAGGCATCAATTTCCCACAAAGGTGAGTAAAGTTATCCGTGTCACAAAACGGGAAACGTTTAATTGAAAAACCGGCATTACAGGCCCTTCTGAGGCCGATTTTTTTGGCCGCTGAAACGGATAAATGCGGCATAATGCCCGAAACTCGGCCGGGACTGAGGAAAAATCGGCCTTTAAAGCCCTTCTGGGGCCGATGAAAATAATTATCCGTTTCACTCCATATGTGCACAAACTCCGTCTTTGCGAAAAGGCAAAATATTTAGTACCTTTGCAGGATTTTTAGAAGAAGCACTTTTAATATGCAGGACATCAGAAACATAGCCATCATCGCTCACGTAGACCACGGCAAGACCACCCTCGTTGACAGAATGATCTATCAGGCAAATCTTGTACGCCGTCCGGAGGATCTTGGCAACCTTATCCTGGACAACAATGACCTTGAAAGGGAGCGCGGCATCACTATCCTCGCAAAGAACGTATCCGTCACCTACAAGGGCGTGAAAATCAACATCATCGACACTCCCGGCCACAGCGACTTCGGCGGGGAAGTGGAGCGCGTCCTGAATATGGCCGACGGCGTTCTGCTGCTTGTGGATGCCTTCGAAGGCTGTATGCCCCAGACCCGCTTCGTCCTCAACAAGGCCATCGATATGGGAAAGAAGCCCATCGTGGTCATCAACAAGGTGGACAAGCCTAACTGCCGCCCGGACGAAGTCCAGGAGGAGGTTTTCGAACTTATGTTCAACCTGGGCGCCAACGAGGACCAGCTTGATTTCAAGACAATTTACGGATCGGCCAAACAGGGCTGGATGTCTCAGGACTGGAAAAAGCCCACCGGTGACATCACCGCCCTCCTTGACACCATCCTTGAGGAAATCCCCGCCCCGGCGGTGAACGAAGGCACGCCCCAGATGCTTGTCTCTTCCCTGGAGTACAGCCCCTATGTGGGCCGGATTGCCGTGGGCCGCATTACCCGCGGCAGCCTCAAGACCGGAATGCCCGTTAGCCTTTGCAAGCGCTACGACATTGTGGAGAAGTCAAAGATCAAGCAACTTATGGTGTTTGAAGGCCTTGGAAAGGCCAATGTGGACGAGGTCCAGTGCGGAGACATCTGCGCCGTAGTTGGCATCGAAGGCTTCGAAATCGGAGACACCATTGCCGATATCGAGAATCCGGAGGCCCTTCCTCCCATCGCCGTGGACGAGCCCACCATGAGTATGCTGTTTATGATAAACAACAGCCCCTTCTTCGGCAAGGACGGAAAGAACGTCACTTCCCGCCACCTGAAGGACCGTCTGGAAAAGGAACTTGAGAAAAACCTTGCCCTTAGGGTGAAGCCCGGCATCAATGCCGACAGTTTTGTGGTCTACGGCCGCGGCGTCCTGCATCTTTCAGTGCTCATTGAGACTATGCGCCGTGAAGGCTTTGAACTCCAGGTTGGCCAGCCCAAGGTGCTGGACAAGACCATAAACGGCCAGCGGTGCGAGCCAATCGAGGAACTTTCCATAGAGGTTCCGGAGCAGTTCGTTGGCGCGGCCATTGAACTTTCCACACGCCGTAAGGGAGCCCTCATAAGGATGGAACCCCGCGGAGACCGTACTCTCCTTGAGTTCGAGATCCCTACCCGTGGTCTTATGGGCCTCAGGAGCAACCTTCTCACCGCCACCCAGGGTGAGGCCGTGGTTGCCCATCGCTTCAAGGATTACCAGCCTTACAAGGGAGACATCGAGATGCGTTCAAACGGTTCCCTGGTTTCCCTTGAAACCGGCGAGGCCATTGCCTACTCTATGAACAAACTCCTTGACAGGGGCCGTTTCTTCGTGGAGCCCGGAGAGGAAATCTACGGCGGCCAGGTAGTAGGGGAGCACACCCGTGAGAGGGACCTTAACATCAACATCTGCAAAACCAAGAAGCTCACCAACGTGCGCGCTTCCGGCAGTGATGAGAAGGTGGTCCTTCCTCCCGCAATCAAGTTCTCATTGGAGGAGGCCCTGGAATATATCCAGGAAGATGAGCTTGTGGAGATTACTCCAAACCATATGAGAATGCGTAAGATTCAGCTTGATCCTCTGGACAGGAAAAGAAATTCCGTCTCAGAAGATTGATAATTGGAAAATTATTGCTATCTTTGCACCCCTTAATCAGTTTTTGAGGTAATGTGTAAAATCATAATACCCTTGAACGGTTGGGCTGCCGGGGAGCGGAAATTCCGCTTTACGGCAGGCACAGAGTTCTTTCAAATGTTTGGCAATCAGGAAATCCTGGACGCAAACGTAAACGTGGAAGTGAGAGTGACAAAGGAGGGTTCGCAGAAAGTAGAGGCGGACGTCACCCTTAAAGGAAGCGTTACAGTCCAGTGTGACCGCTGTCTGGAGCCACTGGAGATTCCGGTGGATGAGAATCCCCAGGAGGTTTTCAAACCGGGAACGGTGGAAATCGAGTGGGATCTCAGTCAGGAGGTGTATGATTACATCTGCCTGGCAATGCCCCTGCAAAGGGTGCATCCTCAGGGGCAGTGCAACCCGGACACCGTCCGGTTCCTGGGCCGGAGTGAGCATGTGGACGAGGAGGCTGGCACACAGAACAGCCCGTTTGCGGCTCTGAAAGGACTTTTTAAAGAAAAATAAACAATTAAAATTATAAACAATGGCACATCCTAAACACAAAATCTCAAAGCAGAGAAGAGATAAGCGTCGTACCCACGACTTCGCTCCCGTTCCCACTCTGAGCGTTTGCCCCAACTGCGGAGCCACAGTGATGTATCACCGTGTATGCCCTGAGTGCGGCTACTATCGTGGTCGTCAGATCATTGAAAAGAGCGCAGAGTAAGAGCTCTTTTTTAAGTGATGGCCTCATAGTTCAACGGATAGAACGGAAGTTTCCTAAACTTTAAATCGAGGTTCGATTCCTCGTGGGGCTACATAACAAGCCAGGCAAACGCCTGGCTTGTTTTGTGGATTCATTCCCACAAAGCAGGGAAGTCCAAAATGCGGGATGAGTTTTCCGGGTGAAACAGCAAGTAC
>JAFSPR010000001.1 GCA_017451395.1 Bacteroidales bacterium
CACTTAACGTTATATGTTAAAAAAACTGTTCGTAATATTACTGGCCACACTTGCTGCGGGAACAATGCTCCACCTTTGTTCCTGCTCCAAGCCCGGTAATGCCAACACACTCCCGCCTCCACCGCCGGCTACGGGTGAAGATGACACCACTCAGGGCGGAAACGGAGGCGGCGGAGAAGGGAGCCAGGACCCCACCGCAGACGGTACCCATTGCACGGACATCGGCCAGACGCCCATTGTCCTTGCGTATTTTACGGAGTACACGGAGGTCCTTCCGGAGGTGTCCCTCCTTACCCACATCAACTATGCCCACGGCCGGTTCGCAAACCCTTCCACCGGAGACGGCGGCATTGTGATCACGGAATCCAAGAAGGCCCCCATCAAGGATGTGGTGGCCCTGAAGAGCGTCAACCCCAAACTCAAGGTGATGCTTATGATAGGCGGCTGGGGAGCCCACGCCGACGGCTTTTCAATGATGGCCCGTGACGCTGCAAAACGCACGGCGTTCTGTCAGAGCGTGAAATCCCTCCTGGACAAACACTCCCTTGACGGAGTGGACATAGACTGGGAGTATCCCACCCAGAGCGCCGACAACGAAACCGGGGCCGATCCTTCCGATACCCGCAACTTCAACCTTGTCCTCAAGGAACTCCGTGAGACACTTGGTACGGACAAGATTATATCATTTGCCTCTTCGTCCAGCGCCAGGTACGTGGACTGGCCCAATGCAATGAAGTATCTTGATTATGTGAACGTGATGACCTACGATATGGGAGCGGCACCAAACGGTCACAATTCACCGCTCCACAAATCGGCCGTCTTCAACCACCGCAGTTGGGACGAGAGCGTGGACGCCCACGAGAAAGGCGGCGTGTCCCGTGACCGTATGGTAATGGGCATCCCCTTCTACGGCAAGGCGGAGAAATCTCCTGCCGCAGGCCAGAAGATCTTCGACTACACAGTAAGGTACTATGAAATCCCGGACATCCTTGAGAAGGGAAAGTACAAGGGAGCGGCCCTTGCAAGGAACGTCCACCGTATGTGGGAGTTCACATCTATGGTGCCGTATCTGGCCGATGATTCCGGAAAGAACGTCCTCTCTTACGACGACCCTGAGTCCGTTGAGTTCAAGGGCGCTTACGTGAAAGCCGGCGGAATGCTTGGAGCGATGTTCTGGGAGTACCGCTGCGACTCTGCCGACCACGCCCTTCTGAAGGCGCTGGTGGGAGCACTTTATGGAAAGGGAACAGTATTAGAATAATTATAACCATAAAAAACTAACCAATGAAACACACTAGAGTAGTCCAATTTCTCCGACTGGCTGCGCTCACGTGTCTTCTGGCCGTCCTGGGAAGCGTTCCCGCGTTCTCCCAGAAGGGCATCACCGTCAAGGGTACGGTGATAGACGGTGAAGGGCTTCCTGTCATCGGCGCCGGCGTCACCCTCAAGGGGACAACCACCGGTGTTGCCGCCGGGGTGGACGGATCATTCGTGATCACGGTCCCCGGAGAGACTGCTGTGATTGAGGTTTCCGCCCTGGGGTACACTACCCAGGAGGTGAAAATCGGCAAGCAGCGGACACTGACGGTGGTGCTCCAGGACGACACCCAGTCCATTGAAGCCACCGTGGTGGTGGCGTATGGTACCCAGACCAAGGCAACGGTTACGGGCGCCCTTACCACCATAGACTCAAAAGCCCTCATCAAGGCGCCTGTGGCCGACGTGACCAACGTCCTGGCCGGCCAGATGCCCGGTGTGGCTACCATCCAGGAAACCGGTCAGCCCGGTGAGGACTACGCCAAGATCTACATCCGTGGCGTAGGTTCCCTCTCAGAGAGCGCTTCAACCCCGCTCATCCTTGTGGATGGCGTTGAGCGCCCTCTCAACACCGTAGACCCCAATGAAATCGAGAGCCTGTCCATCCTGAAGGACGCCGCCTCAACCGCCGTGTTCGGCGTGAGGGGTGCTAACGGTGTCATCATCGTCACCACAAAGCGCGGTGACACCGGCAAGCCCAAGATTTCCGTAAGTTCCATCACGGGTGTCCAGATGCCCATGTCCTACATCAAGCAGAGTTCCGCCTACGACTTCGCGCGTTACTACAACGTCTACCAGTGGAACGACGGAAAGGAGGATATCGGCCTGTACTTCACACCTGAGGCCATCGAGGCATACCGCACGGGCTCAGACCCCATAATGTTCCCCTCCACGGACTGGAACGAGGTAATGTTCCGTAAGGCATTCCTCCAGACCAAGAACAACATCAATATCTCCGGCGGCTCGGACAAGGTCCGTTACTTTGTGTCGATGGGCTATATGTTCCAGAATGGTCTTTTGAAGCCCATTCCCGGGGTGAACTATGACAACAACTACAACTACAACCGTTATAACTACCGCGCAAACCTGGACTTCAAACTCACGGAGACCACGGATATGCACTTCAACATAAGCGGTGTTATCGGAGACACCCACGAGCCCTATACAACCCGTGACAATATCTGGACGCTCACTATGCTGTGGGCCCACCCCGTGGGTAGTCCCGGCGTGGTGGGGGACCAGACCTTCACCAGTGTCTCCACCAGCGCCCTTCCTTCCGGTCTTACCAAGTGGAACGGCTGGGAGTACTACTATATGACGGGTTATACGGACAAGTACAAGACCACCCTGGGGATGGACCTTACCATCAACCAGAAACTGGACTTCATAACGGAAGGCCTCAGCGCCAGCGTCAGGGGCTCCTACGACGCCTCTATGACTATGAAGAAGTACCGCATCGGCGGAAGCGGCCTCCATTATACATATGAGTATACGTCCTGGAACAATGACTCTGGGCTCAATATTGCCGATCCCGATTTTGACCGTACTCTTGAGACCGTCATTTCCGGCAGCGAGGCTCCACTCAGTTGGAGCGACCCCTCAACCAGCGATGATAAAAGCTGGTACCTTGAGGCCCGCTTAGACTACAGCCGAAAGTTCGCCCACGCCCATCAGGTGACCGCCCTTCTGCTGTACAACCAGTCACGTGACTACTATCCTTATCAGGATTCCAAGGACGCCGCCCTCAAGGCCCTTGCATACCTTCCCCGTGGTTATGTGGGTTTCGTGGGTCGTGTCACATATGGATACAAGGACAAGTACCTCATAGACCTCAGCGCCGGTTACAACGGCTCTGAAAACTTCGCCCCCGGAAAGACCCGTTACGGTTTCTTCCCGTCCGCTTCCGTGGGCTGGGTGGTCTCAGAGGAAAAGTGGATGAAGAATGCCAGTTTTGTTGACTTTCTCAAAATCCGCGGTTCCATCGGTAAGGTAGGTAACGACCTGGGGCAGTCCTCCAGGTTTATGTATATGGAAGGAACCTGGAATGAGATGGGTTCCTACTACTTTGGTGTCAACAATTCCGGCGGCGTTCCCCGCTATGAACTGGGCACCCCCGGAAACCTTGGCATTACATGGGAAACGGCCGTCAAGTCCAATATCGGCCTTGATATGGAACTCTTTGGAAAGAGGCTCCACTTCTCCGGAGATATCTTCAACGAGCGCCGCACCAATATCCTTGTGAAGCCAAATTCACTTCCCGGCGTCATCGCCTTCACTCCCCAGAATATGAACAGGGGCGAGGTGAGCAATTCCGGTTACGAGGTTGAACTGGGTTGGAGGGACCACATCGGCGACTTTACGTATGACATCAACGCCAATGTCACCTTCGCCCGCAACAAGATTGTGTTCATGGACGAGGTTCCGGCCGAAATGCCCTACCAGAATCAGACCGGAGGTTCCACCAACCGCCACCTCCTCTACATCTTCGAGCGCCTGTACCAGAAGTCCGACTTCTATACCGATGAAAATGGCGTCATGCACTTGAACGGGAATCTTCCTCAGCCCACCACCACCGTGTATCCCGGTGACGCCATGTACAAGGATATCGGCGGCGCGCTTGATGCTAACGGAAATCCCATCCCGGACGGCATCATAGATGGCCGTGACAAGATGTACACCGGCTTCCCTGACCGTCCCGAATACGTGTTCGGCTCCAACTGGAAATTCGGATACAAGGGCTTCAGCCTTGCCCTCAACTGGGTGGCTGCAACCAATGTAAGCCGTGTATGGAATGCCGACTACCGCATCCCGTTCACAAACTCCGGCCACCGCGGCCTGCTCCAGATGTTCGCAGAGCGCAGTTGGATTGACAACGACAACCCCTGGGCTCCCGGACGTGAAGACGGAGACCTCCCGCGTTTCACCAAGACCAACTATCCCTGGAACTCGGAAGACTCCACCCTCTGGACTGTAGATGCAAGTTACATCCGTCTGAAGAGCGCCAGTTTCGGCTACACTTTCTCCCGCAACAGGTTCTTTGACAAGTTGGGAATAGGCTCAGTGGGCCTTATGTTCACCGGCTACAACCTCCTTACCTTCTCAAAGATGACCCTCCAGGACCCCGAGGCCCGTTCCTCAGACGCCGACGGTACCTACCCTCTGGTCAAGACCTTCAACCTGGCCCTCAACATCAACTTCTAAACAGGCTGCCTTATGAAAAAGATATTTTTTGAAATATTGACGACAACCCTCCTGCTTACGGCAGCCGTGGTTTCGTGCGAAAGCCTCAAACTTGGCGACGCCGGCCTGAGCAAGGCTCCGGAAAGTTCCGGTGCCACCATAGACACCCTGTTCGCTTCCCTCAGGGATGCCGACAAAGTGCTTACATCGGCCTACTACTACCTCCCTTACGGCCTTATCTCCGACTTCGACTCCAAGATGGGTCGCGATATCCTTGAATCCATAACGGACCACTTCGTGTCCAACAAGCACTCCGAGGGCGACGGCCCCAATGACCTCTATTACACTGGAGCGCTTGGCGCAAACATCTCCGGTCAGGCGGCTGGCGGCGAGGCCTATCGCTTCGGCTCCGAGAAGGATTACACCGCAATCCGCTATGCCTGGCTGTTCCTTGAGAATGCCGACCGTATTCCGGAAGACTCCCAGGGCTTCAGCGCCGGGGAACTTGCAAAGAAGAAGGCCGAAGCCAAGATGTGCATAGCCGTGGCTTATGCCAATATGGTCCGTTACGTGGGCGGTGTTCCTCTCATCAAGAAGCACATCGAGACAAGCGACGAGATGAGTTTTCCCCGCAACACCTTCAAGGAGACAATTGATTTCATAGTCCAGATGTGTGACGAAGCCGCTGCAGACCTTCCCTGGAGCGTGACCGCCACCGAGGACGGACGCTTCACCAAGGCTGCCGCTATCGGCCTTAAACTCCGCATCCTGTGCTTTGCCGCATCTCCCACCTTCAATTCCGACACTCCCTGGCATCCCGCCGCGGGAGACTGGGAAGGAATGGGCAAGTATGTCCGTTACGGCCAAACCTATGACAAAGGCCTGTGGGACAGCGCAAAGGCGGCTGCCGATGAATTTATGTCAGGACTCTCTTCCGGTGGATTCTACGGTCTTGTGCAGGCAACGCCAACCGGCGTGGATCCTATGACCCTTGCGCCATATTGCACTCCAAGGGATTATCGCCTTGCCTACCGCGACGCCTACAACAAGCGCGGCACCATAGAAAGCATCATCTCCATACGCAAGAGCAACTCCACCAGTTACCATAACTCCAATATGGACCTCCAGGACGACTTCGGCTGCGGAGCCACCCTTGACTGGGTGAACAAGTTCCCCTATGCCGACGGAACCCCGTTCCCGGAGAACTTTGACTGGGCGCATCCCGCCGCCGCGGGCTCTGACCGTATGCCGTTCTTCAAGTCCGACGCAAACGGAGACCTTACCATCGACGGCTCTTCCTATATGGAAACCCGCGACCCCCGTCTCTATGAGAACATCTGCGTTCCCGGCGACAACTGGAAAAACGGCGTGGTGGGTCCCAACTACGTGAACGCCAAGGGCCCCAATTTCCAGGACGGAAACACCGGTTTCCTGCAGATGAAGTTCATCATGCAGCAGGAGGCCGACAGAAATACCCCTCCCCACTGGTGTCTGATGCGTTTTGCCGAGGTCCTTCTGAATGCGGCCGAGGCCTACAATGAGTCCAACGGCGGCCCTGACGCAAAGGCCGAATCCTGGCTCAATGCAGTCCGTGCCCGCGTAGGTCTTCCTCCGGTAGCCACCGGAATGAGCAAGGAAGATTTCCGCAAGGCTCTCATCCTTGAACGCGAACTTGAGTTCGGCTTTGAGGAAGTCCGCTGGTTCGATATGGTGCGCTGGGGCCTGAAGGAAGCCTTCACGGCAAAACTCAGGGCTCTCACCGTTACCGGCAACAAGCAGAAGAACGCCACCAGTTTCACCTATGAGCCAAAACTCGCTTTCCCGTCCAGGCCCATCTGGCAGGACAGCGCCTTTGACACCAAGTGGTATCTTGCTCCCATTCCTGCCGTAGAAGTCAACAAAGGCTACGGTATGACACAGAATCCGGGTTGGTAATCTTAAAATGTACCCGAAGATGAAAAAACTATATACATATATATTACTGCTTCTTCCGATGCTGCTGGTCATCAGCACTGCCGCGTCTTCGCAGGAACTGCCTTCCCAGATAGATTCAATCTCTCTTGGGAACCTGTTCCGTCTGCAGGCGGTCCAGGGCCAGACGGCGGGCTCCGACATTTTTGAAAAGAGCCCCGAATCGGACATTGCCAAGGCTATGTACGGACAGTTCTCCGGCCTTCTTGTAAAGCAGGGGACAGGCCGCAGCGAGGATAATCAGTCCAAACTTCGCCTCCACGGGCACAGCCCGCTTATAGTGATAGACGGTTTTGTCCGGGAACTTGGTGATGTCACCGGCCTGGAAATAGAGTCCGTGTCAGTCCTCAAGGACGCCGCCGCTATGGCCCTTTATGGAGTCAAGGGTGCAAACGGAGTTGTGATGATAGAGACAAAGCGTGGTAAGGACAGCCCTCTTAAGGTCACTGCCAAGTACCAGTACGGCCTCTCCGTCGCAACTCGCATTCCAAAATTTGCCGACGCCTACACCTACGCTTATTACGTGAACCAGGCAGCGCAGCTTGACGGGCTTGCCGCTCCGTACAACAACACCGCCCTCAACGGCTTCTACAGCACTGTCAACGGCGCAGCCGGGGCCGATGCATACGCTTATCCCAATGTGGACTGGTGGAGTCAGATCTTCCGTAACCACGGGGACGACCACCACGCCCAGTTCACCTTCACGGGCGGCAGCCGCAACTTCCGTTACTATGCCGCGGTGGATTATCTCAAGAACAACGCCATGTACGTGACGCCGTCTTCCGACGACCGCTACAACGGCCACGTCTACGACAACCGCCTGAGCATCCGCTCCAACGTGGACGTGAACATCACCAACTATACCGCAATGAAGATTGGTGTTATGGCGCGCCTCTCGGAGGACAACAAGCCCTTTTCCATGAGAAGCGGTAACATAGAGGACCTTCTTTACAGGCTTCCTGCGGCCGCTTTCCCCATAAAGCAGGCCGATGGCACCTACGGCGGCGGCGGTGTATACGGCAGCGCCAACCCCGTTGCGCAGTTCCAGGAGTCCGGTGAAAACCTCTACTTCCGTCCCAAGGTGCTTGCCGACGTAACCATCCATCAGGACATCAGTCCCCTTGTGAAGGGACTTTCGGCCGACCTTTCCGTAGCCTTCGACTACATTGGAAAGATGACGGAAACCGTAACCAAGGAGTTCCAGTATGCAGAACTATCCGGCGGGGCACTGACTTACTACGGAACCAACTCCAAGACGGTTGATCACAGCCACTGGTTCAGTTCCCTTTCGATGAAGGTTGACCTTATGGCCAAACTCAATTACACCGGAACCTTCGGACAGCACCACCTGGACGTAAGCGCCGCATACCGCCAGCGCTCCTGGGTTGAGGCAGAGCGAAACGCCTCCTCCAAGACGCAGGAAATATTCGGCACCGTAAGTTACAACTGGAACAGGCGCGTCTTTGCCGATGCCGTCCTGAACTATTCCGGATCGGCCTATCTCGCCCCCGGCAAGCGCTTCAACTTCTATCCCGCCCTCAATGTCTCCGGCATAATCTCCACCAAGCCTTACGTGAAGGCCTTCGCGTCAGTAGGCCTTTCCGGCAGTGACGGAGACCTTGAGCACGAACTCTGGCGCCAGGCCTACGGCTCCTCCAACGGCCACAGTTATAACTTCGGCCTTGGTCCCACCAGTTACTCCGGACGCGCAGAGGGCAATATGGCGGCCCTTACCCTTGCCCCCGAGCAGGCTGCAACGGCAACCATCGGCGCAGAAACCCGCCTCTTGGGAGACCGCCTCTACGCCCGCGTGGACGGCTTCCTTGAAGACCGCACCAAGATTCTCATTGAGCCCTCCAACATTTCCGGAGTGCTTGGCCTTGAAGCCAATGCCCAGAGCCTTGGTGAGTACAAATATGCCGGCTTAGACCTTTCCCTTGCCTGGGACGACAAAATAGGGGACTTCTCCTACGGCGTCTACGGCAATGCCGGACTGCTCACGTCAAAGGTTATTGACGACGGCCAGGCCTTCCAGGCTTACGAATACCTCTATCACAAGGGCAATCCCGTGGGCCAGTGCTACGGTCTTGAGGCCATAGGCTTCTTTGCCGATGACGCAGACATCGCCGCAAGTCCCACCCAGACCTTCGGCGAGGTCCGTCCCGGAGACATCAAGTACAAGGACCAGAACGGAGACGGCAAGATCGACAGCGAAGACCGCGTGAAACTGGGCACTTCCACAACGCCTTTGTTCCAGTACGGATTCGGCCTCCACGCGGCCTGGAAGGGCTTTACGGTATATGCCGATTTCCAGGGCGTGGCAGGAGTGACCGTGAGCCTTCTGGATTCCCCGCTGTACCAGCCTCTCGGCTCCGGCGGATACACCATTTCCACCACCTACCTTGGACGGGAAATTCCCTGGACCCCTGAAAATGCGGCGAAGGCCACTATGCCTCGCCTCACAACGCAGTCAGGAGCCAACAACTACCGCTCCAGTTCACTCTATTACCGTGACGGCTCGTTCCTGAAACTCCGTAACGTGGGAATCTCATACACGGTTCCAAGGAGCCTGATGAGAATCTGCGACGCAACGGTTTCCATCAGCGCAACCAACCTTTTCAGCGCAGACACCATCCGTTTTGCGGATCCGGAGCAGTTAGGAGCCAATTATCCTTCCACCCGTGTCTTCTGGGCCGGTATAAAGTTCAACTTCTAAACCGGGAAACGATATGAAAAAGATACTTTACATACTTTCTACAGTACTGCTTGCAGCAGGCTGCCATTTCCTGGATTTTGACGAGACCTCGTCGCTCTACGACAGGGACGATATGTACTCCACCTACAGCAATATCCAGAGGATGCTCACAAACATCTACGGATATATGCCCGGGAAGGACATAGCCGACGTAAGCAGCGCCCTCAGGGACTGCGGCTCCGACGATGCCGAGTACGCGGATCCCGATGCCTCCGTACAGCGTTTCACCAACGGCAACTGGAGTCCTGTCCAGACCGTGGACGAAAAATGGAGCCTGTACGGCGCCATCCGTTCGGCCAACGAGTTCCTCCAGTCCATCAAGACCGTGGACATCTCCAGGTACAGATACGATTCAAAGTACAATATGCAGATGGAGCATCTGGCGCTCTACCCCTATGAGGCCAGGACCCTCCGCGCGTATTACCTCTTTGAACTTGCCCGCCGCTATGGCGACATAGCGATGCCCGTGGACGTGATGCTGTCCGTTGAGGAAGCCAACTCAATCGGCAAAACTCCCTTCGACGATGTTGTGAAATACATTGCCGAAGAATGCGACACCTGCGCCAAGTATCTGCCGGATTCCTACATTGGAATGCTTGACGACGAATACGGCCGTGTCACAAGAGGCTTTGCCCTGGCCCTCAAGACCAAGGCTCTCCTCTATGCGGCAAGCCCGCTCCACAACACCGGCGCAGATCCGGAAAAGTGGAAGGAGGCCGCTCTGGCCGCGCAGGCAGTCATAGACCTCAAGACCGCTGCAGGTCTTCCGGTTTATGTGCTTGATCCCGCGGAGAAAGCCAACAACATCACCCCTTCCCCGGAGGTGATCCTCCAGATTATGCGTTCTGAGAGCAACAGTTTTGAAAGGACCAACTTCCCTGCAAGGTTCACGATGGGACAGCGCACCTATATGGCCGGCACTTTCCCCACCCAGGACCTTGTGGATGCCTTTCAGACTCTTGGCGGATATGACGTAACCCTTGAGGCCGACGGCTGGCACAGCGCCGATCCCGCCTTCAACCCCGCCGATCCTTACGGCGGACGTGATCCCCGCCTTGCCCGTGCCGTCCTTGCCGACGGAATGGCTTTCAAGGGCTCCGTAATAGATGTGAGCACCGGCGGAGCCGACTATTCAGCAACCCGCCAGGGACTTGGCTCTCCCACCGGATACTATCTCCGCCGCTACATCATCGAGTCCTGCGACTTCACCCCTGAGGCCGAGGTTTCCGGCAAGCACAGTTGGATAGTTTCCCGTTACGCGGAAATCCTTCTGAGTTATGCCGAGGCTCTCAACGAGTACCTTGGCCCGGATGCCACCGACGCCACTTTCCCGCTCAGTGCCCGTGCGGCCCTCAACGAGGTCCGCGCAAACGCCGGGATGCCTGCCGTGACGGTAACTGGGAAGGATGACTTCCGCAAGGCTGTCCAGCGTGAGTGGAGGGTTGAATTTGCCTTCGAAGACCACCGCTTCTGGGATGTCCGCCGCTGGAAAATTGCGGAGAGCACCCAGACCTCCGTTTCCGGCGTGGAAATCACAAGCGCCGGCGGCACCAGGACCTACAGCCGCAAACTGGTTGAAAACCGCAGTTGGAATGATAAGATGTACCTTTATCCCATCCCTCAGGCGGAACTCTTCTGTGATCCCAACCTTGGGCCTCAAAACCCCGGATGGTAGTTGTAAACAATTGAAAAGTTGAACGTTATGAAACAGATATTTCATTTCATTCTGACTGGCCTTGTCCTTACCGCCGTGCTGGCCGGATGTTACTCGAAAGACGTGGTTCCGCAGGCTAACAAGGACGTTGTGGACCTTCGGTACCGCGTGGAGAACGAGTACCATCTTGAGGCCATCAACGCCGCGGCCTTTACCATCGTGGTGAAGTCCAACAGGCCCTGGAGCATTACCAGCGACCACCCGGACTGGTGCATAATCGGCCAGGAAGAAGGTGAGGCCGTTGCCGATACCCTGGTTCACAAGGGCCAGGGCGAAAGCACCACCGTCAAGGTCCAGTACTACGACAACACGGATCTTGACGACCGTATTGACAAGATCAAGATTTCCAGCGACTACTATCTTGGCAAGACAGTCACCGTTTACCAGAAGGGTATCGCTTACCTCAACGTGCCCGATGCCGACATAGAGGGCGGCATTATGGTGGCGAAGACCGCCGGAGAAATCAAGGTGGCGGTGCTGTCCAACCAGAAGTGGAGCGCAAAAGTCCTTCCTGAGGCCGATGGCGATACCGACTGGCTTTCCATCAGCGACGGCGAAACCGGAGAGATGGACGGTGACGTTACCGTCGCGTTTGAGGAAAACGGCGGAGAAAAGCGTTATGCCAATCTTGCCATATATGACCGTCACGGCGAAGAGCGCGCGATGATTAAACTCACCCAGGACGGTGTCCAGTTGGACCCCGAAACCTTCGAGATCCGCGTTGGCTATGACCAGTTATCGGCCTTCCTCAACGTTGTTTCCAACGGTTCCTGGACCGCGGAAAAACAGAGCGAATCTGACGACTGGTATTCGATTGACAACCCCACCGGCCATACCGGCAACGGAACGCTCAATATCACGCTCACGGCAAATGAAGGCAGCACATCGCTCAGAAAGAGCACCATCGTGCTGAGGAGCATCCCGCTTGAGGAGGGAGACCCCGTGATTGAGAAGCCCATCGAACTAAAGCAGGCATACCCCATCGCCCCTGTACGCAAGGTCATGGACAACGAAGAACTTGGCGCGTGGAAGTCTGACAAGGGTATAGATCCCGTTTATACCTCGGGCGTTGGCACGTTATTCGCCAGCCAGTCCGGCGACGTGTATTGCCGTCTCAACCAGGGCGGTATGCCGTTCGGCACATATACCTTCCGCTGGAGTTCAATCGGCGCCACCGCCCGTGTGCGCCACTGGTTCTGCTACTCCAAGAGCGCAGAGCTGAAGGTTGACATAAGGCCTAAGAGCGGCTACATCAGCTTCGACTTCAACGCTCCGGACGGGGATTCCTCCCAGAAGCCGTCCATCGCTTCTTCCTACAGCACTGGCCTTGATTTCACCAAGCCGATGGAAATCACCTACAAGTTCGATCCCGCTGGCGCTGGCTTCTGCCACGTGACCTACCTGTGCAACGGCGTTGAGATGGCTTCCTTCGACACATCGGCCTCAACGATGTGCACAACCACCTGGGGCGCCGAGATCAATATGTACATCGGCGTAGCCGCCGACGGCGACGCTTCAAGCGCGGTGCTTGAATGGTACGAGTACACGGCTTCAGTAGACTGGGACCAATAATTTAGAAAGGAAACGTTATGAAAAAGATATTTGCAGACATCGCAGTCCTTTCTGCAGTAATATTCCTGTTTTCCTGTGCAAAGCCGGGAAACAATCCTTCCGGGGACACTCCCGGGAAAGAGGAAGTGAAACCTGAGCCGGTGTCCCTTACTCTGAGTTTTGTGCTTCCCGAAGGCGGTGAAAAGACCGCCTGGGTGGCCGGAGACCAGATTGTGGTTCACGGGGAATACGCCAAGGACAAGGTTACCGTTACCCTTGCCGCCTCAGATATAAGTTCCGACGGCAAGACGGCCAGCCTTACCGTAGACGGCCTTGTGCCATATATCCGTGAAGACGTGGGGAGCACGCTCTATGCCGGTTATCCGGCCGATGCCGTGGACCTTCTGCCCCACTGCTTCTTCTATACCAAGTTCAACACTTCCAACCGTTATCTCCTTGCTGCCTGCAACGACTCCCAGAACAAGTTCCAGTTCTTTGAGGTATGTTCCCGGCTCAGTTTCTCAGTAGACGGTGATTTTGACTCCTATGCCATTACCGGCAGGAAAGACGCCGTAACGGGCTATGAGGCCATACAGGTGAAGATTACGGACAAGGAGCAGAACCTGAACCAGTACCGTGAGGGAGCCCTTGTGACGGTAAGCGGAAAACTTGATTCCGGCACTAAGGCTATCTATGTTCCCGCCGGAACAGTTCTTCCCGCCGGCTTCGACCTGAAGTTCTTCAAGGACGGAGAGGCCAAGAAGGTCTTCACGGAGAAGGAAGAAGTCTCCTTCAAGGAGAGCGGCCTTGACCTTGGCAACATCACCTCCAAAATCAAGGACTTCGTTATGGACCTCAACGTTTCCGACGCCGTGAGCCTAAGCGATGAAGGCACTGCAAACTGCTACATTGTCACCGCTCCCGGCACGTACAAGATTGCGGCAGTGAAGGGCTTTACGGAGGAGTCTGTGGGCACCATTGAAACCACTGCAGTCCTGTGGGAGACTATGGGCAATACGGCCCAGGTAGAGAAGGGAAGCCTCATTGACGCCACCCTTTACGAAGGCGGGTATATGTATTTCCGCATTCCTGAGCCATTTGTGGGCGGGAATGCCCTCATAGCGGCAATGGACGAGGAAGAACACATCCTCTGGAGTTGGCACATCTGGATGCCTAAGACCCCGGTCACGGACGTTGAGGAGACCAATTTTGCCACCCTCCAGATAATGGACCGCAATGTGGGCGCCCTTGTGGCGGTTCCTTCAAGCGGTGCGGCTCCCGCAGAGTCCTTCGGCCTTCTGTATCAGTGGGGCCGAAAAGATCCGTTCCCGGGAATCGGCGATCCTTCGACATCGGCCCCGGCAACCATTGCCGAGGGACAGGAAATCACCTATGTGAACGACCAGATCTCCATTGCCGGAGGTGCCCAGAACCCCAACGTGTTCTACTACCTTGACGACAAAGACTGGCAGAACGAGGGCAATGACCCCGTCGCCGCCCTTTGGGGTGAGGCAAAGAAGACCGTCTACGACCCTTGCCCGGCAGGATATGCGTTGCCTCAGCGTAACAACAGTTGTCCTTTCTGGGCAGGCAGTGACATCAGCGGCGCCGCGTACTTTACCCTCGATGCCGAGAACTACCGCTTCACCGTAGGCAACCTCACATTCCCGCTTTCCGGCTATATCGACGACGCCGACGGTACCCACAAGGGCGCCGGAACTGACGTCCAGATCTGGAGTGGCCGATGGGACAGCGGCACCCAGAACGGATACGGCCTTACCGGCGTGGTGGGAGACCAGTTCCGCCGCCGTGGCCAGATCCGCTCCCGTGGCGGTTCCGTGCGTTGCGTCAAGTTGTAAACACAATCTTAATGAAAATACAGACTGTCTTTTTGGTTGCTTTCCTGGTACCGCTGCTGCTTGCCTGCGGCGGTACCAGGGAGAGTAATCTCCCCGCTCCGCCTCCTCCTTCCTCAGAAGACCCCGGGGAGAAGAGCGACACCCCCGATAATCCCGGTACTCCCGATAACCCCGGCACGCCGGACAATCCGGGTACCCCGGACACCCCTGACAATCCCAATCCTCCGGATCCGTCGGTAGCCACAGACCTTGGCCTTAACGGTACTGCCAACAGTTACATCGTGACGTCTGCAGGCAGTTACAAGTTCAAGGCCGTGAAAGGAAACGGCACCGCGTCGGTGGGAACGGCGGCCTCCGCAGAGATTCTCTGGGGAGGGGAGTGCCTTGAAGACGCCTCGTATTACAACGGGTATGTGCTCTTCTCCACAAAGGAGCCCCTGGTGCCCGGAAATGCCCTTGTGGCAGCAAAAGACGCCTCCGGAACCATTCTCTGGAGCTGGCACATCTGGATACCGAAAACGGAAATAGGAGGAGACAAGTACGGATTCTCCTTCTACACCACCATGGACCGTAACCTTGGTGCGCTGGAGGCAGCATCGGCCACTGCCGGAGAAGATTCCTACGGTCTTCTGTACCAGTGGGGAAGAAAGGATCCGTTCTCGTGTGAGACCCCTTCAAAACGCTGTGCCGGGCCGGTCTCCAGGCAGGAGACAATCTCTCATCCGGACACGTTCTATTATGCCGACGGCACCTGGATGAGTTCCGTGGACAAGACCGTCTGGGGAGACGGAGCCACCAAAACCATCTACGACCCCTGTCCTCCGGGATACAAGGTCCCTATGCGTGAAGACCTTTCCGGTTTCTTCCCCATAGACCCACTTTCATCGGCCAAGGGCTGGCAATATGCGGCCGGATATGCCTTTGCCGTGGGAGAACCGCAGGTGTGGTTCCCATACACGGGTTACATAGACGTTACCGGAACCTACGTGGGCGCCGGAACTCAGACCAAGATCTGGAATTCCCATATGGATTCCGCCAACAACCAGGGCTACGGGGTGTTCCTTAACGGGAGCACTTCTTCAAAGAGTTCCCAGAAGGCGGCCCAGGGCGGCAGCGTAAGGTGCATATCCGAGAATCAGGAGCAGTTCCAGAACAAGCCGGGAATGCCCGTACAGGGCAATTATACCCGCAAGGTGTTCGATTCAGGAGTAGTGGAACTTTCCGGCCTCTGCCTCAGTTGGGATAAAACCTATCTCTGGGGCGTTGGAGACCAGGGGGAACTGTACAAGTTCACTAACCTTGACGGCGGAGTGGACGCCATAGC
>JAFSPR010000046.1 GCA_017451395.1 Bacteroidales bacterium
CCACTGTGGGCGGTCTCATCGTAGCTATGATTCTCCAGATCTTCTACAACTACATCATCGCAAAGATTGACGCTCTGTCCATCGACATGGAAGACTCTTCCATCCGCTTCGTGGACACCATGGTTAAGTTCAACAACAAGAAGTAAGTCAAAACCCTTTAAACACCAGTTAAAATGAACCAGAAATACGCTAAAATAATCAAGATTGTTCTCTGGGTCCTCATGGTCCTGAGCGTCGGCGTCCTGGTCTGGGGGTTCTTGACAGGATTTGAAGCCAATGACGGTGCCGCCACCAACGTACTCCTGTACTGGGCATACATCGTTCTGGGCCTCGCTCTTGCTTCCGTCGTCTGCTTGGGCCTGTACATTACGGCCACTACCAATCCCAAGGGTCTTGTTAAAATCGGAATCGCCCTGGTTGCCGCCGCCGTTCTTTTCGGCATCTGCTACCTCCTTGCTTCCGGTGCACCCGCTGTGGGATACTCCGGTGCCAAACTGCCCAGCGCCACTGAACTCAAGATGACCGACACCATCCTCAACCTCGCTTACCTTGTTGGCGGAGCAGCTATCCTCGCCATCATCTGCGGCGAAGTCCTGATGGCCATTCGCAACAAAAAGTAACGTAAACCATGGCAAGAAGAAAATTTGAAGCAATCGGTTCCACGGCAGATATCGCGTTCCTGCTCCTGTGCTACTTCCTCATGACCACAACCATGGGAGATCAGTCAGGTCTGCAGCGCCGCCTTCCTCCTATCCCTGACAAAGAACAGGCTCAGGACCAGAAGGTGAACCGCCGTAACATCATCATCGTCAGAATCAATTCTGCCGATAAACTGTTTGCCGGTAGCGAAGCCATGGACATCTCAATGCTGAAAGACAAGATCAAGGAGTTCCTCACCAACCCCGCCAATGACCCCAACCTTCCTGAAAAGGAACCCAAGGAAATCGAAGGCAAAACCTACAACGTTTCCAAGGGCGTCATTTCCCTGCAGAACGACCGCGGTACCAGTTACCAGGCCTACATCGCAGTACAGAACGAGTTGGTTAAAGCCGTCAACGAACTGAGAGACGAGTTCGCCTACAGGGAATTCGGCAAGAAGTTCTCCCGCCTCTCCGAGGAACAGCAGGATATAGTAAAGAAGGCCGTACCTCAGAATATTTCTGAAGCAGAGCCTAAGGATACCGGTAAAAAATAGGAGGTAAAAGTTATGTCAAAATTCGGAAGTTCCAGTAATAAGAAGGAAGTCCCCCAGGCATCGTCCAACTCCCTCTCCGATATCGTGTTCATGCTCCTGTTCTTCTTCATGGTTACCACCCAGATGAGGGAAACCGAGCAAAAGGTGAAAGTCACCATGCCCGTTGCCTCAGAGGTAGCCAAACTGGAGAGAAAAGACCTGAGCGCCAATATCAACATCGGTAGCCCCACCCTGCAGTATCAGGCAATGTACGGTACCGACGCCCGTATCCAGCTCAACGACTCTTTCAAGACAGTGTCCGACATCCGTGACTTCATCGCTGCCGAGCGTGATGCTATGTCAGAGGCAGAAAGGTCTCTTATGACCGTCAACCTCAGGGTAGACCAGGATGTCCGTATGGGTATCGTTTCCGATGTAAAGCAGGAGTTGCGTCGCTGCTCCGCCCCAAAGATCATGTACGCCGCGCGTAAGCCGGCCAAAGACTAAGGGTCTTACATCGCTATTTTTAACAGAGGGTGACCAAATGGCCACCCTCTGTTTTTGTTTTCGTCACACCCCCAGGACAACGGAAGGAGGGATATCGAGGACCGTTGAAATCTTTCTGGCCTGTTTGAGCGTGGGTTCTGACTTTCCGGCAAGAATTTCGCTGATCTTGGATTGGTTCATGCCCAGAAGGGACGACAGGGCAGCCTGAGACAAACCCATCTCATACATTTTGAGTTTCAACACTTCTGTCAGAGAAGGAGTACTTATTGGATAATGAATATCCTCATATTCTTCAACAAGGTCACTGAGCAGCGCTAATTCAACAACGTTCTTATCATTGGCCGGCATGCCGTCATCAACAATCTTAAGGAGCTCCTCAATTCTTAGCATAACAGCATCATACTGCTCTAACGAATCAATCTTTGCCATAGTCAGATTTGTTTTATCATTTCTTCAGTCAGACGGTCATATTCGCTGTGCGTTCCGATGAAACGCACAAAGACTCGTTTCAGGTCATATTGAACGATTGCAACAAGACGGTAATCGTTTCCCTTTATATTAAAAACTACACGCTTGTTCCCAACATTATCTGCAGACCCGAATGCCCGTCTCAGGTCAGAGAAATTGTTCCATTCCAATTGTTTTACCTTCTTATACCAAACTTCCAACGCTACTTTGGCATCGGCGTGCTTGGTATAATACTCCACAAGTGCTCTTTTACTTATCACTCTCATTCGTTTTCGCAAATATAGATAATTTTTCTGAAATTTAGAAACTAATACTGGTGTCTTTTTCAAAATTATCATGTTTATCACCTAAAATAAGAAGTAATTGTGTATTTTTTGTCCCAATAAAAACGGCCTCAGAAGGGATTGCAGTAGGGTTTTTAGGATATAACAGTTTGACACAACCAGACAATTAACTAAATCTCAGGGACTTACCGAGGGACGAAATAAGCACAGCCATTTTTCATTATCTCTATGGGCAAATCTATTTTTGCGGCCAAAATTTTCCGCAAAAATGAACAATTCCCAAACTAAAAAAATGCTTGAAAATCTGCGCCTTTTCCGCAGCAGATACTACTTCGCAGGTCTTATCCTCACAATTCTTCTGAAAGATATAGATTCAGGTGTTCTTGTGATCCCGAAAAATTTGATGAATATCTATTCTGCCCTATGCGTCCGGCGCTTTGGCAGTTACCGGAGTACTGGACATCTCCAAAGAGAGCTGGACAAGCAAATGGACGGCATCCTTGGAGCACTAAAAAATGACTTCCCGTACCTGATCAAAGAGGATATCGCAATCTTCTGCTACAGTGCAGCAGGTTTTCCGGATTATCTGACCGCCAGGTTCTCAAACCAGAGTTCCGGTAAAAGAGTAAGCGCAAGAAGGAGCCAGCTCATCCAGCTTCTCAAAAACACGGACCGTGACAAACGGGAGATTTATCTGGCAATGCTGTCAACAACTCCCGCGGACAACCAGCGTAGGTGGAATCAGGATCTGGCGTGAGGGCGGATCCGGACGGCCGGCACGGCGGGCATCCATAATCTCGAAGAGAGTGTCCACGGCAATCTGGCCCGCTTCCCTCAGCGGCTGCTCCACCCTTGTGACGGCCGGATCCATAAAATCCAGGAAGCCGTTGTTGTCATATGAGATAATGCCCACATCCTTCCCGGGCCTGAGTCCAAGACGCCTCAGCGAATCAATTGCCCCAAGGAGGATAGTTGAACTGAAAGCAAATATGGCGTCAAACTGTTTCTGAGCGCCGGAAAAGGCGCTGAGCACCTCCCTCTTGCCATTTTCCACGGAAAAAGCGTCACCTACCACGCTGAACGCCACGCCGTGAACGCCTATCGCATCCTTGAATCCCCTCACACGTTCCCTGTTGGGCATTGAATCCGGCACACCCTGGATGGCCAGGATGCTTTTATACCCCTTACCAAGAAGGTACTCCGTAGCCATTCTGGCTCCGGCATAATTGTCCGTACAGACGTATGACAGGGAGGTGCTCTTGAAATGACGGTCTATGAGGACCAGGGGAATCTGGGAGGAAACCTGCTCGTGGAATTCCGGCGTTGAAGATGCCGGGATGCAGATGATACCGTCTACGCTCCGGCTCATAAACATCCGGAGTTCCTGGACCTCGTCCTTTCCGGACTCACGGGAATCGGCCAGAAGCGTATGATATCCCTTTGCATTGAGTATACCTATTATTATACCTGAGAGCGTCGCGAAGAAAGGATTATCCACGGACGGGATAAGAAGGCCGATGGTCTTTGACTGCTGGGTCCTCAGGGTCTGGGCAATGAGGTTTGGCTGATAATTGAGCCTTTCGGCCTCTGCCGTAATCTTTTCCTCCGCTTCCCTGCTGATCCTATATTTACGCGCCTTGCCCGAAAGCACCCTTGAAACCGTTGATACTGAGTATCCGGTTTGTTCCGAAACGGTAAAAAGTGTGTTTTTTTGGCCCATTTGTTAAAAATCCGCTCCAAATATACACACTTTTATGCATTTTTTTGAAACATACCGAAACAACCTAAAGTTTTTTTATTATATTTGTTAAGGATAGCACAATCGTTTGCGCAAAACTTGAGCACAAAATAACACTAAAGATATGAGCCAAAAATCCATTCTGGTCATAGGCAGCAGCAATACGGATATGACCGCAAAAACCGCGGAACTTCCCCGTCCCGGTGAAACCGTCCTGGGAGGCGTTTTCACAATGGGCGCCGGCGGAAAAGGCGCAAACCAGGCCGTGGCCGCACAAAGGCTTGGCGGCAAGGTCAAGTTCATCTGCAAGGTGGGAAAGGATATGTTCGGAGACAATTCCATAGCCCAGTATGAAAAGGAAGGCCTTGACACATCCGGAATCCTCCGCTCCAATCTTCCTTCCGGAGTAGCCCTCATCTATGTGGATTCACACGCGGAAAACTGCATAGTGGTGGCATCCGGCGCAAACGGAGACCTCACGGAAGAAGACATTGAAAAATCCCGCAAGGACCTTGAGAACTGTGACATCCTTCTCCTCCAACTGGAGAGTCCCATCCCTTCCGTCCTCAAGGCGGCAAAGATTGCGCACCAGGCAGGAAAGACCGTGGTCCTCAATCCCGCTCCCGCCTGCCCTCTCCCGGAAGAACTCTTCCGAAACATAGACCTTTTCATTCCCAATGAAACGGAACTTTCCACCTTCAGCGGAATCGAAGTGAAGGACGTGGAATCGGCAGAAAAGGCCGCGGCGGCAATGCAGGCAAAGGGCGTAGGGAAACTCATAGTCACTATGGGCAGCAAGGGCGCCCTCATCTGCGAAGGCGGCCCGTCTGTCTTTGTCCCCGCCCATAAAGTGAAGGCCGTAGACACCACCGCCGCCGGAGACACCTTCTGCGGGGCTCTCTGCGTAGCCATCTCCGAAGGCAAATCCCTCAAGGAGGCCGCAGAGTTCGCCTGCGCGGCATCGGCCCTTACAGTCCAGAAGATGGGAGCCCAGAACTCCATCCCTTTCCGTAAAGATTTATAATAATTAAAACAATAAGACTATGTTTATCGTTGGCAGTTACTCACTCGCAGTCATTTTCTGCTTCATCACTATGCTTTGCTGGGGTTCCTGGGGCAACACCCAGAAACTTGCCGCAAAAAACTGGCGTTATGAACTGTTCTACTGGGACTACGTGATCGGTATGGTCCTCTTCTCCCTGCTTCTTGCCTTCACCGCAGGAAGTATCGGCAGTGAAGGCCGTCCTTTCCTCCAGGACATTGCCCAGGCCAACTGGTCAAGTATCGGCTGGGTGCTCCTTGGCGCCGTGGTATTCAACGTTTCCAACATACTCCTCAGCGCATCCACATCAATCGCGGGCCTGGCAGTCGCCTTCCCTCTGGGAGTTGGCATTGCCCTGGTCATGGGTGTTCTCAATAACCTCCTCCTCCATCCCGTCGCTGGCCAGAACACCGGCCTCCTGTGGCTTGGCGTAGCCCTTGTCGTTGCCGCCGTAGTCTGCAACGGCATCGCTTCCGGCAAGGTTTCCAACGAGCAGAGGGACCCCAAACAGAACCGCAAGGGCATCATCCTGGCAGTGCTTGCCGGTCTCATTATGTCCTTCTTCAGCGCACTTGTATATAATGGTGTAGACCTGGCCGATTTCCACAATCCCGCCGCAGGAAAACTCACCCCTTACACCGCAATGGTTATCTTCGCCCTGGGCGTGTTCCTGAGTAACTTCATCGTGAACACCATAGTGATGAAAAAGCCCTTCGTGGGAGAGCCCGTCACCTATGCCCAGTATTTCAAAGGCAACTTCAAAACCCACCTTGTGGGTATGCTCGGCGGCGCCATCTGGGCACTTGGTACATCCCTCAACTATATATCGGCCGGAGAGGCCGGCGCAGCCGTTTCCTACGCCCTCGGACAGGGTGCTCCCATGATCGCCGCCATCTGGGGCGTATTCATCTGGAAGGAATTCAAGGGCGCCTCAAAGCAGGTTTACTGGCTCCTTGGCATTATGTTCGCCCTGTTCATCGCCGGCCTTGCAAGTATTGTTGTAGCAGGAATGTAATTGTATGAAAAGACTAGTATCCTGTCTACTGCTCCTGGCGGTATTCTGGAGTGCATATGCCCAGAATATCACCATATCCGGTACCGTCTCCGACGAACGTGGGGATTCCATAGCCGGAGCCACCGTCCTTTCCGGGAAAAACTACACGGAAACGGATCTGAACGGCCAGTTTTCCATCTCCGCTGCCAAAGGAGCCACCATTACCGTCTCCTTCCTGGGCTACGATGACTACGTTTTCAAGGCCGATGCATCCGGAGTCGCCATCCATCTTACGCCATCGGCCTCAACCCTCCTCAACGAGTCCGTTGCCATAGGCTATGGCAAGACTACCAAGAAAGAGGTGACGGGATCCGTTGTGAGCCTCAAGACCGAAGACCTTGGCCTTGGTTCCTTCAACAATGCCGGCGGCATGCTTCAGGGCAAAGTGGCCGGCCTTACGGTTGTGAACCCCAACGGTGGAGACCCCAACGCCTCCTACCAGTTCCTCCTCCGTGGCACCAATACCCTTGCCGCAGGCCAGGGCCCCCTAATCATCATAGACGGCGTAATTGATGCCGATATCCGCAACATCAATTTCCAGGAAATAGAGTCCATGGACGTCCTCAAGGATGGTTCGGCCGCGGCCATCTACGGCACCCGTGGCACCAACGGCGTCATAATCATCACCACCCGGAGGGCAAAGAGCGGTACCACTTCCGTCAAATATGACGGCCAGGTATCCGTCCAGACCATCCAGGCACGCGCCATCCCCATGACGGCCGAAGAATACCGCTATACCATAAACAACTACGCTCCCGGTCAGGCTGCTTCCATCAAGGACGCAAATACAGACTGGTTCAAGGAAATCACCCGCACCCCTATCAGCCACAAGCACAGCATTGCAATTGCCGGAGGGACGGAGAAATTCAGCCACCGCACTGTCCTTAACACGGAGCAGAATCAGGGCCTCCAGAAAGGCAACGACGCAGCAAAGTATCTGATTAAGACCAATATCAACCAGAAAATCCTGCAGGGTTGGCTGGATCTGGACTATAACCTCTCCTATGTAAACAGGCAGGTCCACCCCGCCAACTACGACGCCTTCCGTCAGGCATTCATCCGAAATCCTACGGAGCCGGTATACAATCCCGACGCAACCCTTTACGGCGGATACTATACCCTCACGGAATCAGACTACCACAACCCCGTAGCCCTCATCAACGAGCGTGACCAGCAGAATCAGACCACAAGTGTGGGCGCAAGCGTAAGGGCCACCCTCAACATCCTGCCAGTGAAGGGTCTCAAGTGGGACAATTTTGTGAGTTACTCCGATGAAAAATACTTCAGCCAGGATTACCGCAGTTCATTCTACCCCGGTAGGGTTGGCAAGAAGGGCGTGGCAACATCCAAGGCCAATGCCTACGACAACCTCCAGTGGGAAAGCACCGTCCAGTACGCCAACACATTCGGCGGCCACTCCATACAGGGAATCCTTGGCTACACCTGGCAGAAGCAGATGAACTGGGAAACAGAAATGACCAATTCCGGCTTTGACTCTGACTTCTACAAATACAACCACATGAGCGGCGGCACCGCATTAAAGGAAGGTCAGGCCGAAGAATACACCTACCGTTCCGAGAGCCGCTACATAGCCTTCTTCGGCAGGGCCATTTGGAATTACAAGGAGAAATATCTTGCATCCGTGTCCCTACGCCGTGACGGCTCCTCCAGATTTGGAAAAGGCCAGAAATGGGGATGGTTCCCCGCCGTAAGCGCCGGCTGGCGCATAAGCCAGGAAGAATGGCTAAAGAATGTCAAATGGCTTGACGAACTTAAGATCCGCGCCGGATTCGGTGTTACCGGAAACCAGGACTTTGGGAACTACAAGTCCCTCATGCTCATGGCATCCGGCACCAATTTCTACTATAACGGCCAGTGGATCAACTCCTATGCCCCAGCATCAAATGCAAACCCCTACCTCGCATGGGAAAGGAAGAATGAGCTTAATGTAGGCGCAGACTTCTCATTCTTTGGAGGAAGGATCGGCGGAGCCATTGATTACTACTACAGGCTCACCACAAACCTCCTGTACGAGTATGACGTCCCCGTCCCTCCCTACGACAACAACAAGCTGTTCACCAACGTGGGTTCAATCAGCAACACCGGTATAGAACTTACCCTGTATGCCACTCCCGTCAAGACCAGGGACTTTGAATGGACCACCAACCTTGTCGCTGCGCACAATGAGAACAAGCTCATCAAGTTCACCAACGAGGAATTCCAGAATCAGGATTACAAGATAGGATGGATGGCAACGCCAGTGGGCGCATACCTCCAGCGCCTCATGGAAGGAGAGAGCCTGGGATCCTTCTACGCTCCCATCTGGGAAGGACTGGGAGCCGACGGTGAGGACATCCTGAAGGATGAATTTGCCGGTTCAGTATCAGAGAACAAGTGGGCCCGCATCGGCAGTGCATACCCTGATGTGACTCTGGGATGGACTAACACCCTGAAATACCGGAACCTCGCTCTCAGCTTCACGCTGAGGGGTGCCATCGGCGGAAAGATCTTCAACTCCTACAGGGCCTACTATGAGACCCTTGACGCAATAGGCGTACAGAATATCCTTGGCTCCTGGCTTGACAACACTGCATACACCGGAAAGGTGCGCTACTCCTCAAAATACATAGAGGATGCCACCTACTTCAAACTGGACAATGTGTCTCTGAGCTATGATATCCCTCTTAAGGAGAATAAGTTCGTCCACGGAATCAATGTCTTTGTGACCGGACAGAACCTCCTCTGCATATCCGGGTACAAGGGCGTAGACCCAGAGGTAAGCCTCTCCGGCCTTACCCCCGGTATCGAGAGCACCAGCTATTATCCCCGCACCAGCACTTTCACGCTGGGCGCAACACTCATCTTTTAACTGCATTGGGTTATGAAAAAGATATTAAGCCTGGTTATCGCAATCGCCGCTTTTTCGGCCTGTACCAATCTTGACGAGAAAATCTACTCCAACATATCCAAGGAGGATTTCTTCACATCTCAGGAGCAGTTCATAAAATATGCCGCCCGAGCCTACTCCTCCCTGCAGGTGTGGGGCACTGAAAAGAGTCTCTGGACACTCAATATCCAAATCACCAACGAGGTCTGCGTTCCCCTCAACCCCAACGGAAAATGGTGGGACGACGGCAGGTACTACGACGTCCACGTCCACAGCATCTCCAACAACAACAGGCTGCTTGAGATGGCCTACAATTACTGCGTAGACGGAATTACCGCCTGTAATGATGTCCTAGACGTATTCCAGGAGGTGGACAGGGACTTTGAAGGGAAAGAGAGCGTCATAGCGGAGATCAAGGTCCTAAGGGCCTACTACTACATGTGCGCCATCGACGGATGGGGCAGCGTTCCGTTCTCCATAAGCAAGAAGGAGAAGGGCCTTCCGGACAAGAAGGACAGGGCATTTGTCTTTGACTTCATAGTGAAGGAAATCACTGAGAACATTGACAAACTGCAGGTAGAGCCCACTCCGGCATACTATGGACGCATCACGCGCGGCGCCGCAGACGCCATCCTTGCAAAGATGTACCTCAATGCTGAAAAATGGATAGGAAAGGAGATGTGGAAAGAGGCGGAGGATGTGTGCAAGGACGTCATCGACAGCAAACAATATCAGCTTGCCACCAATTACAAGGACAATTTTGCGGTGTACAATGAAAACTGCCCCGAGCAGATTTTCGCAATCCCCTACAGCACGGTGTACACCACCGACGACCACCATGCATTTGTGATCTTCATGTCCACTCTCCCGGCCGATCTTTGCCGCCCCTTCGGCATCAACGCCGACGCCTGGGACGGACTGGTAGGAGAGCCGGATTTCCTGGCAAGTTATGATGCTGCCGATACCCGCAAGAAAGACACATGGCTATATGGTCAGATGTATGACAAAGACGGAAATCCTCTTGAACTTGAAGCCGGTGTCCCCTATGTGATAGATCCCAATATGCCCGAAAGCGTGTTCGGCAAGGAATCCCGCCGCACCGCCCTTCAGGGCGCCCGAATTGGCAAATGGACTTACCAGAGCGACGGTCGCCTTACAGGAGATGACACCGGCATGGAGAACGATTTCTTCCTCCTCAGGTATGCCGATGTAGTGCTCATGTACGCCGAAGCCCTTGTCAGGCAGAACAGGGCTGGGGAAGCGGCAGCTATCCCCGAACTTCAGCAGATCCGCTCACGTGCCGGCCTTGGCCCCATGACCGCAGCAGACCTCACTCTTGACAACCTCTACTGGGAACGAGCCCACGAGCTTGCCCTTGAAGGATGGCAGCGCCAAGATATGATAAGGTTTGACAAATACCTTGAGCCCTGGTGGAATAAACCCCAGAAACAGGAGAAAGACTACATCCTGCCCATACCCAAGAGTGCAATTGCAGCAAACCCCAAACTCAAGTAAACATGAAAAGGACAATTATCATCATATCGTTCTGCCTTCTTGCCGCATCCTGCGCCCAGAAACCGCTGGAGATTACGCGTACTGAGCTTAAGGACAAGATAGCCGGCGCCTGGCTTGGCCAGATGGTCGGAAACATCTACGGACTGGAGTATGAGAACAAGTTTGTGGAAGAGCCCGGTGAAGGCCCCTTCGTGTTCAACAAGGCCATCACCAAGATGACCGCCGTGGACGGCGCCTTCTCCGACGACGACACAGACGTTGAGTATCTCTATCTTATGATGATGGAAAAGGACGGAGTGGATCCCACCTACGCCCAGGTGCGGGACCACTGGATGTACCATATCCGTGACAGGGTGTGGCTTGCAAACCGTGCAGCCCTTGGTCTTATGCACTACGGCTTCACCCCGCCCCTCACCGGAAGCAAGGAATACAACCCTCACTGGTTCCAGATAGACCCCCAGCTCATCAACGAGATATGGGCCTACACCGCCCCCGGAATGCCAGCCTATGCCGCCGGCATCTCCGACTGGGCGGCCCGCATCACCTCCGACGACTGGGCAGTGTCCCCTACCGTAGTGTACGGCGCAATGTACTCCGAGGCCTTCTTTGAAAAGGATATCCCCACCCTCATCAGGCACGCAAAGGAGTATCTCCCCAAAAAGGACCGCTTCCGCAGGATAATCGACGAGTGCATAGCGCTTCACCGGCAGTACCCCGACAACTGGAAGGCAGCCCGCAAGGTCATTGCCGATGAACTCTATTTCAATGAGCCGGACATCACCAGGAGCATCTGGAACGCCGATCTTAACGGCGCAATGGGCATCCTCTCGCTGCTTTACGGCAACGGAGACATAGAGGAGACCCTCCTCATCGGCTGCGCCCTTGGCTTTGACTGTGACAACCAGACCGCCACCATGTGCGGCCTCCTTGGCGTCATCAACGGCATAGAGGGCGTTCCGCTTGACCGCGCAATGCCGTTCGATCACTGGAAAAAGCCCTTCAACGACCGCTACATCAACGTAACCCGCTACGATATGCCCGACGCCTCCATCGAGGACCTCATCGAACGCACTGTGGTTCTTGCCGAAAAGAACATCCTTGCACGCGGCGGAAAGGTCCGTGAGGAAAACGGAGAGAAGATCTACACCATCAACCGCAAGGCCCGTTTCACTCCTGCAAAGGAGGCGGCAGCCTTGTTTGAACTCCCCGCCCCCAGCGGCCGCAACCTTGCCCCCGAGGCAGCGGAAATCCTTGCCGCTACCCGTCAGACAGACCGCGCCACGCTGGATTCCTGCTGGCTCACCATCCCCGTCACTTACCGCGCCTACACCGTGGATGTAATCAACGACGGCGTGGAGAGCGGCCCCGGAGCGGCTTTCTACTCACTTGGAGAGAAGTCCAACGCCCCCAAGCGTGACTTCTTCGGCTACCGCTGGAATGAGCCCATAACAACTGATATGATTTCATTCCACTACGGCCCGCTTGAGGAATTCGGCGGCTGGTACAGCAATATGCATCCGGAGTATCTGGATGAGAACGGAAACTGGGTGCCCATAGAGGCAACGGTCACCCCCGCCCTTCCTTACTGTGATGAGGTTTTCTTCCAGCCCCACAATGCGGAATTCGTGTTCACCTTCCCCAAGGTCACAACAACGGCCGTAAGGATTATCGGTGACGACGCTGTCCTCATCCACTGGCACAAATACACAAAGGCTGTATCGGCCTTCATTTCAATAACGGAATTAAAGGTTTATGAAGCAAAGTAGCATCATAGCGGCACTGCTGGCGCTCCTTCTTGCTGCCTCGTGCTCCGCGCCGAAGGCCCCCGAGTCCGTAACCCTCTCAAAGGACGCCCTTATGGACAAGATCAAGGGCGGCTGGGCCGGCCAGACCATAGGCGTAGTGTACGGCGCTCCTACGGAGTTCAAGTTCTGCGGAACCATTATCCCGGAAGATATTCCCATCGGCTGGGGAGAAGGCTACGTGAAGCACTGGTGGGACCGCAAACCCGGCCTGTTTGACGACGTCTACAATGACCTCACCTTCGCCGAGGCCTTCGAACAGTTGGGCCTGGATGCATCGGCCCACAACCTTGCCCTCCGCTTTGCTTACGCGCCCTACCACCTTGCCCACGCCAATCAGGCCGGACGATACAACGTTCGCCAGGGCATAATGCCGCCTGAATCCGGCAACTGGCTCAACAACCCCCACGCCGACGACCTTGACTTCCAGATTGAGGCCGATTTCATAGGCTTGATGGCTCCGGGAATGCTCCCTGAGGCCCTTGATATTGCCGACCGCGTAGGACACATCATGAACAGCGGCGACGGATTCTACGGCGGAGCCTACGTCGCGGGCCTTTACAGCGCCGCGTTCGTTGAGTCAGACCCCGCAAAGATTGTGGATATGGCGCTGGAGGCAATCCCCGTGGAGAGCACCTTCCGGCAGTGCATCGACGACGTCATTAAATGGCACAGGCAGTATCCCTCCGACTGGAAGGCCACCTGGTTCCAGGTCCTCAAGAAATGGGGGGCCGATACAGGCTGTCCCAAAGGAGTGGGCCTGAGTTTTGACATCGACGCCAAACTCAACAGCGCATACGTCACCATCGGCCTGCTGTACGGCGGCGGAGACTTTGGAAAATCTATGGAGATAGCCACCCGCTGCGGCCAGGATTCAGACTGCAACCCTGCAACCGTAGGCGGCGTCCTTGGCGTAGTGTACGGCCTAGAAGGCATCCCCGAATTCTGGCGCAAGCCCGTCATGGAAATCTGGGACCTTGACTTTGAAGGCACTGACGTCTCCCTTTCCAAGGGCAGCAGGTATTCCTACAATCACGCCCTCAAACTTATTGAGAAAAACGGCGGAGAGGTTCGTGAGAATGAGGTTGTAATTCCTGTTTCCAAGCCGGAAGTCCTACCCCTGGAGCAGAACTTCATTCACACCTATCCCCTTATGAGGGACCAGAAGGACGCCTGGCTCCGTGACACCTATGAGTTTGACTTCTCAGGCAACGGCTTTGTGATCTGGGGTAACCTTGTGTGCCTGAGGGGCATCACGGAAGACTACGCCCAGAGGGTGGCCAAAAAGCACGTCGGCTCAGAGGTATTTGCTATGGCAGAGGAAGGAGACCCTTACGTAGCGGAGATAGAGGTTTGGATAGACGGAGCCCTGGACCAGGTTTCCATCCTTCCTATGAAGGGCACCTCCCGTAAACTGGAACCCGCCTGGAAATACTGTATGGAAGAGGGCCGTCACAACGTTAGACTGGTGTGGCGTAACCCCAGGCCGGAAACCTACCTCCTCAGGATAAACGCCATAGAATACTACAGCGAAAGGAAGAATGAAGACACGTATTACCATAATTAGCGCTGCTGCCCTTCTCCTTCTTGCGGCCTGCGCCCGGGAGGTCCCCAAGGTCCCTTACGGGAAAACCGTGAGCCTGGACAGCACCACCCTTATGGACAAGATCAAGGGCGGCTGGTACGGCCAGACCATAGGCTGCACCTACGGCGGTCCCACGGAATTCAAGTACAAGGGCGGCCTCATAATGGATGAAATCCCCATCCCCTGGTACGACGACTACATCTATGACACCTACATAGAGGATCCGGGCCTGTACGACGACGTATATATGGACCTCACCTTTATGGAGACTATGCTCCGGTGCGGTCTGGATGCGCCCGTGGAAGAGTACGCCAAGGCTTTCGCCTATGCCGATTACAAACTCTGGCACGCAAACCAGGCAGCCCGCTACAACATCCTTAACGGCCGCGGCGCCCCCGAAAGCGGGCATTGGAAATATAATCCCCACGCAGATGACATTGACTTCCAGATAGAGGCCGATTTCATTGGCATGCTCTACCCCGGCCAGGTGAATAAGGCATCTGAACTCAGCGACCGCATAGGCCACATCATGAACTACGGGGACGGCTGGTACGGAGGCGTTTTCATCGGCGCGATGTACTGCCTTGCATATGTGTGCGACGATATCCCCACAATTTTGACGGAGGCCCTGAGGACCATCCCTGAAGGCACCAAGTTCCACAGCACAATCTCTGACTGCATAAAGTTCTGGAAGCAGTATCCCAAGGACTGGAAACAGTGCTGGTTCGAGGTGACAAACCGTCACGCCAACGACGTAGGCTGCCCCGAGGGCGTCTGGAACGGTTTCAACATTGACGCCACCGTCAATTCCGCGTTCGTCGTCATCGGCCTTCTTTACGGAGAGGGTGATTTCCTGAAGACTATGGACATAAGCACCCGCTGCGGCAACGACTCCGACTGCAATCCTGCATCGGCCGCCGGCATCCTTGGCGTGATGTACGGCTACGACGCCATCCCCGATTACTGGAAAAAGGGTGCGGAGAAAATCAAGGACATCCCCTTCCCCTATACATCCCTGAGCCTTGACGAGGTGTGCCGGGAAAACCTGAATCTTATCCTGAAATGCAACGAATCAGGGGATAACGGCATCTTATTTAATGTTGAGAAACCACAGCCCGTCCGCTACGAGCAGTGCTTTGAGGGGATAAAGCCCGTGGAAAAGAGAGTGCTCAAGAAAGCCTTCACCACCGAGGCCCTGTTCCCGTTCAAGGGAAACAGCATTGTGGTGGAAGGAAGCGTCCGGAAAACCGGCCACGCGGATGACAGTTATGTGGCATCCGTCACGGCTATCCTGGACGGCACTGAACTGGAAACCTTTACTATGCCCGTAGATTATATCACGCGGAAGTATGAGATATTCAGCGCCTACTGTTTTGACAGCGGGGAGCACACGCTTACCCTCCGCCTCAACAACCCCCACCCCGATTTTGAACTGTACGCACAAGAAATGGTTGTATATGATAAGGAGTAGAATCATAATTGCAGTAGCAGCGCTCTTTGCACTCACGTCCTGCGGCTGCGAAAAGAAACGCGTGCTGCCGGAAGTAGAACCCGCTCCGCTGGGAAGGTATAACACCAACCTTTCCTTTACCAGCGCCGTGCTTGACAGGAATGTTCCATACGACATCCTTCTGCCCACGGGCTACAATGATAATCCGGACAAACGCTATCCTGTGATGTATATGTTCCATGGCCTTGGAGATGACAACACCTCCTGGAACGGCAGTTGGCTCAGGGGCGAGGAAAAGATAACCAAGCTTGAAAAAGAGGGCCTGGAGCCCATGATTTACGTCTTTCCCATGGGGTGGAAGGCGTATGGTAGTGACAGATATGACGGCCATTTTTCCTACATGACCATGATTGCCACGGAGTTTGTCCCCATGATAGACAAGACATACCGCACCATTGCCGACAAAGAGCACCGTGGCACCATAGGCTATTCCATGGGCGGTTTTGCCGCCATGGTAAACGCCATGAAGCACCCGGAACTCTTCTCCATGAGCGCACCGCTTTCCATGTCAATGCGCACCGACGACCAATATAAGGCCGAATCCCAGACCGGATGGGATGGCCAGTGGGGCAAGATCTTCGGCGGCCTGGGACAAGGCGGAGACGGACGTATCACCGATTACTATAAGGAGCACTGCCCCCTCCACCAGTTCACCGCCGAAAACCTTGACAAGTATACAAAGGTTCACTGGTTCCTAACCTGCGGAGACGACGAAGAGCAGCTCCTCATAGCCAACGACGACCTACATGTCCTCATGCGTGACAACGGTTATCCCCATGAATTCCGCGTATGGAATGGAGGACATTCATCTTCATACTGGAGAGGTGCCCTGGAAGAGGTACTTCCATATTTCTCATCCATCATGGCAGGTCAAACCGAGTGGCAGAAATCACTTCTTGAGGTTAATGTTCCTCAGGACGTCCAGTTCACGGAAGACGGCATCTACGTATCTGAAGCATACTCCAAGGCCGATAAAAAAGAGGGCGTAGTGATCTACATCGCCTACGACGGCACGGACCCGTCATGGATTAAGGACGGGATGTCCATCATCCAGCGCGGACTCTCATCAAAACAGTTTGTCCTTATTCCCTGCGACATCTCAAAGAAAGACATCCATGAATGGGTAGCGTTCTATAAGGACATCTATCCCGCAACATATACCCAGGCACTTGCCATCGGCAAAACCGGCAATCATGTCCTGGAGAAGCAGAGCCTGTTCTCCTCCCTCTACTTTGAAAACGCAGTTGTCAAGGCCCCGGTTACCATAGACGCTGAGAAATACTACTATATCGGCCAGTGTGATGAAGACCCGGGATACAGGAGCGCAAACCTCCTCTACAAGGAGTGCAAGGCCGCCGGTGGCAAGTTCGAGTACCGGTGCCGCAATCATCTTGACGATCCCCGCCTTGACTTCCTCACCGGGATGGAGTATGTAAAAACGCAGTTAAACAACCTATAAACTATATTTCCTAACACATTAACTCTTTAAAACATTTGCATTATGAAAAGAATTCTCTGTGCAGTAGCAATGCTAACAGTAGCATTCGGTTTTGTTGCCTGCAACAAGGGCGCAAAGGAAGAACCCAAGATTGTAAAGCGCCTCACGATGTGCGGTGACGAATGGGACAAGTATGTGTTCACCTACGGTAGTGACGGCAAGCTTGTCAATGTAAACCGTAACGAAGGCGAGCGCACCTGGGCATTCACCTGGAATGGCAAGGTTGGCACCGCAAAGTATGTCAAGGAAGGCGAGGAGCAGGGCAACTGGGTCCTCACCCTTGGCGACAACGGTTTCCTCACCACCTTCGCAAACGAATGGGAAGACACCTTCGGCTTCACCTATGACGCCAACGGTTACCTTCTCAAGATTACCCGCCCGGACCGCGACAACGCCGTAAAGTGCAACTACAGCTGGAAAGACGGCGACCTTGCAAAGTGGTCAAGGTTCAAGGATGACGGCTCAGAGGAATGGAAAATCCAGAGCTTCCTCGCCGACGAGAACGTAGCCGGCATCTTCCCCGATGCAACCGACAAGACCGACGTTCCCCGTTGGATCTTCGAGCTTGGCCTCTGCGGCAAACCTTCAAAGCATCTGCTTGACGAGGCTCTCTGGGAGGGTAGCGAAAGCAAAGCCACTCACGAGTACGAGAAGGACAAGGATGGCTTTGTAACCAAGGTTACCAAATACTATGACGGAGAAGTAGACCAGGTCTACGAGTACCAGTGGGAAGAGATCAAGAAGTAATCTCTTATCATTCATTTCATCGGCCTCCCGCACCCCGGGGGGCCGATTTTTTTGCTAAGGTGGCAAAGAAATGCTATATTTGCATGATTATAGTAAAATGTTTATGGAAAGCCTAAAAAGAACCAAAATCAAGGCTCTGCTTCAGATGGAGCCGGGGGTAGAGGTGCTGGCCAAAGGATGGGTACGCACCAAGAGAGGAAACAAACAGGTGAAGTTCATCGCCCTCAACGACGGTTCCACCATCAATAACATCCAGATAGTAGCAAACACGGAACTCTTCGACGAAGAACTCATAAAGAGAATCACCACCGGAGCGTCCCTTGCCGTAAAGGGAGACCTTGTAGAGTCCCAGGGAAGCGGCCAGGCAGTGGAGATCCAGGCAAAGGAAATTGAAGTGCTTGGAGAATGCGACCCTATGCGTTTCCCGCTCCAGAAGAAGGACACCACCCTTGAGTTCCTCAGAAGCGTTGCCCATATGCGCCTAAGGACCAACACATTCGGGGCCGTCCTCCGCATCCGTAACGCAATGGCCTTCGCCATCCACAAGTTCTTCAACGAGAAAGGCTTCGTGTACCTCCACACCCCGCTCATCACAGAAAGTGACGCTGAAGGCGCCGGAGATATGTTCCAGGTAACCACCATGGACCTTAAGAACATCCCCCTTGACAAGAAGGGAAACGTAGACTTCTCAAAGGACTTCTTCGGCAAGAAGACCTCCCTTACCGTTTCCGGCCAGTTGGAAGGTGAACTTGGAGCAACGGCTGTTGGTGAGATTTACACTTTCGGCCCCACTTTCCGCGCAGAGAATTCCAACACACCCCGCCACCTTGCGGAGTTCTGGATGATTGAGCCGGAGATGGCCTTCTACGACATAAATGACAATATGGCCCTGGCAGAGGAATTCGTGAAATACCTTGTCCAGTATGCTCTGGACAACTGTATGGACGACCTCCAGTTCCTCAATGACAAATACGACGACGGCCTCATCGAGCGCATGCGCTCCGTCCTTGGCATCGCTTTCCAGAAGGTCACCTACACTGAGGCCGTGGAAATCCTTGAAAAGGCCATTGCAGACGGCGTCAAGTTCGAGTATCCCGTCCACTGGGGCACTGACTTCCAGAGTGAGCACGAGCGTTACCTTGTGGAAAAACACTTCCAGAAGCCCGTCATCCTCATAGACTTCCCCAAGGACATCAAGGCCTTCTATATGAAGCAGAACCCGGACGGCCGCACCGTACGCGGTATGGACGTCCTCTTCCCCAAGATCGGAGAAATCATCGGCGGATCTGAAAGGGAGGCCGATCTTGAGAAACTGGAAACCCGCATCGACGAACTTGGAATGTCCCGCAAGAACCTTGAGTGGTACATCGACACCCGCCGCTACGGCTCAGTCCCCCACTCCGGATTCGGCCTTGGCTTCGAGAGGCTCCTCCTCTTTGTGACCGGTATGGCCAACATCCGTGACGTCATCCCCTTCCCCAGAACTCCTAAAAACGCAGAATTCTAATGTTAGTAATCGGCATTGCCGGAGGTTCCGGCTCAGGAAAGACAACCGTTGTCCGCGCAATCACGGAACAACTTCAGGGACGCGTAGTGGTTATTCCCCAGGATTCCTACTACAAAGACTCCAGCCACGTGCCGCCGGAGGAGCGGAAGAACATCAACTTCGACCACCCGGACGCAATTGACTGGAAACTGATGTGCCAGCAGATCCGTGAACTCAAGGCCGGAAAAACCATCGAGCAGCCGGTGTACTCCTACATCACCTGCTCCCGTTCCACCACGGAAACCATCACCGTGGAGCCCGCAGAGGTGATAATCATTGAAGGCATCCTCATCTTCACCTGCAAGGAACTCCGGGACCAGATGAACATAAAGATCTTCGTGGACGCCGATGACGACGACAGGGTTCTGAGGATTATGGTCCGTGACATCGCGGAGCGCGGCCGCACCATTGAAACGGCCATAGAGCACTACTGCGACACAGTGAAGCCCATGCACCTGCAGTTCATAGAGCCCTCCAAGCGTTATGCCGATGTTATAGTGCCCCAGGGCGGCCACAACAAAGTGGCTATCGACATAATCTCAAATACCATTGAGAAGGCTCTCCACCAGAGGAAACGCCGCAGCAAGAAATGAGACTGACTCCGGACCAGAAAGCAGGTATTTACATCACCGTGAGCATCCATCTCGCGGTGATTATCGTATTGCTTCTGGTGCGGATTGGAATGGAAGTCCAGAAGGAGAACAGTTTTGTCCTGGATTTCACAAAGCAGGAGGAACTGGAAGAACTTCAGAAGAAGGAAGAGTTTCTGAAAAGCGCCGCGGAGCAACTTGAGGAGATGATTGCGACCGCCGGAGTGCCGGTCAGGAACGTCACCGTTGAAAGAAGCGCCCTCAAGGACGACAGAGGCACTGATGCCGAGCAGCTCTACAAAGAGGCCGAGCGTTTGGCTCAGGAATTGAAGGAAGGGCAGGAGCTTCCTCAGGAGCAGGACGAGATAGCCGTAGAGCCAATTAAGAAGGACGAGCCAAAGAAGCAGGAGGAGGTAAAGCCCTACAGTGGTCCTTCCGTTCTTTCCTGGAGCCTTGACGGCCGGAAGGCCACCCGCCTTCCCATACCGGCCTACCGCTGTTACGGAGCCGGAGAGGTCACGGTCATAATCACCGTGAATAACCAGGGAGATGTGGTAAACGCCAAGGTGGATGAGAAGGTATCGGCCACGGATGGCTGCATCCGTACCTTTGCCGTACGCGCTGCAAGGCTGTCCAAGTTCAACGCCTCCGCCCAGGCTCCCGCCCGCCAGATGGGCACAATTACATACGCATTCATAGCACAATGAGAAAAATGCTGATACTTCTTACTCTGTGTCTTATTGCAGCAATCACGGCAATGGCCCAGGGCCGCGTCGAGACGCGGAGTTACATACTGTCCGATTTCCAGGACAAGGTCACGAAGGTGGTTCTCCCGGAAGATGCCTTCCTCCAGAGCGCACTCAGGCAGGAGGTTACAAATATCTGGGGCGCATCGGCCTTTGAATTCTGCACCCAGAAGGAGTTTGAGGCCCTGAAAGGCTCCAAGGATTACTATTTCCTTACCGTCCAGGCATTCAAGTTCAAGGGCGAGAAAGAGCCCGGGCTCCTGTTCCTCAGCCTCCTGAAGGGCCAGGACCACGAGGTAATTTCCCTGCCCCTTGCCCCCGCCGACGACAGAAGCGGCCGTGAACTGGTGTACCTTGGCGCGCTTGTAAAGGCCATCCAGGACTACACCCTTGCCGCAATGGAAAGCGAAAAAACGGCGTACGCACCGGACAAATGGTTCAACGACAACTATGCAAAATGGGGCAGGATGACAACCATCTATATGGCAAGGGAAGACATCTCCCTCTCCGTGAAGGAGGCCGATATTGAGAAGTACCTTGACCCCGATTTCCATATCACGGATGCAGACACCGCAGACGGCATCTTCGTGGACGCCCCCGTGAACACGCTGGTGAGTTACTGCGTGGCACCCGTGGATCCTTCATCGGCCTCATACAGTTACCAGATGCTCTTCAAGGCCGATACCCTTGAACTCTACTACATCTCCCGCCACAGGATCAGGCCAAGGTCCCAGGCCGGATTCCTTACCCAGGATCTGAAATGGCTGAAGGGGAGAAGATAAGGTGCGGCGCGGCGCCTTCCGGTGTTAAATATGCCCTCAGAAGGTCTTCCGGGCAGGTTGCCTGGTGCGCCCTTTCAATCGGCGCAGGCACCCGCGACGAAGACGGGTTCCCCGCCGGCATAGCCCATTTTACGGAGCACAATATCTTCAGGGGCACTTCCCGCAAAAGCGCCAGGGTGATAAGTTCATACCTTGACCGCCTTGGCGGGGAACTGAACGCCTTCACCACCAAGGAGGAGATAGTGCTTCACGCAACAGTCCTGAGGGAGGATCTCCCCAAGGCTATCGGCCTTCTTTTTGAACTTGCCACGGACTCCGTTTTCCCGGAGGACGAGATTGAAACGGAGCGCGGCGTGGTGCTTGACGAGATTATTTCCTACAAGGATAACCCCGCAGAGGATGTCTACGACAAGTTTGAGTCCATGCTCTTTGAAGGCCATCCGCTCTCAACGCCAATCCTTGGGACATCGGCCTCCGTCAAAAAGATAAAGCCTGAGATGCTCCGACGCTTTGTCCGGGAGAAATTCATCCCCTCCCGTATGGCCCTTTCCGTTGTGGCCGATATTGACCTTGACAAGCTTGAAAAGCAGATACTTAAATCAATAAAAAATGTCTTTCCACAAGGTAATTGACAAGCATAACCACGAGGTAAATGCCGTGATAGGAGGTCTGGCGCCGTCGCTGTACGAGATGCCGGAGCGGCTCATTGCGGCAATGCTGTGCAACATCCTTGGCGGGCCGGCGTCAAATTCACTTCTGAATGCCGAACTCCGCGAAAAACGCGGATGGGTGTACGGGATTGAGTGTAATTATACCCAGTATGCCGATACCGGGGTGGTTGCCATATCCTTTGGCTGCGATAAACCAAATCTTGATAACTGCCTGAAAGCCATTGAAAAGATTCTTGCAGGGCTGCGGGAAAAGCCGCTTTCGGATGCGCGCCTCAAAGCATACCGGAAACAACTCCTTGGGCAACTTGCCATAAGTTCCGAGGCCGGCGAGGCCCAGTGCCTCTCCCTTGGAAAGAGTATGCTTGCATGGGGTGAAGTCTTGACATCGGCCAAAACCCGCAGCATAATTGACTCAATAACTGCAGAGCAACTCCAGGCCATGGCCGTAAGGCTGTTCTCTCCGGACAACCTCTCTTCCTTAATATACCTTTAACCCTTCCGGGCCGCTGGTAACCTGAAAACGCCCCTTTTCCGGTAACGGGCTGCCCTTGGGGCCGCTGGTAACCTAAAAGAGGCCGTTTTACGGTAATTAGCTGCCCTATCGGACAAAAAAAGGGTGACCCAAGCGGCCACCCTAAAAGATTCAGAACGGAAGGTCTTCTTCCTCCGGGCTTTCTCCCGGCATATCGTCCAGCGTAGGAGCCGGAGCATGTTCAAACGCCGGGGGCGGAGCCGGAGCGGCGTGAACCTGAGGCGCTGCGGGAGCGGCGGGAGCCGCCGTGGGCTGGCCGGCAGGAGCGATGCGCCAGATCTGGAGGTCGTTGTACCAGCGGCCGTTGAATTCACGGCTTCTGATGTTGAAGGAGATCCTGATACGGTCTCCAATCTGGTACTTGTCCAGTTCTGCCACCTTGTCCTGGCCGAAAGCCGTGAAACAAGCCTGCGCGGTGTAATTGCCGTCAGGGTATTCCAGGATGAACTCCTGTTTTGCCCAGGCGCCGCGTGCCGACGTTCCCTGCTGCGAAGCCAACTTGTGCCTCAGCGTTCCTTCCAGTTCAAGTGCCATACTATTTCTCTTTCTCTACGTAGGGGTGAACCTCAAGGAGGTCTACGTCAAAGATAAGGGTGGAGTTGGGGCCGATGTTACGGGGACCACGCTCACCGTAAGCGAGGTTTGCAGGGATCACGAGGGTGATCTTGCCGCCTTCACCGACGAGTTTCATGCCCTCGGTCCAGCCGCGGATGACGCGGTTGAGGGAGAACTCGATACCTTCGTTGGCGTCAAATTCCTTACCGTCAATGAGGGTGCCGCGATAGTTGACCTTCACGGTGTCACGGTCAGAGACAGCCTTTACCTCGGAGCCGCTGTCCTGGATGAGGTAAACGATACCGGAAGCGGTGGAGTCTGCGCTGTTCTTGGCGTAGAAGTCCTTGCGGAAAGCGTCGCCTTTCTCCTTGTTCAGGGCGCCTTCGTAAGCGGAACGCTTGCGGAGGAACTCGTTGATGATCATATTCATATTTGAAGGATCAATCTTGAACTGCTTTACGAACACGGAGTCCATAGGCTCACCCTCCTTTGCGTTGAGGGCGTCTGCCATACCTTTACGTACCTGGGCCATATTGAGGTCACCGAAGCCGTTCTGGGTCATGACAAGACCGAAGTTAACACCGAGGAGGTAAGAAGTGGTGTCAATCTGGCCCTTGCCAGGGAGAAGGTCACGAACTTCCTTTGAGCCCTCCACCTTGGGAGAACCGCAGGCCATCAGCATAGCGGCTGCGCCGGCGATGGCAAGAATCTTAGAAATCTTCATCTTTATAAATTGTTTTAAGTTAATATTCAAACAATAAGAGCCCTTGAGGCGCTCAATCTGCAAATATACAAAACTTTTGGAACAATTCATAGATAATTGCGACGAGCGGCAAAAATAGGCGCTGAACAGCATTTTTATTTGGTTTTTACATTTATTATGATTAATTTTATGCAACCACATTGATAAGGCAAATGCCAATAGATCCCAATATTCTTCACTCCAAGCTGAAGACCTTCTTCGGCTGGGATGCCTTCAAGGGTGATCAACTGGACATTATCACTCATCTGATTGAAGGCGGGAACGCTTTTGTGCTTATGCCCACCGGCGGCGGCAAGTCCCTGTGCTACCAGATGCCCGCCCTGGTGATGGAGGGCACCGCCATAGTCATCTCCCCGCTCATAGCCCTGATGAAAAATCAGGTGGACGCCATCCGCGGCTTTGAATCCTCGGAGGAAGGGATAGCGCATTTCCTCAATTCGTCCCTCAGCCGTGTAGAGATCGCCCAGGTGCAGGAAGACCTCCTGAGAGGCGTCACAAAACTCCTGTACGTTGCCCCCGAATCCCTTACCAAGGAAGAGAATATAGCCCTTCTCAAGAGCATCAAGATATCCTTCTATGCCGTGGATGAAGCCCACTGCATTTCCGAGTGGGGCCACGATTTCCGTCCGGAATACCGCAAGATCCGCTCTATCATTGACATAATCCAGCCCGCTCCGGTGATTGCCCTCACCGCAACGGCAACGCCAAAGGTCCAGTCCGATATCCTCAAGAACCTCCGCATCCAGGATGCAACCGTGTTCAAGAGTTCCTTCAATCGGCCCAATTTATATTATGAGGTAAGGGACAAGGTGGAGCCGGAAAAGGACATAATCCGTTTCATCCGCCAGAATCCCGGCAAGAGCGGCATCATCTACTGCCTCAGCCGCAAAAAGGTGGAGGAACTGGCGCAACTCCTTGCCGTAAACGGCATCAGGGCCCTACCGTATCACGCCGGCCTGGATGCCAAGACAAGGGCCGATAACCAGGACAAGTTCCTGATGGAGGAGATAGACGTGATTGTTGCAACCATTGCCTTCGGGATGGGCATAGACAAGCAGAACGTCCGCTTTGTCATCCACTATGACATCCCCAAGAGCATAGAGGGCTATTACCAGGAAACCGGCCGCGCCGGACGTGACGGCCAGGAAGGCACCTGCATCACATACTACAGTTACAAGGACATCCAGAAACTGGAGAAGTTCATGCAGGGAAAGCCCGTGGCGGAGCAGGAGATAGGAAAGCAGCTCCTCAAGGAAACCGTGGCCTACGCAGAGTCCAGCCAGTGCCGCCGTAAACTCCTCCTCAACTACTTTGGAGAGGATTATACCCAGGACAACTGCGGCGCCTGTGACAACTGCCTGCATCCCAAGGTGCGCTTTGACGGTCATGAGGAGATGTGCCTTGTCATTGAACTCATAGAGTCCCTCAAGGAGCATTTCAAACTGGAGCACCTTACCGGCATCCTTGCCGGGGAGGCCAGCGCAATGATAAAATCTTATCATCACGACCAACTGCCGCTGTTCGGCGCCGGAAAGGACCGTGACCAGCGCTTCTGGGCGGCCGTAATCCACCAGGGTCTAATTCTTCACTTCCTTGAAAAAGACATTGAAAACTACGGTCTCATCTCAGTGACTGATGCCGGCCGTGAGTTCTATATGCATCCCAAGGAACTAATGCTGGTGGAGGACCGCACGTTCTCAGAAGGTGAGGACGATGACGAAGAAGACGCCGCAGCGGTACGCGGTGGCGGCGGCGGAGACCAGGTGCTTCTGGCTATGCTCAAGGACCTCCGCAAGGACGTTGCCCGCAAGATGAGGGTCCAACCCTGGGTGGTGTTCAGCGATCCTTCGCTGGAAGACATGACCATAGTGTATCCTCTCACCCTCAAGGAACTCTCGGAAAAGTGCCAGGGCGTAGGTGAAGGCAAGGCCCGCAAATTCGGCCAGCCGTTCATAGACCTCATCGGCAAATACGTTGAGGAGAATGAGATTGAGCGGCCGGACGATTTTGTGGTCAAAAGCGTTGCCTCCAAGTCCGGCAACAAGGTGTATATCATCCAGTCCATAGACCGCAAACTGCCCCTGGAAGACATTGCAAGGGCCAAGGACCTTGATATGGATCAGCTTCTCACGGAAATGGAGGCCATCGTTAGCACCGGCACAAGGCTCAATCTTGGCTATTATATCTCAGAAAACCTTGATCCTGAGGTGGTTCAGGAACTCTACGACTGGTTCAAGAATGACGCTGCATCGGATTCTCTTGCCGATGCCCGCGCGGAATTATCGGCCGATTACGAGGACATCGAAATCAGGCTGCTCAGATTAAAATTCCTCTGCGAGGTCGCAAACTAATGCCCGCCGGGGCAGCTCATTACCGGAAATATGGCGTTTTACGGTTACCAGCGGCCCAAAGGGCAGCCAGTTACCGGGAAAGGGGCGTTTTACGGTTACCAGCGGCCCAGCAACTGGAGTGGGCGGCTGTTTTGATCACACATTAAGCGGCAAATATATGACAATGTGTCATCGGCTCGGATTATCGCAGGATTTTTGTATCTTTGTGGGCTATGATGAATATTGGATATAACAACAGGTGGTTAAGGCTTGCAAAGGACATAATCTTTGTGGCCCTTGCCGTCTGGATACTTACAAGGCACAGCATACTGGCATTCATTATTGGAGCGCTGGGCGCGTTCTGGTATGGGCGTGACGCCTATTTCCAGGCAAAGGCTCTGTGGCAGGAGAAGCATTACAAGGCTCCCGAGGCCCCTAAGGACGGCCCCACCACCCAGGCCCCTTCAGATGACGGCAAGGTAACCATCACCAACCTGTCAGATGCCAAAGAGGTGGATTTTGAGAAGGAATAGAACGTGATTCCAAAAGAGACAGTAGACCTCATCCTTGATACCGCCCGGGTAGAGGAGGTTATAGGGGATTTCGTGACGCTCAAGCGCCGCGGGTCCAGTTATGTGGCCTGCTGTCCTTTCCACAATGAGAAAACCCCGTCTTTCCACGTAACCCCTTCAAAGGGCATCTACAAGTGCTTCGGCTGCGGAAAAGCCGGAAGTGCCGTGGGGTTCCTGATGGATTATGACCATCTCACATACCCTGAAGCCCTCCGTTACCTTGCAAAGAAATACAATATAGAGGTAAAGGAAGAGGAGGAGACCGCGGAGCAGATTGCAGCGCGCCAGCGCACGGAAAGTCTTATGGCGGTATCTGAATTTGCCCGTCAGTTCTTCTCCGACCAGTTAAAGACAGGTGAAGGCCGCGCTGTTGGTTACCGCTATTACCGTGAGCGTGGGATAGAGGACGCCACAATTGAAAAGTGGAGCCTTGGCTGGGCCCCTTCAGGGAAGGCTACCTTTGTGGAAGCAGCCCGCGCAGCCGGTTACAAGGACGAATTCCTTGTGGCGGCAGGCCTTGCCATCCAGCAGGAAGACGGCACCCTCATAGACAAGTTCCGTGAGAGGGTGATGTTCCCCATCCACTCCGTGAGCGGGCGCGTGATTGCCTACAGCGGCCGTACCCTCAAGAGTGACAACCCCGCAAAATACGTAAACTCACCGGAAACGGAGATTTACATAAAGAGCAAGAATCTCCTTGGAATCTACCTTGCCAAAAGCGAGATAGCAAAGCAGGACTGCTGCATCCTCGTTGAAGGCAACGTGGATGTTGTGATGATGCACCAGATGGGCATTACCAACGTTGTGGCCTCCTGCGGCACATCCCTCACGGAGGAGCAGATCCGCCTCATAAAGCGCTTCACGGAGAACATCACCATAATGTACGACGGCGACAAAGCCGGCCTCCACGCCGCTCTCCGCGCTATAGGAATGATCCTCAAGGAAGGGATGAATCCAAAGGTTGTGTTCCTCCCTGACGGAGATGACCCTGATTCCTTCTCCCGGAAGCACACGCTGGAGGAGATACGGGAATTCATATCGGCCCACCAGCAGGACGGCATCGCCTTTAAGACGGACCTCCTCCTTGGAGAAGCCGGCGACGACCCCCTCAAGAAAGCCAACCTCATCAACGAGATAGCGGATACCGTGGCCGATATCCCGGACGCCATCAAGCGCCAGGTGTACGTGGACACCGTTGCCCGCCGTTTTGGCATTGAGGCCGATATAATCCAGGACCGCGTGCGTAGAACCCGGGAGAATGCCAGGAAGGAGATGCCCGGCAGAAGAGGAGATTTCTCCGCATCGCCTTCGGCTCCGGTCGAAATGACAGAGCCAGCGCAGGCAAGGACTCCGCAAAGGGCGGTGAACATCACAGAACCCTCCGAGCGCGAACTTTTGGGCTTCATCCTTCGGCACGGATGCTCCGAACTGAAGTTTGAAACGGACTCGGAGTTCTATAATCCTGACGGTTCCCAGACCGTGGCGGAATTCATAGACGCCGCCCTCACCGGAGATAGCGCCGCTTTCTCAAATCCCGCCTACCAGGCCGCCTACAACGCATATTTCGCCCTCTACGACGAAGGCCTGGACCAGGACGGCATAGTGCGTTCCCTCCTCAACGGTGAAGACCGCACCGTTGCCGGCGTGGCTGCAGACCTTGCCACGGAAAAGTATGAACTCACCGTCCATAACTTCTCCGACGCCCTCACCACAACGGATTCCTGGCTGGTAACCTATGTGCCCCGCGCCATACTTGCCTACCACGACAAACGCCTCCAGGCACAGCAGGCCGATATTAACCGCCGCCTGGCCAACGCCTCCCCGGAAGAGTCAACCCGGCTTCTGACGGAACTGAGCAGCGTAAACGCCCTCAAAAAGACCATCAACATAAAACTTGGAAGAATAAAGAAATGAGCAGTTACAAAAGAACCCTGGTGACCTGCGCGCTCCCCTATGCCAACGGTCCCGTACATATCGGCCATCTTGCCGGTGCCTACATCCCCGGAGACATCTATGTACGTTATCTCCGAATGCGCGGGGAAGACGTGGTGTTTGTGTGCGGATCCGACGAGCACGGCGTGCCCATTACCATCAAGGCCAAGGACCAGGGCGTAACTCCCCAGGACATTGTGGACAAGTACCATCGTGTAATGAAGGACGCCTTCACGGGTCTCGGGATCAATTTTGACATCTATTCCCGCACGTCATCGGAGGTTCACGCAAAGAACGCCTCCGAATTCTTCCGTAAACTCTATGACCAGGATGTTTTCATCACCCAGGAAAGTGAGCAACTCTACGATGAGCAGGCAAAGATGTTCCTCACGGACCGTCTCATAGAGGGCACCTGCCCCAAGTGCGGCAACCCCCACGCCTATGGAGACCAGTGTGAGAAATGCGGCTGCACCCTCTCCCCGGAAGAACTTCTGGAGCCAAAATCCAGGCTCTCCGGCAGCGCTCCCGTGAAGAAGAAGACCAAGCACTGGTACCTTCCCCTTGACAAGTACGAGCCCTGGCTCCGTGACTGGATCCTGGAGCAGCACAAGGAGTGGAAGACCAACGTTTACGGCCAGTGCAAGAGTTGGCTGGACGGCGGCCTGCAGCCCCGTGCCGTCACCCGTGACCTTGACTGGGGCGTTCCCGTTCCGGTAGATGGCGCAGAGGGTAAGGTGCTTTATGTGTGGTTCGACGCCCCCATCGGCTATATTTCCAACACCAAGGAACTCCTGCCTCAGAGTTGGGAGAAGTGGTGGAAGGACCCGCAGACGCGTCTGGTGCATTTTATCGGCAAGGATAACATTGTGTTCCACTGCATCGTATTCCCTTCAATGCTTAAGGCCGAGGGAACGTACATCCTTCCGGACAATGTCCCTTCCAACGAGTTCCTGAACCTTGAAGGTGACAAGATTTCCACCTCCCGCAACTGGGCCGTTTGGGTTAATGAATATGAGGAGCAGTTCCCGGGCTGCGAGGACGTGATGCGTTATGTCCTTACCGCAAATGCCCCCGAGACCAAGGACAACGACTTCACCTGGAAGGACTTCCAGGCCCGCAACAACTCTGAACTCCTTGCCGTCTTTGGAAACTTCGTGAACCGCGCCGTGGTGCTTACGCATAAGTACTTTGGCGGCGCCGTTCCTGAAAACAAAAAGCCGGAAGCAATTGATGCAGAGACGCTTGAGGCCCTTAAGCCCTGCCGTGAGGCGCTTGAAAAATACATTGAGACTTTCCACTTCAGGGAGGCCCTGAAGGAGGCTATGAATATGGCACGCATCGGCAACAAATATATCTCAGACATGGAGCCCTGGAAGGTTGCCAAGGAGGATATGGACCGCTGCGCCAGCATCCTTTACACCTGCCTTCAGATCTGTGCCGATCTAGCAATTGCCTTTGAGCCTTTCACTCCGTTCAGCGCCCAGAAACTGAGGGACATCCTGAAAGTTGGCGTAAACGCCGGTCACGACTACCGCGCCGGTGAAGGCACTCCTACCGTCAATTTCTATAAGGCCGATGAAGGCAAGGCTGTGCACACCGTGTCGGTCGGAGGCAGTAGTGTCCAAATCGCCTCCGCTTACGCTCCGGCCCCTCCCATCGCAAGCGATGGGCCCCTCCCTCTTACCCGGCCGTGGGTGGCCATGGATTTGGGCACCACTGCCTCCGACCTCGTGCTAAGCTGGGACATGCTGGGGAACGCTGAACTTCTTCCGGCCGGGCATCAGCTTGGAGAGGCGGTGCTGCTGTTCCGTAAGATTGAGGATGCAGAGATCGATGCCCAGATTGCAAGGCTGGAGGCCATCAAGAAGGCCCGTGAGGAGGCCGAGGCCGCAAAGGCCGCTGCAGAAGCCGCAAAGAAGATTGAGCCGCAGAAACCGGAGGTCACCTTCGAGCAGTTTGGAGCAATGGATATCCGAACGGCTACGGTTCTCGCCGCAGAGCGCGTTCCAAAGACGGATAAACTTCTCAAACTCACAATTGATACGGGCATTGACCAGCGCACCATTGTCTCCGGCATTGCAGAGTACTATTCTCCGGAAGATATGGTGGGTAAGCAGATCTGCATCCTTGCGAACCTTGCTCCCCGCGTTATCCGCGGCATAGAGTCAAAGGGTATGATCCTTATGGCAAAGCAGGGTGACGGCAAGATGCGCTTCATCACGCCCCAGAAAGCTGTAACCAACGGAGCCTCAATAGGTTAAAGGTATAGCGGTGCACCTAAAAGTGCACCGCTATACCTTTAACCAGTTGATAGAAAGATCTTTGCGCCACCAGGTGAGTTGGCGCTTGGCGTAGTGGCGGGTATTCACCTGGATGCGGCGAACGGCCTCTTCACGGTCTGTGACACCGTCAAAATAATCGAACATCTCCTTGTAGCCAACCGTCTGAAGGGCGGGAAGGTCACGGTACGGGAGCATACGGCGGGCCTCGGCCTCAAGGCCTCGGCGCATCATCTGGAGGACGCGTGCGTTAATGCGCTCATAAAGATCTTCCCGGGGCCTTTCAAGGCCGATTTTCACTATCTCGAAGTCCCTTTCCTTGAAGCCCCTGGTTTTGAAGGAGGAGAACGGCTGACCGGTGTACATGCTTACCTCCAGGGCTCTTATGACCCTCTGGCCGTTGGAAAGGTCCAGTTCCTCATAAGAGACGGGATCCAGTTCCTTTAACTGCGCTGCAAGGGACTCCACGCCATCCTCACGAAGGCATTCCATAAGGTGCTGGCGCAGTTGGAGGGGTACCTCCGGGAAATCATCCAGGCCATAGCAGAATGCATCAATGTACATCATTGAGCCGCCGCACATCACAAGGGTTTCGTGGCCCTCATTGAACAGGCGGTTCACAAGGGCCAGGGCATCGGCCTCATAAATCCCGGCGGTGTAGTTGCGGGTGATGGGGATTGAGCGGGTGAAATAGTGCTTCACGGTGGCCATGTCCCTTCTGGAAGGGGCCGCCGTGCCTATGCACAGTTCCTTATAGATTTGCCGGGAATCGCAGTTAATGACGGGAGAGCCTACTTCCAGGGCACGTTTTATAGCGTAGGCGCTTTTACCCACGCCGGTTGGCCCAAGTATTATCTCTACCCTTTTAGGCACTACTCCTCACCCTCGTCAAAGATTTCCTTGCCGTCTTCGTCGTCATCCTCCTCATCCTCTTCCTCATCCTCCTCAAAATCATCATCGTCGTCCTCCGGTTCTTCCCCGGGGAGATAACGCTGACGCTCAGGGAGGTCCTCATAGGCCACGTAACCGTTTTCAAACTCTATGGGGTTGGGACCCTTTGACTCCTTGAGGACAAGGCCCGTGACGCGCTCACCCTCCGCTTCACCCTCTACGGTGAGAATGACGCTCTTTTTGTTGGTGACGTCATAGAAATACACCATGCTGTCCGTACCGGCCTTGACGGTGTCTTCCAGGGTTACGCGGTCTACGGTGCCGCTGCCAAGGTCAAAGAGGCCGTAGCGGGCAACTACGCCGCCCGTAACGTCCAGGGCCTTGAACATTATAATCTGGTCCTGGGCAAATTCCAGGTCACTGCGAAGCTGCTTATGGATGTTGTACAGCGTTGTGGCGCCGTTGATATGATACAGGCGATAAAAGCCTTTGATACCCGCAAGGGTGACACGAATCTTGAAAACCATACCCAAATATACTGCTTTTTCTGTGTTTAATTGCAAAATATCTCAAAAAACCGTAATTTTGATGGAAGTGGAAATTCAGGATTCATATAAGTCCATAGCGGCGACGTCGGAGGGTCTTTTCAAGGACAACGGGTCCCGCTTCATCGCCCTTGCCTACCCTGTAGAGACGGAGGAGGAGGTGAAGGAAATCGTGGCCTCCCTCCGCAAGGAGTACCACGACGCCCGTCATCACTGCTACGCCTACCGTATCGGCCTTAAGGGGGACGTGTGGAGGGCGTCCGACGACGGAGAGCCTTCCGGAAGCGCGGGAAGGCCCATCCTTGGGCAGATAGATTCCCTTGGGCTGAGTGACATCCTGGTTGTTGTGGTGCGCTATTTCGGCGGCATCAAACTGGGAATCCCGGGGCTCATACGCGCCTACAAGACTTCCACGGCCGATGCCCTCTCCGCCGCCACCGTTGTCCAAAAGATTGCGGGGCGGAACTACAGGCTTTCCTTTGACTACCTTTCCATGAACGCCGTTATGAAGGTCCTCAAGGACCTGGACCTTCCCCAGAGCGGGCAGGACTTTGGGGAGAAGTGCTCACTTTCTACGCGTGTACGCCTTGCCCAGAATGAGAGTTTTAAGGAAAGACTTTTTGGGATTGCAGAATTGAAAGAAATATAGGTTTTCACAATAATAATCCGTAACTTTGAAAACCATAATTAATACAGATCATAACCTAAATAAAATGTCCAAGAAAGTTCACGTTTTCAACGCTGGCCCCTGCCTTCTTCCGCAGGTTGCCATTGACAATGCCATTGAGGCCCTGAAGGATTTCAGCGGCACCGGAATCAGCCTCATAAGTATCTCCCACCGCACAAAGGAGTGGGACGCCGTAATGGATGAAACCCGCGCCCTCTGGAAGGAACTCCTCAATATCCCGGATACCCACGAGGTAGTTTTCCTTGGCGGCGGCGCCTCCCTCCAGTTCCTCTATGTGGCAATGAACTACCTTGAGAGCAAGGCCGCATACCTTGACACCGGCGTATGGGCCCACAAGGCCCTTGTAGAGGCCCAGGGCATAGGAGACGCCTATGCAATAGCCTGCTCCAAGGACAAGAACTACACCTATATCCCCAAGGGATTCGAGGTTCCCTCAGACCTAGATTACCTCCACATCACCACCAACAACACCATCTACGGCACTGAGATAAAAGAGGACCTTGACGTCCCCTGCCCCCTCATTGCCGATATGTCATCGGACATTATGTCCCGTCCGGTGGATGTAAGTAAGTATGACCTCATCTACGGCGGCGCCCAGAAGAACGTGGGCCCTGCAGGCGTTATCTTCGCAATCATCAAGAAGGATTCCCTTGGCCGCGTAACCCGCCACATCCCCACTATGCTGGATTACCGCACCCACATTGACAAACTCTCAATGTTCAACACCCCGCCCGTTTTCAACATCTTCGTGATGAAGGAAACCCTGAAGTGGATTAAGTCAATGGGCGGAGTGGAGGCCATCCAGAAGATCAATCAGAAGAAGGCCGATCTTCTCTACGGTGAGATTGACCGAAACAGCCTCTTTGTGGGCACCGCAGCCAAGGAGGACCGTTCCCTTATGAACGTATGCTTTGTGCCTTCGGAAGGCCACGAGGACATCTTCGATCCCTTCTTCGCCTTTGCCAAGGAACGCGGCATGGTGGGCATCAAGGGCCATCGCAGCGTAGGCGGTTTCCGCGCCTCCCTGTACAACGCCTGCACCGTGGAAGACGTCCAGGCACTTGTAGACTGCATGCAGGAATTTGAAAAACTTCATAAGTAAAACCTCTTCCCTATCAAGTCCCTCCCCCGAGGGGAGGGGTTTCGGGAGGGGGCAACGTTAATCATTTAGTTTTCATGAAATGAAAGTACTTTTAGCAACCCAGAAGCCCTTTGCAGCGGCTGCTGTAAAAGGCATTGAAGATATCCTCAAGGCCGCAGGCCATGAGGTTGTAAAACTTGAAAAGTACGCGGAGCAGAATGATCTTGTGGCTGCAGTTGCAGACGCCGAGGCCCTTATCATCCGCTCCGACAAAGTGACCGCAGAGGTACTTGACGCCGCTCCCAAACTTAAGATTGTGGTGCGCGCAGGCGCCGGCTTTGACAACGTGGACCTTGAGGCCGCAACCGCCCACGGCGTAGTTGTGATGAACACCCCCGGCCAGAACTCAAATGCAGTGGCGGAACTCGCACTTGGCCTTATGATCTTTATGGCCCGCACGCATTTCACCCCCGCCACCGGCTCAGAACTCCAGGGCAAGCGCCTTGGCGTCCAGGCCTACGGCAACGTGGGCCGTCTGGTGGGCCAGAAGGCAAAGGCCCTTGGGATGGAAATATCGGCCCTGGACCCCTTCCTTACGGATGAGCAGATCATTGCCGGCGGGGCACAGCCCGTCCATTCCGTGGAGGAACTTTACGCTTCGGCCGATTACCTTTCAATCCATATCCCGGCGCTTCCTTCAACCATTAAGAGCATCGGCTATGACCTTATAATGCGCATGCCAAAGGGCGCCACCCTTGTGAATACCGCCCGTAAGGAGGTCATAGATGAGGACGGACTGTTCAAGGCTCTCTCAGAGAGGGAAGACCTCAAGTATGTCACGGATGTCATGCCGGACAATTACGACCGCCTCACCAAGAACTTCGGCTACCGTGTCTTTGCCACGCCCAAGAAGATGGGCGCCCAAACCGCCGAGGCAAACGTGAACGCCGGCCTTGCCGCCGCCCGCCAGATAGTGGACTTCTTTGCAACCGGTAACCGTAAATTCCAGGTAAACAAATAATTATGGTAAGAGTAAAACCCTTTGCGGCAATACGCCCGCCCAAGAATCTGGTCACTGAAGTAGCGGCTCCGCCTTACGATGTCCTTAACTCCGAGGAAGCCCTTGCAATGGCCGGAGAAAAGAGCCTCCTGCATATCACAAAGCCGGAAATTGACTTCACGCCCATTGCCGGAGAGCACGAGCAGCGCACCTACGACAAAGCCGTGGAGAATTTCAAGGCCTGGAAAGAGCGCGGCTGGCTGGTGCGTGAGGACAAGGAGAAATACTATGTGTACGCCCAGACTATGGGAAAGCGTACCCAGTACGGCCTTGTGCTCTGCGCCCACACTGACGACTACGCCTCCGGAATAATCAAGAAGCATGAGCTCACCCGCAAGGACAAGGAAGACGACCGAATGGTCCACGTCCGCATCCAGAACGCAAACATTGAACCCGTGTTCTTTGCCTACAAGGACAACGAGGAACTCAACAAGATTGTGGCCAACGCCGCGGCCGGAAAGCCGGAATACAAGTTCGTGGACGAGAACAAGTTCACCCACACCTTCTGGGTAATCTCTGACGACGCCGTAATCAAGCGCATCACTGAAATCTTCACAAATGACATAGACGCCTTCTATGTGGCCGACGGTCACCACCGTACCGCCGCAGCCGCACGCGTAGGCGCAGAGAAAAAGGCTCAGAATCCTCACCACACGGGAAATGAGGAGTACAACTACTTCATGGCAGTGTGCTTCCCTCAAAGTCACCTCGCAATCATTGATTATAACCGTGTGGTGAAGGACCTGAACGGTCTTACGGAGGAAGAGTTCCTGAAGGCCCTTGAAGCGGACTTCGAGGTATCCGTTGCCACCAAGCCACGCTGCGGGCGTCCGGCAAAGCCCTATGCTCCATCGGCCCTCCATAACTTCTCAATGTATCTTGGAGACAAGTGGTACAGCCTCACGGCAAAGCCCGGAAGGTACAATGACGCAGATCCCATCGGGGTACTGGACGTCACCATCCTAAGTAACCTTGTCCTGGACAAGATCCTTGGCATCAAAGACCTTCGCACGGACAAGAGGATAGACTTCGTGGGCGGTATCCGTGGCCTTGGAGAACTTTCACGCCGCGTAGACTCCGGAGAGATGAAGGTGGCCTTTGCGCTTTACCCCGTTTCAATGGACCAACTCATCAATATTGCCGATACCGGCAACATCATGCCTCCCAAGACCACCTGGTTCGAGCCCAAACTCCGCAGCGGCCTGGCAATCCACAGCCTGGACTAAAGAGCCGTTTTCACTAACTGCTTGAGAAATAGCACATTACAACAATTACTCCCGGTCATTTGGCTGGGAGTAATTGTTATAAAATGCTGATTATTAATTTGTTAGCAAAAACGCCCATAAAACCACTCCCACGGAAACGGAGACGTTGAGGGAGTGTTTTGTACCCTGCTGGGGAATTTCAAGGGAAAAATCGCAGGCATCAACTACGGACTGCTGCACTCCTTCCACCTCATTGCCAAAGACAAGGGCGTACTTGGCGCCGGGCACGCGGTGGAAAGCGTCCAGTTTTACGGAATTCACAGTCTGCTCCACGGCAATGACGGTGTAGCCATCGGCCTGAAGGCGGTGGACCAGGTCCACGGCATCTTCCACGTGCTCCGACGGCACAACTTCCTCTGCGCCAAGGGCTACCTTGCGGAGTTCGGCCGACGGCGGTACGGGGCATATCCCGCAAAGATAGACTTTATCCACGCCGAAGGCATCCGAGGTGCGGAAGGCGCTCCCCACATTGTGGGCGCTCCGGACATTGTCCAGCACCAGCGCAATGCCGCTGGACGGCCTTGTGGTACGATATTCACTGGCCGATATCCGGCCCAGTTCCCTGTTTAGAAGTTTTCTGTCTTTCACGGGAGCAAAGTTAAAGTTTTTCCCAATAATTATGACTATATTTGTAGACCAATAACACATTCCAATGAAAAAAGACATACAACTTTTTGAGTTAATCAAGAAGGAGCAGGATCGTCAGGCCTCAGGGCTTGAACTCATTGCATCTGAAAACTATGTAACCGATGAAGTCCTGGCCGCAATGGGCTCCGTATGCACCAATAAATACGCAGAAGGCTACCCCGGAAAGCGCTATTACGGCGGCTGTGAGGTAGTGGACCAGATCGAGCAACTTGCCATTGACCGCGTAAAAGCCCTCTACGGCGCAGAATATGCCAATGTCCAGCCCCATTCCGGCGCTCAGGCGAATATGGCCGTAACCATGGCCATCCTGAAACCCGGAGACACCTTCATGGGCCTGGATCTCTCCATGGGCGGCCACCTCACCCACGGCAGCCCCGTAAACGCCAGCGGAATTCTCTACCACCCCGTAGCATATGGCCTTAACCCTGAAACCGGCCGCGTAGACTACGACGAAATGGAACGCAAGGCCCTTGAGTGCAAGCCAAAACTCATAATCGGCGGAGCATCGGCCTACTCACGCGAATGGGACTACGAGCGTATGAGAAAGATTGCCGATGAAGTTGGCGCCATCCTCTGGATAGATATGGCCCATACCGCCGGCCTCATTGCCGCAGGCCTTCTCAAAAACCCCGTCAAATATGCCCACATAGTGACTTCCACCACCCACAAGACGCTCCGCGGTCCCCGCGGCGGCATTATCCTGATGGGTAAGGACTTCCCCAACCCCTGGGGTCTCACAACTCCAAAGGGTGAGGTAAAGATGATGAGCGCAATCCTCAATTCCGCCGTCTTCCCCGGCATCCAGGGAGGCCCGCTGGAGCATGTCATCGCCGCCAAGGCAGTGGCCTTCTGGGAGGCCGCCCAGCCGGAATACGTGGAGTACCAGAAGCAGGTGGTGGCAAACGCCGCCGCAATGTGCCGGGAGTTTATCGGCAAAGGCTACAAGATCATTTCCGGCGGCACGGACAACCACCTTATGCTCATTGACTTAAGGGGTAAGTTTGAGAACCTCACCGGCCGCGTTGCGGAAAAGGAACTTGTAAGGGCCGATATAACGGTAAACAAGAATATGGTGCCCTTCGACACCCGCAGCGCCTTTGCAACCAGCGGCCTTAGGATCGGCACGCCTGCAGTCACGTCCCGCGGCTTCGAGGAGAAGGATATGAAAACCATCGTGGACCTGATTGACACCGTTCTCCAGAGCGCGTCGGACCACTTTGACGCCATAACCGCAAAAGAACCAACGGAGCAGCAGACCGCGGAGCGCATTGCCCACAAGATGGTCCTTGACGAGGTCCGCCGCAAGGTGAATATGATGACCGCCGGCCGGCCCCTTAACCGCTATTAGGAAATGAAACTCAGGTACATCATAAGCGCGGCGCTCATTGGCATACTTTGTTCCTGCAGCCCGGCTCCACAGCCGCAGCCGCAGGAGAGCGAAAAGCCTCAGGAGAAGCCCGACGAAAAACCGGACGACAAGCCGGACGACGGCGCCGGTGACAACACCGGAGACGACAACACCCAGAATGATCCCGAGGTAGACGTCATCACCTGGGACGCAACCAATGTGTCCACTACATCGGCCCTCCTGTCCGGTAGTTACGAGCACGTCACCACTGAACTCCGTGACCACGGATTCTACTGGGGCACCTCCGAGGAATCTATGACTGGGCAGATAGGCCTCAACAGCAGCACGGCAAAGGCGGCCGATTTCGAAGCCACGCTCACCGGCCTCGAGCCCGGCACCACGTACTATTTCAAGGCCTATGTGACCGTCTGGGACCCGGAAAGCCAGTCTTTCATTGACATAGAGGGCGCCGTAAGTTCATTCACCACCAAAAGCGGCGGAGACACTCCTCCCTTGCCTCCGGGACCGGAACCGGAAGGGGGACTGCAGTACCTTGGCTGCTATGAGATGCCGGCAATAAGCCTGCAGGACAAGAATGCCGCCAGCGACTCCGGAACCGAAATGGTAGGTTCCTCAAAGTGGTATAACTACCTTACCACGGACAGTGGCCAGATGGTGGTTACCCATACTTACAAGGACGGCGGAAAGGTTATCCGCAACTGGACCGCCCTTGTGGACAAGACCAAGAAGGCTTCCCTGTGGAATGCGTTCGTGATGCACCGTGACGTGTATCCGGACCACGATGTGGGCCGATACGGTTCCTGGAGAGAGGATCCCGGCATCCCTTCGGAATGGCAGAGTTGCTTCTCCAGCAGCGGGTTCAGCCGCGGCCATCAGGTGGCGTCAAACTACAGGCAGGCAAGCACGGAGGCCAACAGCCAGACCTTCTACTACACCAACCAGGCCCTCCAGTACCAGAACTCCTTCAATGACGGAGTATGGAACAATCTGGAGAATGCCGTGGTGGCCAATGCTCCTTCAGGAAGGGACACCCTGTATGTGGTTGTGGGACTGCTCTATGAGGATGGCAAAACCATCAGCGGAGTTCCCTGCCCCAGCCACTTCTACAAGTGCCTGATGAAGTGCAGTTTCTCTTCTTCCGGTGAAATGACCGGCGCCAAGGGCTGCGCCTACATCTACACCAACGAGCCCCATTCCGGGATGAGTTATTCCCAGGGAATCACAACCATTGACGCTATGGAGCAGCGCTCCGGCTTTGACTTCTACGCCAACGTCCCGGCCCAGTTCCAGGACGCCGCCGAGAGCAGTTCCAGTCCCATCTGGTAGCCTGGCACGTAAGTTACTGACACTGAGTTAGTTGACGATTCACGGGTGCACTTTGCGGTGCACCCGTGATTGCGTAAGTCACTGAATAATTGAGAGTTACACGCCAGCTAGTATTGAACGCTGCTTAGGAAGAGGGCGTTTCCGGGGACGGATTCGCCGGCGTCACCGCGGGTGCCGCTCTCTATGAGTTCCGCAATCCATTCAGGCCGATGCTTCCCCCGGCCCACCTCTATCAGTGACCCTACCGTAGCCCGGACCATATTCCTAAGGAACCTGTCTGCCGCAATGCGGAAATACCAGTAGCAAGGCTCAGAGGCAGGAGGCACAGGTGCGGGGGACTCCGTTCCGCTTCGCTCCACTCCGGCCCCTCCCACTGCCTGCGGCAGCGGGCCCCTCCCCCTACCCTTGTGCGGGGGTGCACAAGCCCCCGCACCTGTGCCTCCTGCCTCTGAGCCCATGACCTGGAGATGTGACGGGGTGTA
>JAFSPR010000047.1 GCA_017451395.1 Bacteroidales bacterium
AAGAAGTCCCGTAACTTCATCCGCCGCGCCCACAAGACCAATCCCGATGCCAGGATAATCGTCACCGGCTGCTACGCCGAACTCCGCCGGGAGGAAATAGAAAAGATAGAAGGAGTGTGGAGAGTATACGGAGCATCGGAAAAAAGCAAAATACTTGAAGATAATACCGAGAGTTATATTTTCGGGGCATACTCCACCGGCGAGCGCACAAGGTCATTTTTAAAGGTGCAGGACGGCTGCAACAATTTCTGCGCATACTGCACCGTGCCGTATGCAAGGGGCCGCAGCAGGAACATTCCCATCTGCGAGTGCGTGAAGATGGCGCGGGAGATTGCAGCGGCGGGAGTGAAGGAAGTGGTGCTGACTGGCGTTAATACCGGAGACTTTGGCCGGACTACCGGGGAATCTTTCCTGGATCTGCTGAAGGCCCTGAATGAGGTTGAAGGCATTGAGAGGTTCAGGATATCGTCAATTGAGCCAAACCTCATTACCCCGGAGATTGTGGACTGGATTGCGGGAGGCACCAAGTTCCAGCCGCACTTCCATATACCGCTTCAGAGCGGCTCAGACACACTTTTAAGGCGGGTAGGGCGCCGATATGATACGGCTCTCTTCGCCTCCAGGATTGACTATATCCGCAAAACAATGGAAAGGCCTGGCGGGCCGAAGGTGTTCTTCGGGATAGACGTGATAGTAGGACTTCCGGGTGAAACTGAGGAACTGTTCCAGGAAACTTATTCTTTCCTTAAGGAGCGCATCAAACCCGCGTTCATCCACGTTTTCCCCTACTCCAGAAGGCCTGGCACAAAGGCCGCGGAGTGGAAGGACCAGGTGAAGGACAGCGTGAAGGCCCAGCGCGTGGCGGCCCTGGAGGAGCTTTGTGATCAGCTCCACGCAGAGTTTGTATCGGCCAATAAAGGCATCCGGGAAAAGGTCCTTTGGGAGTCTTCCGTCAAGGGAGGCCTGATGGGCGGCTACACCGGCAATTACATAAGGCTGGAAAAGCCGTTTGACGCGGCTCTGGTGAATACTTTGGAGGAGATAGAGATATGACCAGGCTCAGGTTTTTAGGAACGGGAACATCGCAGGGCGTGCCCATCATAGCGTGCCAGTGCCCGGTATGTAAAAGCCGGGATCCCCGTGACAAGAGGTTCAGGTCGGCGGCCTTTGTGGAATATGAGGGCCTTAACATCCTCATTGACGCGGGGCCGGACTTCCGGAGCCAGATGCTCCAGGCCGATATCCGTCACCTTGACGCCATCCTCCTTACCCACAACCACAAGGACCATACGGGAGGCCTGGACGATGTCCGCTCCTTTAATTATATAGACCGGAAGGCTGCGGAAATCTACTGTGAGGAAAGGGTCCTGAGGAGTCTTAAGAACGACTACGCCTACGCCTTTGAGGAGGAGAAATATCCCGGTGCGCCGGAGTGGCACGTGCACCTCATTGATGAAAGGCCGTTCCGCGTGGATTCCCTTGAAAGTTCAGGGGAACTGGTGTGGGTTCACGACAAAGGGTATTTTTACAGGCAGCCGGACGGCAGCCTTGCCCATACAGGAGAAATTGTGTCCGAGGCTTCCCACGTTCACCCCAATGTGATTCCTATAAGGGGCCTTCACGGCCAGATGCCGGTGCTTGGTTTCCGTTTTGGGAACATTGCCTATATAACGGATATGAGCCATATAGAGGACACGGAACTTGAGAAACTCCGGGGCCTTAAACACCTCACCCTCAACACGGTAAGTTACCATCCGCACCACTCCCACTTCTCCCTTCAGGAGGCAGTGGCGCTGGCGCAGCGGATTGGCGCGGAGCACACCTGGCTTACGCACCTCAGCCACACCTTCCCCACCCACGGGGAGTTTGTGAGGGAACTTAGACAATACGGGAACATTGAGCCCGCATATGACGGGCTTGTTATAGAAGACTGATGAAAGAGAAAGTAATAATAGTTGGCGGCGGCATTTCCGGCCTTACTGCGGGGATCTATGCGCAGAGGTCAGGCTTTGACGTCCTGATACTTGAAAAATGCGCTACGCCCGGCGGTGTTTCCACCTGCTGGAAACGTAAGGGATATATGTTTGAAGGCGGCGTGCACTGGCTAAACGGATCCGGTGAGCACCTTGATTTAAATAAGGTCTGGAAGGAGGTGGGGGCTCTCAAGGAGAATAACCCCATCTATTTCAAGGACCCCGTGTACGTCCTTAAGAACGGGAAGGCCGATCTTGCGATTTACAGGGACGCGGAGCGCACGCTCCGGGAATTATCGGCCTATTCCCCCCGGGACAGGAAGGTCCTGAAGAGCATTTTCCGTGACGTGAAGATGTTCCGCTACTTCCAGTCCCCCGTGGAAGGTGAGACAAGGCTTCTTGACTTTATCCGTATGTTCCCGGCCATCCTCATCACCCCGCGCCTGTGGATGCAGTCCATTAAATACTACCTCTCCCGCATCAAGGACGATGACGTCCGCACGCTTCTCGAGGCCGTTGTGGCGCCGGTCAACAACGCAATGACGTTCGCTTACACCCTCAGCGGCTTTTTCACCGGAGACAGCGGCTACCCCAGCGGAGGTTCCCTCAGGATGGCCCTCAATATGGCCGATACTTTTGTGAAGGCCGGAGGGGAAATCCGCTACAACACGGTTGTAGAGAAGGTGACGGACGGAGGCGTCTATGTTAATGGAGAGCTTATGAAGGCCGATGCCGTCATAGTCACGGTGGATGCCCGTACCGCCATTGACAAACTGTTTGAAAAGCCGCTTCAGGACGGCTGGGCCAAAAGGATGAGGAAACTCCTTGTCACCAGCCAGACCGTGTTTGTGGGCGTTGGCGTTGAGGCTGACCTTAACAATTATCCCAAGTCAATGGTGTTCAAGGTCCCGTTCAGGGACGGCGGAGTGGACATCCCCTTCTTTGTGGTGAGCAATTACGCCCGTGACCACTATTCGCCTGATGGATGCACCACCCTCACGGGCCTTTTCCCCGGTTATTCATACGACTGGTGGAAGGCCGCCGGGGAAGACGGCACCTATAAGGCCAAAAAGGAAGCCGTGGCAAAGAGGTTTATCGGCATACTTCAAGAGCAGATTCCCGAGACAAAGGGCAAGATAGCCGTGGTAGACGTTGCCACCCCCATAACCTATCAGCGCTACTGTGACACCTACGAAGGCAGTTATATGAGCGACTGGATGCCTTTCACCCTTACCACAAACGCCCCCAACCGCTACCGCCGCGGCCTTTACTTCGCCGGCCAGCGCACGGCATATTCCGGCGGCCTTCCTCCTGCAGTGATAAGCGGCCGGCTGGCGGTGCGCCTCCTTTGCAAGGACTATGGACATAAATTCACCAAAGAATAATAAATCATTATCATATGGCACCTGACGTTATTAAAACCATCGACAGCATCAACGTGACGTTGAACGCCGGCGGGATGAACACAATCAACATCATCCTTGCCTTTGTGATGTACGGCGTTGCGCTGGGCATCAAACCGGCAATCTTTGTAGAAGTTTTCAAAAAGCCCAAGTCCGTGCTACTTGGAATGCTGAGCCAGCTTGTGCTGCTGCCCGCCTTCACCTGCGGCCTTGCCATCCTTATGACCGGATGGATTTCCCCTATGATGGCTATGGGTATGATCCTTGTTGCGGCCTGCCCCGGCGGAAACATCTCCAACTTCATGAGTTCCCTGGGGAAGGCCAACATTGAACTTTCCGTAAGCCTAACGGCCATTTCAACGGCCCTTGCGGTGTTCATGACGCCCTTCAACTTCTGGTGCTGGGGCAGCATCTATATGCATTTCGCGGGCGTGCACGGTGACATCCCCACCCTTGTGATTCCCCTCTGGGACGTATTCAAGACCATCTTCATCCTCCTTGGAATTCCGCTAATCCTGGGCATACTCACAAGCCAGTTCCTGCCCAAGGTTGCAGCCTTCCTCAAAAAGCCCCTGCAGTGGCTCTCCATTGTGATTTTTGTGGCTATGGTGGTACTGTCCTTCTCCAGCAACATAGATGCGTTCCTCGTAAGCGTGAAGTACATCTTCCTGGTGGTTTTCATCCATAACCTCCTGGCCCTTGGTATTGGTTTTACCGTGGGTACAATAGGCAAAGTGCCGTTCCGTGACCGCCGTACTCTCACCATAGAAACCGGCATCCAGAACTCCGGTCTTGGCCTTGCCCTCATGCTTGGGACAAGCCTTTTTGCAGGCTTCCCTCCCCACGGAGGCATGCTTGTAATCACCGCCTGGTGGGGCATCTGGCATATAATATCCGGCCTTACCGTAGCCACAATCTTTAACAAAAGTAAGCGTGCCGATGTCTGAGTTCTGGGACAAAGACGGCCTGTACGCCTTCCTTCGGCCTTATGTGGATTTCACTACGCGCCGAAGCTACCGTAAAATGACTACGGAAGGGCAGCTGCCCCCGGACGACGGGACGGCGACGATATTCGCCGCCAATCACACAAACACCCTCATGGATGCCCTGGTGGTACTGCAGCTCAGGCGTGGAGGCACCCTCTTCGGGGCACGCGCAGACGTTTTCAGGAAACCCTCCATTGCCCGCATCCTTCATTTCCTCAAGATGCTTCCCCTTGCGCGTCATAGCCGTGACAAGGCCGAAGAAGTTGCCCACAACCGCATTTCATTCGATGAGATAGACCGCGCCCTGGCGCACGGACTGCCGTTTTGCCTATTCCCCGAAGGCCGTCACAGGCCCATGCACTCCCTGCTCCCGATGAGGCGCGGCATAGCTACAATGGCCTTCCGGAGCGCCCAGGAACGCCCTACCAGGATTGTTCCCATCGGCATAGATTACTCAGACTGGTTTCACTACAGGGCCGAAGCACATATCCGCATAGGAGAACCGCTGGACGTAAATGCGTTTGCCGCCGGAATCCCTCAGGGCATCACCGACAGCGAGCGTGACGCCTTCCTCCAGGAAGAGATGTACCGCCGCCTCTCCTCCCTCATCTTCTTCATCCCTGACAATGAGCATTATGAGGAGACCCTGGCCGATACCCGCGCTTCCCACCCCGCTCCCGCCAGGTGGCCGCGAATCCTTCTTGCCGCCCTCACCTTCCCCTTCTGGCTGGTGACTGCGGTTCTGTCGGCCCCGCTTTGGGTCCTTTCGGAGTTCCTCTGCCGAAGGATGGTCAAGGACCCCGCGTTCCAGAACACCGCCCGCTTTGGCGTAAGGCTCATCCTCTGGCCCCTGTGGGCTATAATCTGGCTCATTATCGGCCTGTGCACCATGCCCTGGTGGGGAGCCATCATTCTTCTTGCAGCCTACCTCCCCTCCTACAGTCTCTTCTACGACTGGCTAAACTTGGCCCGCGGCCAATAAAAAAATCCTCC
>JAFSPR010000048.1 GCA_017451395.1 Bacteroidales bacterium
GGCTAGTGCAATGCGCCGGTTGTTTTCAGGGAAAGCGCCCTTACCCATCTTGAGATTCCGGCCGACAGTATGGTTCAATGGGGAAAGAGTAATGTATTGACGTATGATTTGCGATTATCAGACGAATAAGGTCTATCTGGCCGAAGGAATCAAGCACTACGAGACCGTGGCGCATAACCTTCTTCTGGCACTCTACAATGAAGGAATCGAGACAGAATTCCTTCGGCGTACTGAGTCTTGGAAGCATATATGGGCCAGGGACTATATGCCCATCCAACTCACAAAGACACGCTTCTTACTGTACCGATATGCCCCTGATTACCTCAAGGGTTATGAGGACTACATCCCGCCCTATCAGACTATCTGCCGAGGTTTACGTCTGAAGGTGAAGGAAACACCGTTGATAATAGATGGAGGCAATGTTGTCAAATTCAACAATTGTGTTGTGATGACAGATAAAGTCCTGAAAGAGAATCCCGGCTATACGGAAGGCTACATCCGGAAACAGTTGGAGGAAGCCTTCGGCTGCGAAGTTGTCCTCATACCCTGGGATCGCTATGAAATGTTCGGCCACGCCGATGGAATGGTGCGTGCTATCGGGGACTACTATATCCTGATGAACAATTATTGCGATTTCGACAAAGACCTGCAAAAAAGCCTTAAAGATGCTCTGTCTGGCCGATTCAGCATCGCCGAACTTCACTATGATGTACCACGTCCTTCACGTCTCAGTTGGGCCTATCTGAACTTCCTTCAAGTAAATAATTGTATATTTGTACCTGGGCTGGGTGTCCGGGAAGATGAAAAGGCTATAGAGCAGCTTCAGGAGTATTATCCTCACCACAAGGTAATCCTCATCCCCGGCTGCCAGGAGCTAGTAAAGGAAGGTGGAGCCCTGAACTGTGTGAGTTGGAATATACTCGGTAATCTGCAGGAGAAACCAAAAGAAGAAGCATAATAATAACACGACTATGACCAATAACATTACAGCAGAATTCATCCAGAACCATTCACTGATGGATTGCCTCCGGGAGTTCGACGGCGCCCACTCAGAAGGTGACGAAGCAAAGGTTAATGAATTGAACCGTATCTTCTACCTCCTGGCACAAAAGATGCTCTACGGCGGATATTTTGCCGTTTTCAAGGATGGCGTTGTAGCCCGACGCATCTATTTAACTGTGTTGAGTTCTACTATCACGAAGAAGAGACGGATGGCTTCAAGGACTGGATTGTCTATCACCGCAACCCGGTGAACGGAAAGAACAAGAAAGCTGCCTTCCCACTTGGATCGCTGCACTCACACGTCTCCGGCGTGGACATTACCTTCGAAGATCAGAAGGCCAAGGCCGATGATGTCCGCTATCGGGCCTCCGCCCTCATCCGCGAATTCATGGTCACAGATGGTGACAACGAGCAATGCGGCCCTGTCGATATCTATCCGACCCACCTGTACGAGTACCTTTACACTCAATCCTCTCTCGAAGACATTCATATCCAGTGGATGCCTGTAAAGTTCCAAGACATCAAGGTCAACCCCCAGCCCCGAATCAATGTCTGTACCTACACCTTTGACGGCAAAACTCTTACCAAAAACAAAGGAGTGCTTGATCAGAAACAATGGGGCTTTTGCCGATAATTCGCACGTCCACTTCGTTACCGCCCTGTGGCCGTGGACAGGAATTATTCATATCTTTGTGGTGCAAACCACTGATTAAATAACACATGGCCGATACCAAAACACCCCAGCCCAACTACGACGCCATCGCCCAGCAGGCCTATGAATGGCTCAAGAAAAGGCGTGCCAAAGGTGAAATCTCTACCTTTGAAGTGCTCATGAAGATCAATGGGTACAAGTGGGGCAGCAAGGAACTGGAGCTGTTAGAGGATTTGGATCTAGTCGAAGTCCATGACCGCCTTCTCCGTCTTATCAAGAAGGGAAATGAGTATGTGGCCGATTTCTCGGCTTACGAGGATATGTGCGTTGGTCTTCCTTACGACATCCCTTTTGTGTTTAGGAAGAAATAGGACAACATTGGTGTTGATTTTGAAATAATTATTACCTTTGCATTGTCACCAACGTACTATTCTTTTAAAGCAGTTACGTTGTTCTTGAAAAATTGGGACCGGCTCCTTTGGGGGCCGGTTTTTCCTTTGTTTTCTTTAGAGAAAAGTATGACGGCTAATTGGTTCTACGCATAGAGCTCGTAAATAGTGACAGCATCAAAATACCGCCACCAATCCCACCAACGAGCCCGATTGTTTTACCAAGACTAAATTTACTTTCTTCTCGCTCCCTATTGGTCCTGACATTATAGCATACATCTGAAGGATTCATATAAAGATGGATGAACCCTTTCGAGGCCTGGGTTATCGATTCATAGTTATTAGACCAGCGGTTATAATGACCGTCTGTAAAGAAAGACATCTCCTCATAGACGAGGACCTGACCATCTTTTCCGTCGGGCATAATTCTATCCGGGACACCTATTACATCTACGATATCGGCATAAGTCTTACCGATAAATACCTGTTCTAATTCAGGCTGGATGGAGACATTATATGAGGAGCGGCAAGACGAAACAAATGCGGCTAGTGTCAGAAGTATGGAAATGAAAAATATCTTTCTCATAGAGGTCTAGAATGTATTCAAGGCAAATTTACAAAAAATGATAAAGACGGCAAAATGTTGGCTACGTACACTTGACACCAGCCATCTATAAGTATTTTCAGAGGTCTAGTATTTTTTCAAAGGTTTTGATGATATGATCAATACCATATAAAAGACTCCGGCCGTCTATTTCCATCCAGCTAAAGAGTTTCATAATGCGCATATATTCAGTTTGTGCATATGATATCGTTTTTGTTGGAGAACCTGCAACAAAACAGATAGGTTCGTGGTGAGCTATCCGATTGCGTATTTGATTTATACCATCAAGTTCATTGAATATATGCTTATTGTCAAAACGATTATCTGCCGATGACTTGGGCTTACACGGAAAAACAGATAACAACTTCTGGCCTGTGGCTGCATACTGTGGTCCAGAATACATATATTTCCAAACACCGAACTCCATTTCTGACAATAATTTACTGGGGGTATAAGCACTCTTTAACAAAAGACCATTATATGCTTTGCTTATTATTTTTAAAGTGCCCTGTGTCTGGGGTTTATCAAAGATTCCACCAGGAAGACAACTATCCCGTAGCCAATCACTGCCAAAATATGGCTCCAAAGAATAGTCAATCTTATTGCGAAGTGCAACTTCAAAACAACTGACTATTTTGAGCATTTCGCTGGACAAAGAGAGATTGTAACGATAAAGTGCCATCCCTTTCTGTACATTCCCGTCACACGCCTTTACATATCGTCTAAGACGATCTGCCGATATTACTTCTTCAAAAGCATTGAAAGTCATAAAGATTCTTTGTTTTATCTTTATTTTATTATCTTTGTAGTGTTCATTCCCGGTAACCTCTGGAGCAATCCAAGTTATCGGGTTTCGTTTTTCTGGCTACAAAGATATAACTTCCCGTAAACACGAGTGGAGGCCAAGTAATTGATACTTAAAGGTTTACAGGATCCTATGGGAAAAGATTTTATCCCAAAGGATCCTGTAAGTTACTATCTACCAGGCGATTAACCTCCACCGCAAGGGGAGAACCGCAAAGGGTAACCCCACAAGGGGAGGTTAGTAGATGTCGTCCAGGGAAATGTTGCCCCAGGTGGGGAGTGAAGGATCGTCTATGGTGGCATCGATGAAGCGGGGCGTACCCTTCTCGACGTCGTTCTGGAGGAAGGAGAGCACCTGGGACCAGGCCACCAGCATATAGGCGGCTATGTCGTGGGTGCGGTCCTCATACCTGTAGATGGTGTGAGGGTACTCCTTGAGGGCAAGTTTACGGGCAATGTAGTCGCTGCCCCAGATGCCGCGGCCGAAGGCGGCGAAGGACTTGTAATTCACCGCTTGGTCGGCCGTGCCGTGAAGCATAAGGATGGGACAGGGCTGCTTGGTGAACTTGGGAGCGCCGCTGGTGCTGATAATGGCGCCGGCAAAACTCATCACGCCCTTGAAATTGAAGTCAGGGATGTCACATTTACCGCTAATGACGGCATATTCCGACGCCAGTGAAATGATGGCTCCGGCGGAATTTCCCGCCACAACAAGGTTATCCGTGTCTATCCCAAGTTCAGGGTGCTCCCTGAGATATGCAACTGCAGAGAAGACATCCTCAACGCCAACTTCCTGAGCGTGATAAAACGCCTTGGAGGCCTTGAAGGCACCCGATAGGCCGTTTCCAACCTTAACACCCTTCATCCCAAGCCTGTAATCCACGGCCACTACGGGATAGCCGTTCTCCGTGAGTTTGTTGTAGAATTCCACCAGGTATTTGTCGTTGCGGGCGCCGGAAATAAAGCCGCCGCCAAAGACAAACATCACGGCGGGCTTAGCCTCCTCCGCCGCCTCTGCGGGCCGATAAATATCCAACTTCAGTTCACAGGTATCCCTCTGGGCAAAAGTGTAGGTTTCCTGGGCACTGGCCGTAAGGCCTGCAAAAAGTGCGATGATTATAAGTAAACGCTTCATAATGAAGATTCTAAAGGTTTTCTATATTCAGTGTTTGCCCTATAATGAGGAGCATAAAGGGATTCTATCACGGTTACTGGAGCCTGGAACGAACCTGCGCGGGTAACAAAGAACTCCTCCGCAAGTTCAGTCTTTTCTTCCGGATAGGAGTCAAAGTAGTATTCCGTGGCCGATGCCTTCACGTTGCGGTAGCCCTGCGGGGTAAATCCCCAAACGAATCCGCTTCTGAGCGGACGGATGAATCCGTAGCCGATATGTCCGGAAAGTTGCTGAACGGGGTTCAGGGACGCTTCGCGGCCTGCCGTCACCTTCACGAACGAGCGGTTCTCCCCGTTCCAGATCTTGTACACGATGCGGATCTTGTCTCCAACCTTCACGGGGTCTCCGGGCTGGATTTCTTTGTCATCCAGGAAGAAGCGGCGCTCAATGGTGAAGCCGTTTCCTGCAGCCTTAATGTCTTTGAACGGGGCTTTATAGGTGGCCGATAATGCCAGCACCTTAGTATCCAGAACGGCCTTGGAACCATCCAGGATAGCGGTTATGGCATCTATGTAAGCGGGCTCGGTATCCCACTTCTGCGTCTCCTTCTGGAGCATCAGCCACAGACGGATGCCGTCTGCTACAGCCGAAGGGGACACCTCTTCCGGAGCATTTGCCCGGACAGGGTTGCGAAGCAACGCGGAGGAAGAGGAGTCCCCTTCGGCCGCAAGAAGATCGCACAGGAGGGCGTGGGCATAAGCCTCGCTTTCCAGAAGCCCCCTCCAGGGCATAACGGCATTGGGGTAGTACCAGCCGCCGTCACGGTGCTCTACGGCGTATTCAAGGAGAGATGCCACATCGGCCTTGAGGGATTTCTCAATCTTTGATTTGGCAAGTGTGATGCCCCAGGCCTTGGCAAGGGCAATTCCGCCGTCCCTCTCAAGGAGATTCTTGAGGGTTAGGAGCCTACGGGCCTTTGAAAGGATCTGGCCCTTAAGGCCACGGCCTTCCTTGGCAGAAGGTGTAAGGTAACTCTTTGCATCCTTCCTGAAGGCATCCCAGCGCTTCTTTTCACTTTGTGAAACAGCCTTTTCCGTGAAAGGAACGGATGCGTACATAGCGCGGACGTGCATATACTGGGCGTCGGAGAGCCAGCCGCACCAGTAGGGACGGACGTCCCCGAACTGATTGGCATCCAGATATTTGACGGATGAGGTGACGTCCGGAACGCTGAAGCCCCTGTCACGGAGTTTTGCAAAGCGCTCCAGCATCACCGCGGTAATTACCGGCGACGATGTCATCCCCTCGAACCATCCAAAGCCGCCGTCTGAGTTACGGCAGGCCATTATCTTAGTGATAAGGTCCTCAACAGAGGAAGAGGCGCTTTCTGGAGCATTTGCCCGGATAGGGTCGCGAAGCGACGCGGAAGAAAGCGCCTCTTCCTCTGTCATAAGCTTATTAGCCATAAGCCGCACATACCAGGCCTCGGAGAGGGAGAGAACGTCGTTGCCCTGAGGCTCTACGTGGGACGGGATGGCGTCCTTAACCATATCAAGGACGGTGATTTCCTTAAGATCGGCCCTGTTTCCGGGAACGTTCACAAAGCGGGAACGGAGGTCCCGCAGGAGCGCGTCACGGTCCTCACCGGCGTGAAGAACGGCGGAGTGGGCTTCCGTAAGTTCCTGCGCCGCGGGGTATACGGGCACGGTCACGCGGACCGCGTCAGAGAATTCGGAGGCGATGAAGGCGGCGGTGAAGGTGAGAGATTTCTCGGCTTCGCTGGAAATGACAGAGGGTACCGCCACATTAATAACCTTTGTGAGGGTTTCACCGGCTGGAACGGTGACGGGCACCTGGGCGCTGCCGCCTTCCCACTGGAGTGCGATGACGCCGGAGACGGGGACATCGGCCACGGAAGAAACCGTGACAGCGGCATCCCAGACGTCTCCTTCAAAGAGGAAACGGGGCTCCTGCATTGCCACCTTTACGGGAAGACTCACCACCATCTCCCCTTCCGCAATGGCGTTTCTCATCGAAGGGTCGTGCGCGTACACGCGTACATAATATGTGGAAAGTTTGTCGGAAGTGCGGAAACTGAAGGTGAGCGTTCCGTCACCGGCCGATACAAGGTGAGGCTGGAAGGTAAGCGCCTGGAGGAATTCACTGCGGATGGGGATATCATCCGGGATTGCGGCGCCTTCCACTGCGTCATCGGCCGCCATTTCATACTGGACGGACTCTTCTTCCACCGCTGCCATAGCGGGCGCAGCGTCAAGCATCACCGCTCCGTTGCTGCGGGCCATCTTGAGGCTTTTTGTGCCGTAGGCTATGAAACGGGGATCGTCGTCATAGTAATCGTAACCGTTTCCAACGCTGCCACAGGCCGAGTGGACGTACACCATCGGCACGGAGTAATCACTCTGGTTCACCTGGGACCAGTAGTTACGCGAGACGGCGTCCATACTCTTGTCCCAGGCTGCCGCAAGGGCCTCTACGCCGGGTTCGGTCCTGAGGGTAAAGGTATATTCCCTGCCGGGATAGGCCTTATCCGTGAAGCTTGAGAATGTGAGCGGCAGGGCAAGTTTAGTGACGCTCCTTCGGTACTGACGCTCATAACTGACGGCCTTTCCGTGGAGGAAGTAGAACACCTGGAGGCGCACGGCATCAGGCCAGGACTCCTTATAATCAAGGCCGATATCCATAAGCCTTCCGTCCTTTGCGGTAAGGCGGCTTGTCTGAAGGACCTCGCTGTCCTTGCCGTAGACGGTGGCAATGGCCCAGGCGTCGCCATCGGCCGATCCTATAACTGCCTCAATGCGGCCCTCAACGGTTGAAGGGCCGCCGATGAAAAGGCGGGAGCCATCCACCATCAGTTCTTTTTCTCCGGGAAGGAGCACAAGGACCTTGACTTCCTCGCTCTCCTTAACCTCATTGCCGTCCGGGAGTTGTGCCTTGACTGTTGCCTTGATGGTATAAAGGCCGCTCTTTTTGACGGGGATCCTGACTTCCTCTCCGGAAGGGACCACGCCGCACTCACCGGCGATGTCGTACGTAACTTCAAGAGGCACGGAGTTACCCTGAGCGTCCTCTGCCTGGAATTTTGCTCGGATTTCGTTACCGCGGACAACGTGGCGGGGTTCCCTTCTCCAGCGCCAACTCTGACCTGAGTCTCCGGGAAGGATGAATTCCGCATCCTCGGTGCCAAGGACGCTGATTCCAACGCCCAGGCTTTCACCTACATAGAAGCCGTCAGTGAAGGAAAGGGTCTCTCCGGTGGCGTCTATGACAGTGACCTCCGCGTGGTAGTAGCCTTCCTCGTTTGCGGGAACCTCGACGCGGAAGAGTCCATCGGCCCCAAGGGGATGTTCCTCCTCAAGGACGGTGCTCTCCGACCAGTAATTCACCTTTATGCGTACGCGAGCGCCGGAAAGGCCGTGGCCGGAATAGGAGGTGACCTTTCCGCTCACGGGAACCTTGGAGCCAACCATATAGAGTTCCGTGCGGCCGTCAAAACTAAGGTCAAAGGTAGGGAGCACGAATTCGTCCACCCTGAAACTGTCCCAGGCTAGGACATCCTTTGTGGAAACGTCTACAATCTCCAGGCGGAAATATCCATTCCTGAGGCCCCTGGGGAGGGTAAAGCCGCCGCTTGCAGAGCCAAAGTCCCCGGTTATGAGCCTCTTTGTTTCTAGGCGGTTACTCTCGGAGTCATAGAGGGTTACGTCCAGTTTCCGGCCCTTGCACACGTTCATCCTAAGCATGGGGTCTCCCTGGAACACCACGGCCTTGAACTGGAGGGAGTCTCCGGGATTGTATGCCCCGCGGTCCCTGTAGACGTTGCATCTTATACCCGTGCGGGGGATATACGATGCGGCATCCCTTATGACGCCCACGCTTCTGGAACGACGGCCTCCGCTCACTGCAACGTAGTTATAATACGTCCTGGGATGGGCGTTGATGGCCTTTTCAAGGGCCTGGGGTATGAGCGTGAAGCCGTCAAGTTTCATGGTTGCGCGCGCCGCCTCAGTGTCTCCCTTCATAAGGAGGAGAGTCACCTTGGAGAGGGGCTTTCCGGAGTCGTAATCGGCCACATAAACCTTGCGTCCCTCTGCGTCAGTGCGGGTAGCAATGGAGAGGGTGTACTGGTCAAATGTATCTGAGGCCGATATTTTCCCGTTCACGGCCTCGGCACGGTAACTGCCGTCCGGGAGGCCGGGAAGGGCCAGGCGCACGGTATCACGCACATAGAAACTGCCGGTGGGATTCTTGGCGTTCCAGGTAGTTACAACGGTTTTGCCTTTGTAGAGTTTAACCGTGGCCGATGAAAGGTTACGGAAAAGGACAGTTATGGCATCCTTGTCTATGCTCAGCCCCAGATCCTGGGAGGTAAGGGTGTTGCAGATACTACTGACGTTATAGTATCTGGATGCAATTTTCAATTCCTTGTTACGGAACGCGGTGCGGCGGCTCTCAAATTCCTTGCACCTGTCATAGAATGCCTTATACTGGGCCGATGTAGAGGTTTTGCTTTCCTCAAGGTCCTGATAATCCATTCCCAGAAGGTCTCCTTCAGGGAAAATAGCCAGGGCAGTACCCTTGTACGCATCCTGGAGTTCCTTCAGGGCGGCCCGCTTCCGGGACCTTTCCTGAACGGAGTTATACTTCCTCCCTATAAGATAATACTTGAGGGCTCCTTCCTGGGGGTATTTCCCTTCAACCATCTTCTGAAGGGCCTCCACAACGGGCTCCGAGTACCTGCCGTTAAGAAGGCGCCAGTGCGCCCACTCCTCATCCGACTCCACAAACTGGGTGAGGCCTCCGTTCAGAAAGCCCGTCATCCCGCGGTGAAGGGCCGGGTTATTGCCTTCCAGAGGGTTCTTCCGGAGGTATTCCCAGAGTTCCTCCTGGCTTACGCCTTTCCACTCGTCCATCCAGAGGAAGGTGACTATGGGTTCATTGAACTCCTCCACTTCCTTTGCAAGGCCTTCACGGAGAGAGTCCCTCTTTTTCCAGTCACGGCGCTGGACTACGCTCACGTACTGCGTTGCAGCATCCCAGAAATCCACCGGGAGGCGTTTTTCCATGGCTTCCTTCTTGATTTGCTCCAGGATGGAGGCTTCCTTTTTGGGGAGATCGGCCTTGGAGGCCTCATCATACTGCTTCCAGAGGGCAGTTAAAGTGTGACCGTCTTCAGACATAGTTGCCGCATTTATTGCCCCTGCCCAGGTGAGGGCAGCGAGCAGTGATAGTAGTATTCGTTTCATATCTTGAGTCCATTTCAAGAATTGTGCTACTCAAAGAGGGGAAGCGCTTCGCTCACGACAAAAGTGCTGCCTCCTATATATATTATGGTATCGGGCGATGAAAGTTCCAGGGCTTTCCGGACGGCGTCCTGAACGGAATCAATTACAATTGCCGGGGCCGCGAAACGCCTGGCTATCTCTCCGGCAGGGAGGGCACGGGGCGTTGCCGGAGATGTAAAAATGTATTTGGCCCTACGGGGCATAAGGGGGATGATTGCATCAAGGTCTTTATCGGCCATAATGCCGTAGACTATAATGAGAGGCCGGTTCATTGCCTCCAACTGGGCAAAATTATGCCTTAGGGCATGCGCGTTGTGGCCGATATCAGCAATGACAAGGGGATCCTTCTGCAGCCTCTCCCACCTGCCGTGGAATTCCATATTGCGGGCAGCGTGGATAATTCCGTTAAGGACGCTTTCATCGTGGATTCCAAGGATTTGAAGCGCAGAAAGGACTGTCCTCAGGTTATTTCTTTGAACTTCTGCACCAAGGTCCATCTTAGAAAGTATGTCATCACGCCTGTCCCAGAAGGAAGGATCCATTTCCTCAGCAAAATACAGCGGGCAAAAACCGTTTGCCCTGGCTTCAAACACCGGCCTGGTCTCCGGAAGGGCTTCACCTATTAGAGCGGGGACTCCTTCCTTAAAAATGCCTGCTTTTTCTGCAGCAATTTTGGGAAGAGTATCTCCAAGAAGGGCCATATGGTCAAATCCTATGGAAGTGACAATGATAATCTCCGGCTTTTCAAGGATATTTGTGGAGTCAAGACGTCCGCCAAGACCCGTTTCAATCACCGCGTAATCAACCCCGGAGTCGGCAAAGTATTTAAAGGCCAGTCCGGTGGTGATTTCAAAGAAAGATAAGTCGTTTGCCACTATCCATGGCATCCAAGAGGTGAGTTGTTTAAAGACATACTCCACCGGAATAAGGCCGTTTACCCTTATTCTCTCCCTAAAGTCCAAAATGTGAGGGGAAGTGAACAGTCCTGCCGATAACCCGCAACTTTGGAGTGCGCTGGCCACCAGATTTGCTACGCTCCCCTTGCCGTTAGTCCCTGCTATGTGGATGGATTTAAACTGCCGTGAAGGATAACCAAGATAGCGGTCAAAAGAGAGCATCCTATCCAGCCCGGGCTTATATGCGCCGGCAGTGAACCCGTCTTTCTGCACGGACGGGAACCGCCTGAAGATATCCTCTATAAGAGAATTGTACGCATCCAAAGTGAATTCCATAGTACAAAGATAAGATTTTTTTACTACCTTTGAATGCTATGACAGAACTCCTGAACGCTTCCTACATCCTGGACGGGGTGCCTATGCCGCTCTCCCCTGCCAAAATGCTCCGTGAGTGCACCGTAGAGCCTCCGCTGGAGCCGGACGGTGATCCCGCAACCCTGGCAGACGAACACCTGGACCAGGTACCGGGAAATTTCGCATTTGAGGAATCGGAGATAGATTCCTATGCCCTGGCCGTGGAGCACGCAAGAAGCACCGTGCCGCTGGAGTTTGCCGGGTCTTATACTGCCGGAAAGGTGGCTCAGGGGCTCCTTGACGCCATCTGGCTTAGCGGCCATTTCAGGATGGAAGACCTTATGCTTAAAGCAGACTGGAAGTGGAAAGACTCCCCTATCGGCCTTCCTGCCGCGTTTTATGATTCCGTAGAGGCTGCCTGTTCCTTCATAGACGCACTTGGTGTAAAGATTTCAAAGTACAGCCTCACTTCGGGTACTCCTTCAGTCTCTTTCAAGGCTTCCGTCACGGCAGACGACGAACTTGAGGCCCAGGAAGAGGAAGAGTCCTTTCTTCTGGAACTACGCACATCCAACCCCAGGATGTCCAAGCGGAGAAAATGCCCGGCAAAGTTCCTCCCGGAAGGATCGGACTGGATTATCTACATCCCGTTTGACACCTGCGATTTCCGTATGGGCGGATCCCGCCTGGCACAGGCCGTGGGCGCAACTCCCTCATCGGCCCCGGAAATTGGAGACGCCGATTACTTTATGGATTGCTACGAGGTTGTGCGTGAACTGGTTGAAGACGGAATAGTAAAGGCCGGCGCAACGGTGAGCGGCGGCGGGCTTATGACCGCCCTCAGGGCTATGTGCGGGGCCGCTTCCGGTGCCAATATCTGCATTGACGACATCTGCCGCGCATATTCCGGAGAACTCCCCATCCGTGTCCTCTTTGCTGAGGTTCCGGGCGTAATTATCCAGATTGCCGATATTGACTATGACTACGTAGACGCGGAACTCCTGCTTCAGGACGTGGTCTTCTTCCCGCTGGGGCACCCGGACATAACCACTCCCAGCGTAGTTCTCACAGACAGAACAGACCTCCCCCTCATCCTTGAATCCCTGATGAGTTCAATGGAAGGGGAAGACTAACCCATAACACTATGGCCAAAATATTTGTCTTAGACACAAACATCATCCTCCACGACTTCAATGCCGTGAAACAGTTTCAGGACAATGACATTGTGATTCCAATCGCCGTCATCGAAGAACTGGACAAGTTCAAGAAGGGTGAGGACAACCTTAGTTTTAACGCGCGCGCATTCATGCGTGAGATCAACAAACTCACGGACAAGCACGATTTCGGCCCCCGCGGCGTTCCGCTTGGAAAGAAACTGGGATATATAAAGATAGAGCCCAACCACCCGTTTGCCCCTGAGTATCAGGACCTTTTCCGTGACGATATCCAGGACCACCGTATCCTTTCCACCGCAATGTGGGTAAGGGACACGCACCCTTCAAAGTTTGTGGCGCTTGTAACCAAGGACATCAACCTCCGCCTCAAGGCAAAGGCCGTTGGGATGGCCGCCCAGGATTACCTCCGTGACCGTGTGGACGACGAAGCAATGATGGGTATAGAGAAAGAGGTTATTGTGGCCGATGCCAACACCGACGCCCTCCAGCGCCTTGCCTACGGCCAGGACAACGCCCTCCCGTGGCAGGATGTGGCCGATAAGGAACCCCGCCCCAACCAACTCTATAAGTTCAACTTTGGCGGAGACACCGTATGCGCCCGCTACGATGCCCACAGGAAGGAGGTTGTCCTTGTGAAGGCCAAGGAGGCCTGCGGTATAAGGCCACGCAATGATGAACAGAAATTCGCCCTTGACGCCTGCCTCAACCCCAATCTTCCGCTGGTTTCCCTCACAGGAGGCGCCGGTACCGGTAAAACCCTCATAGCGCTTGCCGCTGCACTTGAGCAGTGCAACAGTTATGACCAGATAATCCTCACAAGGCCCACTGTAGTACTTGGAGGGCAGGATATCGGCTTCCTTCCCGGAGACCAGAAGTCCAAGATGAGCCCATACATCCAGCCGCTTATGGATAACCTGGATGTAATCAAGCGCTGCTTCAAACCCGGAAGCAAGCAGTTCCAGAAAATTGAGGGACTCATCCGTGAAGAAAAACTAATCATTTCACCGCTTGCCTACATCCGCGGCCGTTCACTTGGAAAGGTCTACTTCATTGTGGACGAAGCCCAGAACCTCACCCCCCAGGAAGTAAAAACCATCATCACGCGTGCCGGAGAAGGTACCAAGATGGTATTTACAGGTGATATCTACCAGATAGACCAGCCCTTCCTGGACCAGTGGTCAAACGGTCTCACGCACCTTGGAGAAAAGATGAGGGGCCAGGCTCTCTTCGAGCACGTATTCCTGCGTAAGGGAGAACGTTCGGAACTGTCAGACACTGCAGCAAAACTGCTTTAGACCGTGGAGGCAAGTCTCTGATTATCAGTACATTACACAAATTAGGGTGCTCGGTTTCGAGCACCCTAATTAACATAACACGCTGAATTTCAGCGTTTTAACTCCACGCGGCGGGCTATTAATTTGCCTGCTTGATCTGAGCCTGTGCCGCGGCCAGACGTGCGATAGGCACGCGGAACGGACTGCAGGACACGTAGTCAATACCGATGGTGTTGAAGAACTCGATGGATGCGGGATCACCACCGTGCTCACCGCAAATACCGCACTGAAGTTCTGAACGCTTGCTGCGGCCGCGCTCTACACCAATCTTTACAAGCTGACCCACTGCCTTGGTGTCGATGGTCTGGAAAGGATCGGAATCCAGGATCTTGTTGCCAAGATAGTCACCCATGAATGTGCCGATATCGTCACGGCTGAAGCCGAAGGTCATCTGGGTGAGGTCATTGGTACCGAAGCTGAAGAACTCTGCGGTACGGGCCATGCGGTCTGCGGTAAGGGCAGCGCGGGGGATCTCGATCATAGTACCGAACTGGTAGTCGATCTGCTGGGCGGTCCTGGTCTCAACCTCTGCCTTGATTCGGTCGCAGATAACTTTCTGGAAGCTGAGTTCACGAGCGGAAATGGTGACGGGAATCATGATTTCCGGATGAGGGTGCAGGCCTTCCTTCTGGAGTTCTGCGGTTGCGGTGAAGATTGCGCGGTACTGGGTTTCGGCAATCAGAGGGAAGGAAACGTGCAGACGTACGCCACGGTGACCCATCATAGGGTTGACCTCGTGGAGGCTCTCGCCACGTTTCTCAACTTCCTTCACGGAAATGCCAAGGTCCTTTGCAAGTTCTTTCTTCTTGTCCTCGCCCTGAGGTACGAACTCATGGAGCGGCGGGTCAAGGAGACGGAACACGACGGGCTTGCCGTCCATGACGCGGAGGGTTTCCTTCACTGCGGCCTTCATATAAGGCTCAAGTTCTGCAAGGGCGGCCTTGCGTTCGTCGTCTGTGTTGCAGAGGATCATCTTGCGGAGCTTGGAGAGCGGCTGCTCACTGTTACGGCCGTAGAACATATGCTCTATACGGAACAGGCCGATACCCTGGGCACCGAACTTGAGTGCGCGTGCTGCATCTTCCGGAGTATCTGCGTTGGTGCGGATACCGAGTTTGCGGAATTTGTCGCACATTGTCATAAACTTGGCGAAGAGAGGATTCTCAGAGGCGTCCATAGTCTCAATGGCACCTGCATACACAAGACCCTTTGCGCCGTTGAGGGAGAGCCACTCGCCTTCCTTGAAGGACTTGCCTACACCTGCGAAGGTGACGGTCTTGTCCTTGAAGTTGATCTTGAGGGCGTCGCAGCCCACGATGCAGCACTTGCCCCAGCCGCGGGCCACGAGGGCTGCGTGGGAAGTCATACCGCCGCGCTCTGTTAGGATACCCACGGAAGCGTGCATACCGTCGATGTCTTCAGGGGAAGTCTCTTCACGGACAAGGATGCACTTCTTGCCGGCCTTTGCGTAGGCGATAGCGTCCTCTGAGGTGAATACGATCTGACCCACGGCGCCGCCCGGAGATGCGGGAAGACCCTGTGCAAGGCATTCGGCCTTCTTCTCTGAAGCGGGGTCAAGGATGGGGTGAAGGACCTCGTCAAGCTGTGCGGGAGCAACCCTCATAACTGCGGTCTTTTCATCGATGAGGCCTTCCTCAACCATATCTACTGCCATCTGGAGGGCGGCAAGACCGGTGCGCTTGCCAATGCGGCACTGCAGCATCCAGAGTTTGCCTTCCTGGATGGTGAACTCAATATCCTGCATATCCTGGAAGTGGTCCTCCAGACGCTTGCGAATTTCGTCAAGTTCCTTGTAAACCTCAGGCATAGCCTTTTCAAGGGAAGCCAGGTTCTTGTTCTTCTCACTCTTGGTAGCCTCGTTCAGGGGGTTGGGGGTGCGGATACCTGCAACCACGTCTTCACCCTGGGCGTTGATGAGCCACTCACCATAGAATTTGTTGTCACCGTTGGCGGGGTTACGGGAGAATGCAACACCGGTAGCGGAGGTGTCACCCATGTTACCGAACACCATGGACTGAACGTTCACGGCTGTTCCCCAGTCGTCCGGAATGTGCTCGATCTGACGGTAGCGGATAGCGCGCTTTCCGTTCCAGCTCTTGAACACACCGCCGATTGAGCCCCAAAGCTGTGCCTGGGCGTCGTCGGGGAACTCAACACCAAGGACTTCCTTGATGCGTACCTTGAAAGCCTCTGCAAGGTCCTTGAGCTGATCTGCGGTAAGTTCGGTGTCGGACTTGTAACCGTTGGCCTTCTTGACCTCTTCCATCATGCGGTCAAGCTGCTGGCGGATACCCATGCCGTCTGCGGGCTCGATGCCTTCTGCCTTCTCCATCACAACATCAGAGTACATCATGATGAGACGACGGTATGCATCATAAACGAAACGGGGGTTGCCGGTCTTCTTGATCATTCCGGGAATGGTCTTGGAGCAAAGGCCGATATTGAGGATGGTGTCCATCATGCCGGGCATGGAACTGCGGGCGCCGGAACGGCAGCTGACAAGGAGAGGATCTTCCGCATCACCGAATTTCTTGCCCATGATCTTTTCAGTTGCCTCGAGGGCAGCCGCCACATCGGCCTTGAGTTCAGGGGTGTAACCGCCGCCAAGGCGATAGTACTCCGTGCAGCATTCGGTGGTGATGGTGAAACCGGCGGGAACCGGCATACCAAGGAGGTTCATCTCGGCCAGGTTTGCGCCCTTGCCGCCAAGAAGTTCTCTCATCTTGCCATCGCCTTCAGCGTGCTTTCCGCCGAAACGATAGACTCTTTTCTTAATTTCTGCCATAAAAAAGTGGGTTTATAATATATTTTACGAATTTGTCGTCCAAATCACGCAAATATACAACAAATTCGGCAAATAATGAAAAGAATCTTAATGCTATATAAGGCCGGCTATGTCTTCTTTTGAGAATTCGTAAGTGAGAGGGCGCCCGTAGCACTGCTCGTAGCAGCGGACTTTGGCGTCATAATCGGCCCGGCACATGATGAAACTGTTCTCCCGGGACGATTTCTCCGGGTCCGGAAAAATTGGCGGCAGCACGTGCAGGACAAGTTTTACGTCGTGAAAGCCGGGGGCAACAATTTCAGGAAGGTCCACCATTTCCACGAAGGTAGGGACCACCGGGACGCCGTACTCCGCGGCAAAGAGGAAGGCACCCCTTTTCCCGGGACGGGGCTTGCGGTAGTTGAACCACATCTCCTGCTCCGGGTAAATGAGGATGAAGCGGTTCCGGTCAAGATTCCGCCTCATAAGGGTACGGAAGGCCCCGTTCATATACGAGGGCTCCTGTATGAGTGGAATAACATCTATATTTCTAAGGATAAATCCGTTGAGCCCGGGCATCACGAAGTTGGTTCCCTGGCTTATGGCTACAAGGCGGTCCCGTCCCGTCAGGCGGGAAAGGGTGCGGTGGACGCCGTTGTCAAAAGGGTTGAAGTGGTTGCTGGTGAGAAAGGCAGGGCCCTGGACGGTGAAAAGGTTCCTGATGCCGGTTATTTCGTTCACCGGCTCACTCCACTTCCTTACCCAGGAGTCCACAATGGCCCTCGCAACGGCGGTTTTCAGTTTCTGAACCGGAGAGTTCAGGCGGGATACGTAGCCAAGGATATCGGCCTTTAGCGCCTCAGGAGTAATTTCCGGGTCAAAGGGCTCGGTTTTGTCGTTGAACCTGCCCTCCAGGGCCGCCCTCCTTATGTTTTCAATGGCCAGTTCCCTTCCGGGAGTGACTAGGAGCATAGGCGGAAAGATACGGTGGAATGAGTCAGTTCGGTTGCCATACGAATAAGCGCGTCTATGCCTTCACGATATGCCTTCACGGCATTGGCGTTTGTAAGGAATGCCGTCCTACGGGCCCTGATTTCGTCATAGTAGCCACTTTGAAGGGCGTATTTCCAGAAAACCTCATCATATGGCACAGTCTCGTTGAGCCAGGGCTTTGCGGCAAGGTTGAAATGAATGATCTGGGGATTGTCGAACTGCGTGACGGAACCGCCCGGCATACAGTTCCAGCACGGGTCAAGATACTGGATATGGTTTTCGCAAAGAGCATTCAGGTAGTCCTGGTCAGGGGCAACAGTACCAAGGGAATAATCCGAAAGCCAGCGGAGGAACTTACCCGTGATATCATTATCCCTCAGCGCCCTGAGGTTCATCAGAAGTACGCCAGAATTTACATATCTCCTGTGGTCAACGCCCACATATTCATCTATATATTTCATAAAGGGGCCTATATGCTGGATGCTGTAATCGGCCACGGCACCGATGTACTTATCCCCAAGGGGTTCTTCCCAAAGCCAGGAGATATCACCCGGGACCACGATATCGGCATCCAGATATATTCCCTTGTCATATTGAGGGAACAGCACGGGGATAAAGAGGCGGAAATAAATGCTGAGTGAACTGAAAGCCTTGAACCGGTGACAGCGGAGACCGTCAAGACACTTCAGTTTCCTGGTCAGAGAATGGAACTCAATTTTGAAATTATCACTCTGAAAAGCGCCTAAACCGGCTTTGCCGGCCTTGGAAATATTGTCGTTAAGTATATGAATATGATAGAGATAACGCTCTGAAGCGTTGTCTTTGATGGATTTAAGGGCCACTGCGAGGTAGGGCACGTAATGCTCGTCAACGGAGAAGAAAATAGGGATAGTCTGCATAGTTTTTACTGTTTTTTCTCGGTTTTTCAGGGCAAAATTAGCGTCTTCGCGCCGGGTGGGAAAATTTATGAGGCGAAAAACGGGATTTCTGGGACTAAAATGCGTATTTAGGGACGAATGTAATAAAATTGGGACGAATGAAATATTTTTTGTATATTCGTCCCAGCAATTTTGTGACGAATGACAGCAATTTCACGTAATTTTTACAGGATGAGCGCCAATATCCTCTACTTTACGGTAATTCCGCTCTTCTATTTCCTCTTCACACTGGCCTATCACCCCTTCGACATAACTGACTTTCTGGGCGTAGGGAAAGGCTATTTCGCTGAAAATCTGATATTTACAACTCTCATTCTGCTGGGGGTCATAGCGCTCAGCCGTATGCTGCTCTTTATCCTGAGGCACGTGATAGACCTCTCCTGGCCGCTTTACATCACATGGTGCGTGGGAGAAATCGTTGCCGCGGGACTCTTCTGGTCCATCCTGCTGGGGATAGAATGGAGGCCGGCCATTCCCTATTTCACCGTAATGTCCACGGGCATCCTATACCTTGGAGGTATAGTCGTTTTCCCTTACGTTATACTCACGCAGGCCATTCAACTGCATATCCTTGGAGGCTCCAAGCAGCCAGTTCCCGCCGACGACAAATCTCTGGTGCGTTTCCACGACGACCAAAAGCGCCTGAAGTTCATCATCTCCTCTCCTGCCATATTATATATAGAGGCGGAGGACAATTACGTGCATATCGTTCACCTTGACAACGGACGGGTAAAGGATTTCACACTTCGTTCGTCTATGCGCGCGCTGGAGGAGACTCTCACCAAACACGGCCTTGTGCGGTGTCACAGGTCATTTTTTGTAAACGCAGACCACGTTGAACTTGTAAGGAAGGACCTCAACGGTTACGCCCTTGCAAAACTGGACAGGGACGGCCTTGATCCCGTGCCGGTCTCAAGAAAGTACTACGATTCCCTGTCGGCCTTATTGTAAATCAAAGGGAAAATTCTTAAATTTGAAAACTAAACGAAATATTATTAACTCTAATACCATAACAATGACTAAAACCAAAGAAAACAGCAACATCATCGCTGTTATCACCATGATCTTCCTCTTTGGAATGATCTCCTTCGTCACTAACCTGGCCGCCCCTATCGGCAACATCTGGAAAATGCAGCCCGGCATCGAGGGTTCCAACACCCTTGGTATGATGGGTAACATGATGAACTTCCTGGCATATGCCATTATGGGCATCCCCGCCGGCAACCTCCTCAAGAAGAAGGGTTACAAGTTCACCATCCTCGCAGCCCTGCTGGTGGGCCTCCTCGGCGTATTTGTCCAGTTCCTCTCAGGTATCGTTGGTGTGGGCAGCACCATCGGCAACATCCCCACCAACTTCTTCGTATACCTTCTTGGCGCATTCATCTGCGGTTTCTCCGTATGTATGCTCAACACCGTGGTGAACCCTATGCTGAAGATCCTGGGCGGCAAGCGTTCCAACCAGTACATCCAGATCGGCGGTTCCTTCAACTCCCTGATGGGAACCCTCACCCCTATGCTGGTGGGCTCTATGATCGGCACCCTTACTCACGACACCCTTATCTCTGACGTTAACACCCTCCTCTTTATGGCAATGGGCGTATTCGCAGTGGCATTCGTAATCCTCCTCTTCGTCCCCATCCAGAACCCGGAGGTCAAGGCTGTGGAAGGCCAGGTGGAGAATCCCCTCAAATTCAAGCACTTCGTTCTTGGCGCAATTGCTATATTCGTATATGTGGGCGTTGAGGTAGGTATCCCCGGAACCCTCAACTTCTACCTCTCGGATCCCGTGAAGGGCGCAGGTATGGATCCCGCTTCCGCAGTGGCCATCGCCGGCTTCGTTGCAGGCACATACTGGTTCCTGATGCTTGTTGGCCGTCTTGTCTCTTCCGCAATCTCCGGTAAGGTTAGTTCCCGCACCCAACTCACCTGCGTATCGGCAGTGGCTCTCCTCCTCCTTGTCCTTGCCATCTTCCTGGGCAACGCCGCCTGGGTCAAGATGCCCGTATTCACCGGCAGCGGCTTCGGTATGGTTCAGGTTCCCATCGCAGCGCTCCTGCTTGTCCTCTGCGGCCTTTGCACCTCCGTTATGTGGGGTACAATCTTCGACCTCTCCGTAGAAGGCCTTGGCTCGGCAACTGAGCGCGCTTCCGGTATCTTTATGGCTATGGTAGTTGGCGGCGGTATCGTTCCGCTCCTCCAGAACTTCATCGCAGACAAGGTGAACTATATGGCAAGTTACTGGGTGCTTGCAGTATGCGTTGCATTCATCCTCTATTTTGCAGTCGTCGGCTCAAAGATTAAGAAAGCATAATTATGGCAAAAGACTTAGTAATCGGCATTGACATCGGAGGACAGACCTCCAAATGCGGCATCGTGGATGCCCGTGGTACCGTTCTGGCGCAGACAGTCATCCGCTCGGACAACCACTCCACCGTAGAACCCTTCATCGCAGAACTCGCAGAGGCCCTCAACCATATAATCGCTGAGGCCGGCGCAGAAGGCCGCATCCGCGGTATCGGCGTAGGCGCCCCCAACGGCAACTACTACACCGGCACCATTGAATGCGCCCCCAACCTGGCCTGGGCCCACGACAGAGTGGAGTTCGCAAAACTGCTCTCCGAGCAGATGAACGGCATTCCCGTGTCACTTACCAACGATGCAAACGCCGCCGCCGTGGGTGAAATGACTTACGGCGCCGCCCGCGGTATGAAGAACTTCATCATGATCACTCTGGGAACCGGCGTAGGATCCGGTATCGTGATTGACGGTAACGTGGTTTACGGCCACGACGGCTTTGCCGGAGAACTTGGCCACACCACAGCCGTTCGTCACAACGGCCGTCAGTGCAACTGCGGCAAAACCGGCTGCTTGGAGGCATACTGCAGCGCAATCGGCGTAGCACGTACCGCACGTGAATGGCTGGAGATGAGTGACGAGCCCTCAGAACTCCGTTCCCTGGACAAGATTACGTCCAAGGATGTCTATGAGGCGGCAAAGGACGGCGACAAACTTGCCCTCAAGGTATTTGAATTCACCGGCCGTATCCTCGGAGAGAAGTTCGCCGATTTCATTGCCTTCTCCGCTCCTGAAGCCATTGTGCTCTTCGGCGGCCTGGCCCGCGCAAAGGAATTCCTCACGGAACCCATTGTAAAGGCAATGAACGAGAACGTCCTTTCCCTGTGGCGCAACAAAGTTAAACTTGTATTCTCCCAGCTTAAGGAATCCGACGCCGCAATTCTTGGTGCGTCGGCACTTGCCTGGGAACTCTAGTTACAGAGTGCATCCATAACTTTTGACGGGCGTCCTCCGGTAAGGAAGGCGCCCATATTGTATGAGTTCCATCCCAAAGAACTGTACACGGAGGGTTTCCACCAGTCATAGACTTCCGGCTCCCAGTAGAAAACGCCCTTGCAGGAGGAAATCTGCTTGACGGCAGTCATAAACTCCTGAAGGATGTTGGCGGCCTCGGTCTCGTTGTCGGGAGTCTTGACGCCAACCTCGGAGACTATCACGGGGACATTATATGTGCCTATAAGAGCCTTTATACGGCTCACGGCCGCGGTATTGCACTCTGCAGGAGTCATCTTCGTTTGGGCCTGGGGATAGTGGGACAGGCATATCATATCAAACTTGCACCCTGAAGCCTTGCGGTCCTTGAACCACCAGTCGTTGTCGTCATATGCATTGTTGACGTGAGGACCCACAAGGGCGCTGGGAAATACAGCCTTGGCGGCGTTGTAGCCGGCTTTGTAAAGGTCTGCGAACTTTTCATTGCCGCCGGCGCCGTTTCCCCAAAGTTGGCCGATGGGCCAAAGGAAGCCGTTACGGGTTTCGTTGCCTATCTGAATCCAGGCGGGAGTTACTCCTACGGCCTTCAGGGCCTCAAGGACCTCCGTGGTGTGCTCCTTAACGTGGACGCACATCTTGTTTACATCGGCCTTGTCTGCCGCCCAGGCCCTGGGGATATCCTGGCGGGAAGGGTCACAGAAGAAGTCACTGTAATGGAAGTCCACCATAAGGGCCATACCTGCCTTGGCTGCCCTCCGGGCAAGCCCTACCATATCTTTCTTATCGCTCCATCCGCCGGTGGGGTTCACCCATACGCGAAGACGTATTGAGTTCACGCCGCAGTCCTTCAGGACCTCAAAGCAGTCGGCGGTGGTTCCGTCCTTTTTCTTGAAGGTTTTGCCATTTGCCTCCATCTCGGAGAGCCAACTTACGTCTGCGCCTTTTGCAAAAGAGGGGGTCTCAATTACCTTATTATCAGAGGATGAACCGTTGTTATTGTCCCCGTTGTTTCCGGGCTTTGTGCAGCCTGCGACAAGCGCCAGACCACATAACGCGATAAGGAGTTTTTTCATTTTATTCAGTTTAGTAAGGGCAAATTTAGTCAATAATTATTACTGTGGCAACACGCTGAACGAGTACGGATCCAGCGTCAACGCGCCGCCGTAAGGAAGCGTCACATTGGCCTTAACTGCCCCGGCGTTTACAACCAGGGCGCCGCCGCCCTCGTACTGGACTATGCCCACCTTGCCGTCACAGTATACCGTAAGGGCCTTGCTGCGGTCAAAAGCGCCAACTGCCGCCATTGCTTCCTTGTAGGCGGCAAAATACTCCGGCTGGGCGGTCCAGGCAAAACTCTGAGTGTTGAAGAAATTGATTGTGGAACCGTATGCAACCTCCTGGCTGCCGTAGATCATAGTGGCGGTATTGAGGCTCCTCATAAGCGTAAACGCCGTAAGCGCGCCTTCCTTGGAGCGGAAATCAGTGACGGGTGAACTCTCCGTGGCGTCGTCGTGGTTGGTGATGAAAAAGAGCGGGCATTTAGGGGCTCCTACTCCCTCCAGGGCACTCTTATAGGCATTGAAGAAGCCGTCAAGGCCGGCTCCGCCGAACGCCTGGATGAGTTTACTCTTTGCGCTGCGGGAGAAGATAAGGTCAAAGCCGTCGTCGTACATCTTGGGGAAGTCTGACTCGGCAAGCATAATGAAGCCTGGCTTTTCCTGCCTGAGGGCCGATATTGCGTCTTTCCAGAACTCATCCATCGGGCCCACGTTACGTCCGGTGGGGCCGTGGGCGTAGTCGCAGCGGTATCCGTCAATGTCCAGTTCCTTCACCCAGTAAAGGAGGGCATCGGTCATAGCGGCGCGAAGATCCGCGCTGGAGTAATTGAGCTGCGCAACGTCCGTCCACACGCCATCGGCCGTGGGATTCACCACGTTCCCGCCCGAATCCTGGGCATACCAGTCCTTGTGATCCTTCACCCAGGAGCAGTCCCAGGCGGTGTGGTTCGCAACCCAGTCGAACATCACCTTCATCCCCTTTGCGTGGGCTGCGTCCACAAGGGCCCGGAGATCCTCCAGGGAGCCGTAAGACGTATTCACGGCCTTGAAATCCTTGATGCAGTAGGGAGAGCCTATAGCCTTCTGGGTTCCCTGCTGATATATGGGCATAAGATAGAAAACGTCAGTTCCCAGGGCCTTAATGTCGTCCAGGCGGTCCTTGATCTTGCCAAAGGCGCCGCTGCTGCCGTAGAGTTTGGGATTTACCTGATAGATGTTCCAGGCGTCACGCTTCTGCGCGGCCATTTTGAACAGTTCCTTCGGAGCAACGTCCACGGGGGCGTCGGACACGGTTATTTCAAGGTTTGAGCCGCCCTTGAAGGCCTTCGCCTCCTGTTCCGTCACCGTGAAGAAATAATCGGCCTTCTTCTCAAAAGTGAGGGACGGCTCTCCGGAAGAAGGGATCTGCTTGCCGTTGCCGTCATTGAAAATGAGTTTCTCCGTATTTCCGTATGCGGCCGATTGAGACACGTTGAAATAGGTGTACTCACGGCCCTTGACCGTTATCTTGCCGCTTGACTTGACGCCCGGCCAGGAGCCGCCAAGGTTGTTGACGGTACCATACATATATACAAGAAGGCTTTCCCAGCCGGTATTGTCAATCGCATAGATGCGGTAACCGTCGTGGGCGGGGAATTCGGTATTGTTTTCCTCCTGCTCACCTCCCTGAGGCGTTGTATCAGGCTCAGTTTTGACCGGAGCGGTACAGCCCGCCAGAAGCGCCGCAACCGACAGGGCCAAGATAAGATTCAGAAGCTTTGTTTTCATCAGTTATTATTGTAATACCACGAAGGCCGAATAAGAATCGGCACTCATATAAATATCTACAATGCCATTTACTCCGGGAAGGATGTCAGGGCCATTCTGGGTCAGGGGAAATGACGTTCCTAACTCCTGTATGTTTCCGCCCCTGTTAACATCCCAGGAGTGCCTGTAGATGAATTTGAATTTGTCGGAGGCCGATAAACTGACCCGGCGCGCGACCCACAAGTCTCCTTCCAGGGTCATTGGGATGGAGGCTTTGGTGTCCCACTGCGGAGTAACCATAGTACCGGTTATGCTCCAGTCCCTGGATGATTCATCGGCATAATTCAACACTAACTGCTGCGAAGGATCTTCAATGCTGGAAAAAAAGGTGCAGCCGCCTTCTACCTTCACCACCTTCAGGCGGATATGTTCCTGAAGAGACGGGCTCTGAGGAATCACATTCTGAAGGATGGACGCCTCAACAATGGCTCCAGGCTCATTGGAATAAACCATACGAACGCTCAAAAACTGCTGAGTCCCGGGGTTAAGAATCACAAATTTTTTCAGGGAACCTTCCTTTCTCACATAATACTGGTGACGTCCCTTATCATACTTGAAATTGAGCCCCGCCACCCCGTAAACGCCGGGTCCTTTTACCTCTTCCCGGCCCTCCTGGCTGACGTGCAATGTCTCCGAGAGTTTCTCCTCCTCATTTATAAATCGTATATCGGCCTCTCTGGGCGCTGTTTCCGGATTTGGCTCTACGGTGAAGGTATGGACGGTCTCTGTCATATCGGCCTTTGTCTCCCCCATTCTTATCCACGTGGTATTATCCGGGATAACTGCCTTTACATCTACATTGCTGGTCACTTTTACCTCTATCACCCCACCGTCTGCACCAACGTTTACAGAGGTTTCTGAAAGGATAAGCCGGGATTCCTCCTTTTGAGGAGTATCCTCGTTCCCGTTATTCTGCTCTTTTTCATCTGGCTTTTCGGGCTCCACCTCTTTGGCCGGAGTACAGGAGACGGCAAACAATATGATGGATAGTATGTATAACGCTCTTTTCATCGCCGATATAAACTAGAGGACATTCACTGTAAGTTCAACGGTATCACTGTCAATGCTGGAGCCAAGGATGGTCATCTCCGCCTTTATTGTATGTTCTCCGGCAGAAAGGGTCACCGAGTCATCAGACGTCTCTTTTCCATCCACAAACCAACGAACGGACCCCAAATTCACTACGGGAGATTGTACAAGCTTCAGGGGGAAGCTGTCTCCGGCGTGAAGCTGGCCCGAGGGAGCCTCGATATAGGATATGCCGAAATCGGCCAGGGTGGCCCGCCCGTCAATTTGAACATAATCTTCAAGGGTAAGGACAATCACGGCGTTACCGCAATCCCATCCCCAGTCAAAAGCCGGTTCTCCCCACTTGTCTCCACCCGCTTCCGTGGTGGAGAAACCGTTATAAATAAGGAAGCCGCCTCTGACGGCAGGGCCGTTGTCCGTTATGACGGGATAGTCTTCATAATTGGTCTTAATCATATAACCCACATAGATATCCTGCCCCTGGGGAATGACAAAGTTTGAAGAAAGCTCCACATCCGTAACCAGGTTTCCTTTATCGGGCACCTGCTGGACAAGAACGCGATTGTCCTTTCCTGCGTCGATGAAAACCCAGAGTTCGTCACAGGAAGGATAATAACCGAATCTAATGTGTTTGACAAGCTTCCCGGCATAATCCTTCAACATGCTGGCACTGAATTTCTGGGCAACGGTATAGTTTGTCCGGCTCCCGATACCCCACTGCTGGGCAAGGTGCAAATCTGAGAGCGACAGGGTGCTGGTGGAAGATTCTATGAATACGGATTCCAACTTGAAGTTCTTTGCCACAAAATGGCCTTTCACAGTGGCCTCCTGAGGAAGGCAGTCCCGGCCGAAGACCGTTATCACAAGGTCTTCCGGCATACCGCTGTCTGTTAAAAGAGTGTATTTCCCATTAGAATCCGTGGTGGTCCAGGCAAGGGCCTCGCTTTGGACAGACCTCCTGGTTATGGACCTTCTCATGTTACGGGAAGCGGCCGATGACAAAAACACCGCCGCATCCGGGAAGGGATTCCCGTCTTTGTCCAGCACGTAGCCGGAAATGGTCTGTCCACGGACAGTCACGTTGAAAGATGCCTGGTTGGCTAATTTGTCATAGCTGATATTCTCAAGCATGTAGCCATCAATACCGGACCAGTCTGAGAGAACATAATCAGTCACCTCGTAAGAATAGCCCGGATAAAAGTCCGACGTAGGGAAGGTCCAAAAAATCCAGTTGTCCTCTCCCCAGTCCGTAGGAGAAAGGATATAGCAGCACGGATGGTCTCCGTAGGAGTTTATTGAATTGAGATTCCAGATATCGGCCGCGGTGGAATTGCCTACCGGATTCAATGAGGCATCAATGTGATACACAAGAAGGCCTGACGGGGAATTTGAATCCCAGCCATTTCCGCTACGGGTTTCAAAGAGAAAGCATTCATTCTCCGTCGATGCGGGAAGGATATATGCCTTGCCGCTGTCCAAACCGGGAATGGAGATTGTACCAAGCTGTGGATCAAGTGGCTCCAGTTCTTTAATATACCCCAGCAGATAGCGCTCAAAAGCGCTCATACTGGGTGGAAACTGTTTAGAATCCCCATATGCCATAAGATTCCAGGCTGAAGGAGTCCTGGCCTTTCCATTATCTTCATAGTCCAGGTCATATAGATCTGGAAGACCGATTGAGTGACCGAATTCATGGGCAAACGATCCAATTCCATTAAAAGACGACCAGTCTCTATGTAATTCAGATGAATAGGTGTATATATTGACTTTCTTCCCGTCAAAGGTCCTGTTTCTTAAATCGGAAGAAATCTGGTAATAGTTCTGCAAGAACGCCTTGTGCGACCATATGGCATCTGCCCCGCCACCAGCCGCCTGGTCCACTCCGGGGCATATCAGGCATACGGTATCCATGGCACCGTCATTATCGTAATCATAGCCTGAAAAATCTACGGAAGGATCCAGCTTCACCATTGCTTCCAGAAGTGACGTGGACGCCTTCAGAAAATTTTTCTCCCCGTCCCCGGTTATTCTCTCATAAAATGATCTCTCCAGCCTTACAGGCCCATACACGTCAAATGTCGGCGTAAAAAGGCCGTAAGAGGCTTCCGTGAAGTAATCCTTTACAGATCCGTACTGACCGTTCTCGGAGAACCCTGGCTCATTCAAAGCACGATTAAAATAGATCACAGCGCCATCCTGGAAATACTTGTCACTGAATTCCACCAAAATCACCGGGATGCGCCGGTTCCCTAATCCGTTACCGTTATTGCCCCAGTAACCCATCTGTGCTTTTGGACGTACGGTGCGTTTTTGCCTGACGGAATGCATTGATGACGGCCGCAACCATTTGTCTTCCCCCATCTCATAGACGGTCCGGCCATCTTCGGATGTATACCAACTGAAGTACTCGTCTCCGTGAATCCTCACTACGATGGTACTTCCATCCGGCTGCACCATCTTTACGGGACGTGGAATAGCCGGCCCGGCACCTGCCAACACGGTCAGCGTCATAAGCCATATAATAACCAGTAGTTTTCTCATAGCCGCAAGTTACATAAAATCAGATAAAAAAACAATGACCTACTGCGCCACCAGATAAGCCGAAAAAGTATCGGCATTCATATAGATGTCAAAGGTGCCGCTTGTTCTGGGGATGATGTTGGGGCCATCCTGATAGACGGAGAATGGTGTCCCAAAACCAATTATGTTCCCGCCTCTGTTAATCTCCCAGGAGTGCCTGTAAATGAACTTGAATTCATCCGACGAGGTAAGAGTCACGCCACGGGCCACCCACCAGTCATCTTCAAGTGTCATAGGTATGGAAGCGATGGTGTCCCACTGCGGGAAAACCATTGTTCCGGTTATGCTCCAGTCCGTAGGGTTGTCGTTGGAATACTTGACCATAAGCACTTTTGTGTCGTCTTCCAGACTTGAGAAAAAAGTATTGCTCCCCTCTGTCTTCATTACTTTGAGGCGGACATTCTCATAGACGGATTGAATAGCCGGATTCACGTTCTGCACTATTTTTGCGTCAACCTCAGTGCCTGCGATTCCGGTGTATAACATACTTACACTTAAAAACTTCTGAGTCACAGGATCCAGAATAATGAACTTATCAACAGATCCGTCTTTTCTTGTCAGGTACTGGTTCTTTCCTTCCTCGTAAACGAAATTCAAACCGCAAATGCCGTAAACTCCGGGCCCTTTTACCTGGTCCTCCGGCTTGTAGGCATCCTGGACAATATGTACTGTTTTCTTCAGGTTATCGGCATTATAGACAAAGGCTATATCTGTATGTCTCGGCGATGTCTCCGGATTAGCCTCAACGATGAAGGTATACACGGTTTCTGTCAGGGCCTTGGTTTCTCCAAGACTTATCCAGGGAGCGGAATCAGGAAGAATCACCTCAAGTTCAACATTGCTGGTTACCTTTACTTCTATTTCTCCGCCCTGGTAACCTATTCCGGCTGACGGGGCCGACAGAATGATACGCGACTTTTCTTTTTCAGGCGGCGAAACATCTTCCTTTTTGTCATCCTTTTCCGGAGCAGTCTGCTCCTGCGGCGTGCAGGAAACAATTAATAATGCGGCCGACAATAATATGTAAAAAGCTTTTTTCATAACAGGAATATGCTATAGAACATTTATGACAAGCTCAACGGTGTCGGATTCCAAACCGTCGCCGTATATATTATTGTAGTCAATCGTGACCTTGATGGTATGCCGGCCGGATGAAACCACCACTGAGTCTTCAGTTGCTTCATTGCCGTCCATATACCAATGCAGAGTCTCAATTTCACCGACAGCAGACTTCACAAGCTTCAGGGGGAAGGAATCGCCTGAATGAAGCTGCCCTGTGGGCGCTTGAATGTAGGAAATGCCGAAATCGGCCAGGGTGGCACGGCTGTCAATCCAGAAAGAGTCTGTATATACGGACTCCAGAGTAAAGTCCTTTATAACATAGTGGCCATGCACATTTGCCTTCTGGGAGATGCAGTTACGCCCGAAAGTGGTAATTACAAGGTCCTCCGGCATTGATTCGTCCGGATAAAAACTGTAATAACCGCCGAACTCGGTGGTGGTTGTAGCCAGGATTTCCTCTGTTGCGGCCGATGACAGGTTCAGGACCGCACCGTTGATTGGATTCCCGTCTTTGTCATATACATATCCTGATATATGCTGAGCCACGAATTTCACGTCAAACGCCGCCTGGCCGAATGCCGCGTCATAGCTGATATTCAGAAGCCTGTAGTCCGGCTCCCCTGACCACTCGGTAAGGGTATAATCCGGTTCTGAATTGATACACCAGGAACTCCAGGAATCATTTCCGACTGAACCCAGAATATAGCAGCAAGGGTGATCACCGTAAGCATTTATCTGATTGCTGTTCCAAATGGCCGAAGCATTGGTGTCGTGAATCTGATTCAGGGAAGTGTCTATATGGTAGATAAGCAGGCCCGACGGAACGCAGGAATCCCAGCCGTAAGTGTTTCTGACCTCAAAAAGGAAGTACTCTCCTCCGTTGGAAGCCGGGAGAATATATGCCTTTCCCTGGTCCAGACCGGGAATAGTTTGAGCGCCCTCACCATCAATGGTATCCAAACTGCTGATATATCCCAGCAGATAACGTTCAAATGTACTCAGTCTGGGAGGAATCTGCAAATGATTGCCTGCAGCCATAAGATTCCAGTAGGAAGGGTGGGGTGCCGTGCCGTTTTCCTCATAGTTGGTGTCATATAAATCCGGAAGGCCCAGTGTATGGCCGAATTCATGACAGAAAGTACCTATCCTATGAAAGGCAGACATGTCGCCTGACATTTCCGGGGAGCAGAAATAGGTTCCGGCAATCTTCCCGTCAAATGACTTTTGGCCGGAATAAGTGAGATGGGCCTGATGTGACCAGATTGCATCGGGACCGCCTCCATCCTCCTGCCCCATGCCGGGAAAAATGAGCGCAATGGTGTCTATATATCCGTCATTGTCATGGTCGTAGATGGAGAAATCAACCGTAGGGTCAAGCATTGCCATGGCCTCAAAAATGACGGTGCGGGCAAGAGCATTGTTTCCGGAGTTATCACCGCTGATTTTATCTGTGGATTTCCGTGAAATCCTCACAGGTCCCATCACGTCAAATTCCGGCGTAAAGAGCCCGTAAGACGCATCGATATAATAATCCCTCACAGAGCCGTATTGTCCGTTGTCGGAAAAGCCTTCTGCGTTAAGCGCACGGCGGAAATAATCGTATGCCCCTTCATGGAAATGCTTGTCGCTGAATTCTACCAGCAAAACCGGGATATGCTTGTTCCCCATTCCATTTCCATTTTCTCCCCACCAACCCTGATTTATACGGGGTTCGGCCTTGCGACGCGGCTTTTTCCCGGACACAGGGCGCCACCAGAGGTCCTCGCCCCTCTCATAAACGGTTTTTCCGTCTTCGGATGTATACCAATTATAATACTCGTCTCCATGAAGCCTGAGTGTAATGAAACTGCCGTCCGGCTGCTTCATTTTCACCGGGAACGGCGTGGCGGGTCCTGCACTGGCCGCATACGCCAGACATATCAATAAAACAATAACCGATATCTTTTTCATAAGTAACTGTCCTTCAACCGCGAATATACAAAAATATCATAACACTGCCAACTACATAACAAGCGGCTGGCCCGGTGGGGCCAGCCGCAAGAAGAGTATTGGTATAGAACCGCTACTTGGTAATGTAGCAAACCATATACGTAGGGAAGAGGTACACGGTGTAGGTACCTGCCTCGATAGCCATATCACCGCCACCCTTTGAGAGTTCGATGATGGTGTCAAGCGCTACGGTGCCGCCGCCAAGGTCATAATCCTTCCACTCGTCGTTGCCACGGAACTTGAACTTGTCACCTGCAAGTTCGATATCCTTGACGCACCAGATTTCAGGATCGTCGGAAACCTTCTCAAGGTCAGTGTCAACATCCCATCCGCCGGGCTGTGCAGGGCCGATAAGACCCCAGGTATTTGCGCCGCCCATTGCGTCGTTGATGCTGTAACCTGAGAGATCCACGTCCGGGAGTGAAGCGCCGCCGCCGGCGGGCTCATCAATCTCCTCAACATTGTCGTCGGTGATCTTGAAGAAGAAGTTGCGTTCGATCTTCTGTCCCTTGAAGCAGTCGAAGTTCTCAAGCTGAGCGCCCTTACCGTTGTTGTTGATGATGAAGTTGACGGTCAGATCCTTTGTCTTTGCTCCGAGGTCGAAGTATACGAAGGTGGTACCGCCAAGGTCCACAGTGCCGGTAGGCTGCATTCCGGGCCAACTGCCAAAGAGGTCGTTGGCATCGCTGAGGCCGTCACCCCAGGCGTAGAGAGCCATCTCTGCATAAGTGGGAGCGTCGCTGTTGTCCACAAAGAAGCCGAAGCCTTCAAGTGCGGGCAGGTTGCTTGAGCCCTGCTCCTCTTCCTTGAGGGTCCAGGAGATCTGCTTGGGCTGGGAATCCACGTAGCCGTTGGTTACGCCCTTGGAAGGATCCTGGATGGTGCCGCGTACGACAATCTCCAGATCTACGTTATCACCGTAAGAAAGGCCGCGGTTAAGAAGGGCTGCGGTGAGATTCTTGCCGGAAATCTTGAGGGAAGTGCCTTCGTCCTTTGCGGATGAAAGGGTTACGTCGCAGGGGGAATCGTTAACGGAGATGAGGCCGAGAGTATGATAGACCGGCATCTTCTCGTTGAAGGACATATTGAAGGCAGCGGGAGTATAATTGACGGTAACGTCGGTGCCGACAGTTACGTCTCCAATGACGGGAGCGGTAACTTCACTTGCCTTGAAAGTCACTTTCTCGTCTTTGGCGCAGGAGATTGCCAGTACGGCAAGAAGGCCTGCGGAAACTATTGATAGAACTTTTTTCATATCTTCTATTTGTTATAACCCTCGTTCTGCTGGAGGTTGGGGTTAACCATAAGGTCTGAGGTAGGGATAGGGAACAGGTTCTTGTAGTCCTCTACTGCCTGACCGTCGTGGACACCGCCCTTCCACTGCCAGATATAAGCATCGGTAGTGTACTGACCGGCACGGATGAGGTCCTGGCGGCGCCAGAGTTCAAGATAGAGTTCGCGGGCGCGCTCGTCAAGGATTTCCTGCTTGGAAGGAGTGGCGATGGCGCCAAGTCCGGCACGTGCGCGCACCTGGTTGAAGCCGGCATAGCCGTCAACTGCGGCGCCGTTTGCTTCGCACTCGGCAGCCATCAGGAGAACGTCGGCATAACGGAATACGGGGAAGTCGATGTCAACAAAGCCATCGGCCTTGCCGGAAGTGCCGTCTGCATTCTTGTTTCTGTATTTCTGGAAGGCGTAGCCATTGGTGAACTCGCCGAAATCGGCAACATCCAGAGTCTGGCCGTCGGTCCAGAAGAGGGCGCGTTTGTCAGCGGCGGTGAACTTGCCGTAGAACTCGGGAGTGGTGCGGCAGCCGGACCAACCGGAGGAGATACCAAGTGCCGATGCGTCCATAGAACCGCCGGTGAAGGCGAATACAAGGTAATTGGTCACGCCGTAGGACTGGGTATCGGTGCCGTCCTGCTCGATTGCGAAGATGATTTCATCGGTGCACTCGTCGTTATCGGCAAGGAACAGATCCTGATATGCGCTGTAGATGGTTCCGTTTGCAGCGGTGTGGAGGCTGTAGCCGTCGTCCATCAGGTCCTTCACCACATTTGCGCATTCGGCCCACTTTTCAGTGCCGATATAAACCTTTGCATTGAGGTAAAGTTTAGCAAGGAGCATCTTTGCGGCGCCCTTGTCGATGTGACCGTACTCGCCGGCGCGGGCATTTGCAAGGGCGGAGTTGTCGATGATGTCCTTAAGTTCGGTCTCAAGCCAGTTGAAAAGGTCGGCGCGGGTGATGCGCTGGGGAATCTGGCCCACCACAGAGGTTTCGTCGGCGAAAGGAACATTGCCGAAGTTGTCGATTGCGTGATAGTAACTCATTGCGCGGAGGGCGCGGGCCTCGGCAATCCACTCGTCCTTCTTGGGAAGGCTGATTGAAGTGGCCTTAGCCTGGCGGATGAACTCGTTGCACTGCGCAATCTGGAAGAACATACGTGAGTAGATGGAGTAGATAAGACCGGTATTCTGGTCCCACTGCATCTTGCAGACGTCGGGAACACCTTCATCGTTCCAACCGCAGACATACACGTCAGTGGAAAGTTCGCAGAGGTGGAAGAGGCCGCGGACATACTGGCTCATACCGCCGTCAAGACCGGAGATTGAAGGGTCTCCGTTGGGGCCGTAGTAACCGGATGTGCCGTAACCGGTATAGATACCTGCCAGGAAAGCCTCAAATGCCTCGGGGGTGTTGAGGGCTTTGTCGGCGGTGTTCTTGTTGGGGTCGATAGGAACTACGTTCAGGTCCTTTACGCAGGAAGCGAGCACCGACACCACAGCGATTGCAGAAAGGATATATTTAAGTGATTTCATTGCTGTATCCTCCTTTAGAAGTTAAATTTGGCACCAATGACGAAGGTACGGGGCCTGGGGTAAACGGTACCGTCGATACCGCCGTAGACCTCGGGATCAATACCGGAGTACTTGGTGATAGTGCAGATATTCTGGACAGTTCCGAAGATGTTCAGGGATGCAGGACGGCTGCCGGCTATCTCGAACAGTTTGGGGAAGGTGTAACCGATTGTGAGGTTGTCCAGTTTCAGGAAGGAACCATCCTCGATGTAGTAGTCGGAGATGTACATAGCGTCGTCAAAGTTGGACTTTGTGGCCGATGCTACACGGTTGGAGACGAAGGAGTTGACCCAGAGGTCCTTGTACATTTCACTGTTGGAAGCAACGTTGTTGTAGACGTAGTTGCCAAGTGATGCGTGACCTGAGAGGGCTGCGTTCCAGTTCTTATATGTGAAGTTGGTATTGAAACCGAAGGTGAAATCGGCCCAGGGCTTGTGGAAGAAGTGGCGGTCGCTCTCGTTGATGACGCCGTCGTTGTTCTGGTCCTTGTACTGGCCGAAGATAGGATTGCCGTTCTCATCGTACACCTGCTGGTATACATAGAAGGAACTCATAGGATAACCTACGTCGTGCTTCTGTACCCAGTTGTCGGTACCGCCGGCGATGCCGCCCGTGCGGACACCTTCCTTATTCTCGGAGGAAGCGTTCAGTTTGGTGATCTTGTTGTTGTTGTAAGCCACGTTGAAGCCGGCGGTCCAACTCATATCCTTCTTCTCGATGAGAATACCGTTGAGTTCCAGTTCGACACCAAGGTTGGTGAGGGAAGCGATATTGGTATTGAGGTAGTTGGTAAGGTTGGAAAGGGCTGCAACCTGAACGTAGGAAAGGAGGTCGTTGGTGTCACGCTTGTAGACATCCAGGTCACCGGTGAGGCGGTCGTTCCAGAAGCCGAAGTCGAAACCTACGTTGTAAGTTGTGGTGGTCTCCCATTTAAGGTCTGAGTTGTAACCCAGGGCGGTGATGGGAGTGATGGTCTGGCCGTTGAACTGATAGAGGGAACCAAGCTGGTTGGTGTAGAAGGTTGCGAAGGTGTCATAGTAGCCACCCACATCCTGCTGACCGGTCTGACCCCAGGAAGCGCGGAGTTTCAGGGTGGACAGGACATCGAGGTTCTTCATGAAGTTCTCATTCTTGATATTCCAGCCCAGGGCCACTGAAGGGAAGAGACCCCACTTGTGATTCTGGAAACGGGAAGTACCATCCCTACGGATCGTAGCGGTGATGAGGTAACGGTCTCCGAAACTGTAGTTTGCGCGGCCGAAGAAGGAGATAAGGAAATACTCGCCCATATAGACGGAGTCGTTCAGGACATCTCCGTTGCTGAGTTTTACGGTCTTTGAGTCGCTGTCATTGTAGAAACGCTGCCAGGAATAACCGGCCATCACGTCTACGTTGTGGAGATCGGCGAAAGTCTTGTTGTAGTCGGCGTAGAGTTCCAGGGTGGTGTTCATACGGCCATAGTGGTAATCCGTGTGGGAACCGCTGCCGGACTGCTGGGTATTGTGGAAGGAAGCCTCTGAATTCTGGGCAACCTCAGTCATACCGGAACTCTTTGCCCAGTCCATACCGAGGTTGAGGTTGACGCGGAGGTCTTCGAAGCCGTGGATCTTGTAGTCAAACTGGGCATTGCCGATGAAACGGTTTGCGGTAGCGTTGTCCTGCTGCTGCTCAAGTTGTGCCACGGGGTTGGTGGTTGCCATAGTGTTCACGTCACCGCTGGTCATTCTCCAGATCCTGTAGCCGCCAAGGCCGCCTTCTGCGTCAGTTGCGTAGATGGGCTGGGTAGGGTCATAACGGAGAGCGGAACCGATGGCGCCCTGGTTTGCATACCAGTTCTTTGCAAAGGTGTACTTTCCGTTGAGGTTTACCTGCAGGTGTTTGTCAAGGAATGAAGGAGAGAGGTTGAGAGCGGCGGTAGCGCGGTTCATCTTGGAGCCCTTCAGGGTACCGTTCTGGGTGGTGAAGCCACCGGATACGCGGTAAGGAAGAGCGACAGCCTTGCCGAAATTGACATTGCCGTTGACGCTTACGTTGGCGTCCACGGTGGGGGCTGCGTGATAGATCTGCTTCTGCCAGTTGGTGTTCTCGGTGCCGAGGGCCTCAAGTGCGGCGGCGGCCATCTTGCCGTCTGCAACGCGCTGATTGATCAGTTCGCGCATCTGGTCACCGGTGAGGACATCATAGTACTTGGCGATGGTGTTCACGGAAGTGGTGAGGTCTACGGCCACGTGAGGGATAGCGCTGGAAGCGCCGCGTGCGCCCTTCTTGGTGGTGATCACGATAACACCGTTGGAAGCGCGGGAACCGTAGATGGCGGTTGCCGATGCATCCTTGAGGACGGTGAAACTCTCGATGTCCTCGGGGTTGATGGAGGACAGGGGATCGCTCATACCGGAGATGCCGTCATTGGAAACGGGCAGACCGTCGATGATGTACAGGGGGTCGTTGGATGCGTTCAGGGAAGCGCCGCCACGGATACGGACGGTAGCGCCAGAACCAGGCATACCGGAACCGGAAGTAACGACGACACCTGCGCTCTTGCCGCGGAGGAGGTCTGCGGGAGTTGTGATGACGCCCTTGTTGATTTCATCGGCCTTGACCGTTGAGATTGAACCTGTGAGGTCGCTCTTCTTGACGGTACCGTAACCGATGACTACAACCTCATCCAGGAAGGTGGAGTCTTCTCCGAGGGTAACCACGGCGGGAACGGCCGATGCTTTGAATGTTTGGGTTGCATAGCCGATGCAACTGATTTCCACAGTAGCATCTGCACTGGAAACGGTGAGGAGGAAGTCGCCGTCAAGTCCTGTGGAGACACCGTTGGTGGTGCCAACCTCAAGGACCGTGGCTCCGATAACGGGGCCCATGGCGTCTTCTACCACACCTTTAACCTGGTACTTGCCCTGGGCAAATACGGTAACGCAGGCTGTCAGTAGCACTGCGATTGCGGTTAAAATCCTTTTCATTAGTGTGATTATTGGTTAATTTATTTGGTTTTGATAAAATGTACGGAGAGGGCTCCCAGCACCAGGAACACGCCGGCGGTAAGGAGCATTGCGGGCTGTGAGCCCACCAGTGAGATAACTGCGCCGCCGGTTGCAGCCGCCACAATCTGGGGCAGGCATATGGTGCAGTTGAAAAGGCCCAGGTAACTGCCCATATAGGGACTTCCCTCCAGGGCGTTGGTGAGGAGGGTAAAGGGCAGGGCAAGCATTGCGGCCCAGGCGAAGCCGATAAGGAAGTAACTTCCGAAGAGCACCCACTGGTTGTGGACGAACATAATGGAAGCGAAGCCCACGGCGCCGAGGAGGAGGCTCACCACATAGGAGAGTTTGATGCTCTTGAAGCGGGGAAGGATTGCGGCCCACACAAGTGAACCAACGGCCTGGACGGCGAACACCACGCCAACCCAGTTGCCTGCGGCCTGGAAGCCTTCCGTTGCGGCGGCTCCGGCCGAAGTCATATCCACGCCCCAGCAGTTTGCGGCGATGGCCCCGTTACTGTAAGTCCACATATAGAGGAAGGCGCTCCAGCAGAAGAACTGCACAAGACCAACGGTCCAGAAGGTCTTAGGAGCTTTGAAAAGCAGTTTCACAAGGCCCTCGGAGGGGGTGTCGGCCTTCTTCTCAAGGTCAATTCCGTGGAATTCCGCGTACTCCTTGGGAGGCATCTCCTTCACGCGTGCGAACGTGTACACCACGCAAAGAATAAGGATGGCGGCGCCGATGTAGAAACTCCAGACCACTGACGGAGGGATTACGCCTTCCGGGGCGGTGTTTGCAAGGCCGATCCAGGTGAAGAAGATAGGGAAAAGGTATCCCACAAGTGAGCCGGCGTTGCACAGGAAACTCTGGATGGAGTAGGCCTGGGTCTTCTGTTTCTCGTTCACCATATCTCCCACCATCATCTTGAAGGGCTGCATGGCCATATTGATGGAGGTGTCAAGGAAAATGAGGGAGAAAAGCCCGAACCACATTGCCATATTGAGGCCCAGGAACAGGCGGGCCGGGAAGTTGAAGGAACCGGCGTTTGGAAGGAGCAGCATCACGGCCACAGCGATAAGGGCGCCCACGATGAGGTAGGGCTTGCGGCGTCCCATACGGTTCCAGGTACGGTCACTGTATTTTCCGACGAGGGGCTGGACTATCATTCCCATAAGCGGGGGAAGGATCCAGAAGAAACTGAGTTGATGTGGATCCGCGCCGAGTGTGGCGAAGATACGGCTGATGTTGGCGCTCTGAAGGGCATATGCAATCTGCACGCCGAAAAAGCCAAAGCTCAGGTCCACCAGCTGGCGGAAAGTCAAATCACGTTTTAGAGACATCTCTGTTACTAGTTTTAGCCTAAAAATGCATCTGCAAATTTAGTATTTATAATTTATTATAAACCATTCCCGGCACCGCTGTTTTCTCCGAATGGATATTATTTTGTGACGAACGGATTTTTCACTAACTTAGCGGTATGAAAAAGGTCTCCACAAACTGGCTTATCCACGGCTTTGCGCTGCTTCACGCGCTGAGCACCATATCCTGCACCCTGCTGGACTTGAAGGACAGCCTGCTCCTGACGGTCCTTACAATGACTATGACCGTCCTTATCTGCTACCGGGAAAAACTCACGGTGGAGATCACCATAGCCTCAATAGTCCTGGTGAACATCCTGGGCTTTCTCCTCGGCAACCTTGTGGCGCTTTTCGTCTTTGACCAGTTCCCTCCCATATGGCAGCACTCGCTGTCCACGCTCATAGTCACGGAACTGCTGGGATGGGGCCTGTACGGCTTTGCCAACATCTTCCAGAAGGAAGGATCGGCCGAATATGAGAGGGCGCAGTCCTGGGAGAAGCATAAGATCCTACTCATCAGCGTCATAGCCATCATCCTGGGCCTCAGGTACTATCTGGCCGATACCTATACCGGCAACATCTTCAAGGACTCCACCGTGGTGAGCCTCCTTGTGGTTGCAACGGTGTTCGCATTCACATATATGGTCACAGTGGCCATCAGGATGCAGAGGGAGGCAACCCGCCAGAGAACCCGCCGCCACCAGGCGGAATTCCGGTATATGACCCTCAAGCACCAGGTAAATCCGCACTTCCTGTTCAACAGCCTCAACGTACTGGATTCCATAGTCCAGGACGGCAGCCGTGAGGAAGCCAGCGAGTATATTCACAAGATGGCCACCATCTACCGGTATCTTGTAAAACAGGAGGGAGAGAGGCTGGTTCCCATTGAGGAGGAGGTTGAATTCACCAGAAATTACAGGGAACTTATGCAGATCCGCTTCCCGGAAGGCCTTACGTTCATAAACCACGGCATTCCGGACAATCCCCCCCACGGCTACATAGTCCCCTGCACGCTGCAGCTTCTGCTGGAAAATGCGCTCAAGCACAACGCCTTTTCGGCGTCGGATCCCCTGGTGATAGAGGTGACTACGGACGGAAAGAGCATTTCAATGGAAAACACCCTCAGGCCAAAGGCATTCACAACACCGTCAACGGGTATCGGCCTTCAGTATATCCGGAATCAGTACCGTGACCTTGCGGGCGCTGAGATTCAAGTGGTTAAGACCAACACCCACTTCAAGGTCACCCTCCCTATTTTGCCCTGTCACAATAAATTAGTAACTTTGCCCCCAGACAGATAAACTTATGAGAGCGCTCATTATAGAAGACGAGGCCCGCGCCCGTGAACATATGAAAAACCTCCTTGCGCAGCACTTCCCCTCAACGGAGGTCGCCGGCGCCGTTGGATCCGTCAGTGATGCCGTCCAGTGGCTTCTTTCAAATCCGGATCCGGATGTAATCTTTATGGATGTGGAACTGACCGACGGAATCAGTTTCGACATATTCAACAAGATAGAGATCAAGTCCCCGGTCATCGTCACCACCGCATATGACCAGTACGCCATCCAGGCGTTCGAGGTAAATGCCGTGGACTATCTCCTCAAGCCCATCGAGATAAAGGATCTGCAGCGCGCAATGGCGCGTATCGCTTCCGGAGAGGCCAAGGCTCCATCGGCCGATGCAGTCCGCAGCCTTATGGACCAGGCCCGCAAGGAGAAGTTCCTCATCCGCCTCAATGACCGGATAGTTCCCGTACGCGTAGCCGATATAGCATATTTCTACTCGGAGGACAAAAACACCTATATGGTAACCGTAAGCGGCACGTCCTACGTGCTGGACGACAGCCTGGACGCCCTTGTGGAAAGCCTTGACCCCCAGTCCTTCTTCCGCATCTCACGCAGTTGCATCATCTCGGAAAAAGCCATTGACAGCATCTCCAAACTGATGGGCGGGCGGCTCCGCATCAGCGTGCAGCCCGGCATCGCAGCCCTCACGGACTTCACCGTCTCCCGCGCCCGCGTGGAAGGCTTTATGAAGTGGCTGGAGAAATAGTCTCCCCCCCGCCGCGTAATGCCGACGCGGTGGAGGCCAACCCGTTAATTATCAGTTATTTACAGAATTATTTGGGATTATTTCTTTTCCCAAACGATTCTGTAAATTATTGCATATCAATCATTTAACCTCCACCCGCCTCCGCGCTATGTTTTATCTTTGCGTAAAACTTTTTGAAGTTATGGAAGAACTATTTTACGCAATTATCACGGAGGACGGGAGTGTCCAGGTGATGACGGATTATGAATCCCCGGAAGCGGCATCCGGAAAAAGGGCCGTAATTGACCGTAACAGTTTCCTTTTCCAGAGCCTTGTGAGCGCGCTCAGGGACGCTCGGCCGGAGTGCCTTTACGTAATTCAGCTTCTGGAAGCGGCACGGCGTGAAGCCAGGTATGACTGCGCTCATCTGCACCCGGAACTGGAGACGGCGCTGTCCCGCTGGAGAAGGATGAGGGCCGATTCCCTTGGCTACTCCCCCTTTGTGGTCCTCCATCAGGGAGTGCTCCTGAAGATTGCCGATGCAGCCCCTCAGACAGAGGAGGAACTTCTGGCCATACCGGGGTTCAGCCAGGGAAAAATGGAAAAGTACGGGGAAGAAATCCTTGCCCTTACAAGGACGGTCAATCCAGTTTGAGAACTGCCATGAAGGCGCTCTGGGGCACCTGGACGGTACCTATCTGACGCATACGCTTCTTGCCCTCCTTCTGCTTTTCAAGGAGTTTTCGCTTACGCGTCACGTCGCCGCCGTAGCACTTTGCAGTAACGTCCTTGCGCACCTGACGCACGGTCTCACGGGCGATGATCTTGGCCCCGATTGCGGCCTGGACGGCAATGTCAAACTGCTGACGGGGAATGAGGTCCTTGAGTTTGAGGCAGATCTTACGGCCGAAGTCGTAGGCGTGGTCCTCGTGGATAAGGGTGGAGAGGGCATCGGCAGGATCTCCGTTAAGGAGGATGTCCAGTTTCACCAGCCTTGCCGGGCGGAAGTCCGTGACGTGGTAGTCAAAGGATGCGTATCCCTTGGAGATGGACTTTAGTTTGTCGTAGAAGTCAAAGACCACCTCTGAGAGCGGAAGGTCATAATTCAGTTCCACGCGGTCCGTGGTGATGTAATGCTGGCCGATGAGCGTCCCCCTCTTATCCATGCACAGTTTCATTATGGGACCGTAAAAATCGGCCTTTGTGATAATCTGGGCGCGGATATAGGGCTCTTCAATGTGGTCAATGACAGAGGGGGCCGGTAGTCCGGAGGGGTTGTGCACGTCCACAACCTCTCCCTTGGTGGTGTACACCTTGTAGGAGACGTTGGGGACGGTGGTGATCACGTCCATATTGAACTCCCTGAACAGGCGTTCCTGCACAATCTCAAGGTGCAGGAGTCCCAGGAAGCCGCAGCGGAAACCGAAGCCAAGGGCCAGGGAACTCTCAGGTTCGTAGGTAAAGGAGGCGTCGTTGAGTTGGAACTTCTCCAGCGTGGCGCGCAGTTCCTCAAACTTTGATGCGTCTACGGGATAGAGGCCGGCGAAGACCATAGGCTTCACCTCCTCAAAACCTGCTATAGCCACCTTGCAGGGCTCCTCAACGTGGGTGATGGTGTCGCCTACCTTTACCTCAACCGCAGCCTTGATGCCGGTGATGATGTAGCCCACGTCTCCGGCCTTAACTTCTCCTGTGGGATTGAGTTTGAGTTTGAGGTTACCTATTTCCTCGGCCTCATATTCATTGCCGGTAGAGAAGAATTTCACTTTGTCGCCGGTTTTGATGGAGCCGTTCACCACCTTGAAGTATGCGATGATGCCGCGGAACTGGTTGAAGACGGAGTCAAAGATAAGGGCCTGAAGAGGGGCCTCGGGGTCTCCTTTTGGAGCGGGGACCTTGTCCACGATGGCATCCAGCACTGCCTGGACGCCTTCTCCCGTACGGGCCGATACCCTCAGGACATCCTCCGGGTCACAGCCCAGGAGGTCACATATCTGGTCCTCCACAACCTCCGGCTGGGCGCTGTCCATGTCAATCTTGTTGAGCACCGGGATAATCTCCAGGGAGTGGTCAATTGCCTGATAGAGGTTGGAGATAGTCTGGGCCTGGATGCCCTGGGAGGCATCTACAACCAGAAGCGCACCCTCGCAGGATGCTATTGAGCGGGACACCTCGTAGGAGAAGTCCACGTGACCGGGGGTGTCGATGAGGTTGAGACGGTAGGTTTCCCCGCCACGAACGTAATCCATCTGGATAGCGTGGCTCTTGATGGTGATTCCCTTCTCACGCTCCAGGTCCATATCGTCCAGCACCTGGTTTTCCATCTCACGGGCGCTCAGGGTCTGGGTAAGTTCCAGAAGGCGGTCGGCCAGGGTGGACTTGCCGTGGTCTATGTGGGCAATTATGCAGAAGTTGCGGATATTCTTCATAGGGCGCAGCTTTCGTCCCGGCAAAGTTCCTGCCCGGGTTTTTTGAGGGTTACGGAACCTCCAAGGGCCTTTTCAATCTTGTCTATCATCACAGTCCCCAAAAGCACCTTGCCGTCTTTGTCCAGAAGGTACAGGGACGGAATCCACTTTACGCCAAAGGCATCGGCCACCTTTGACTCCTTCTTCCCTGCCGGGTCAAAAAGCTGAACTCCCGGAAGGTAATTCTCATTCACATAAGTCTGGAGCGCTTCCAGCGTGCGGTCAAATGACACGGACACAAAGGCTACCTTCTCAGGATTTGCCTGAGCCTGAAGAGCCTTCAGCTGCGGGACCTCTGCCCTGCAGTCCGGGCACCAGGAGGCCCAGAACACAAGAACCACCTGCCTTCCGCGGAAACTACTGAGTTTCACAGGGTTACCGTTAATGTCATTGAGAGTGAAGTCCGGAGCCTGCACTCCCGACTTCAGAAGATCCACGGCGTATTCCGCATCCAAATCCTGCGCCGCCGCCCCAAGGAAAGGCAGCATAACGGCTATTATGGCGATAAGTCTTTTCATTCCACTGATTTGAGACGCCAAAAATACGCATTTTGGTGCACTTTTGCAAAAAACCCTCCCTTCCCCCTATCTCCCCCGTCCAATAAGCGCACTTTCGGCCATAATTCGTGCTCAAGGTGTGCGCAAAAAGTGCTATATTTGTGGAAACAATGACAACTATGAAGAAATATCTGACTCTGGCCGTGACGGCGGTGATGCTGGCGGCAGGATGTTTCCAAAAAGAAGAAATCGGCCTTTACACTATCTCCAACGGTAGTGGAATGCAGGTTTCCATCACAAATTACGGCGGACGAATAGTGTCCCTGATGGTCCCGGACCGCGAGGGAAACCTCAAGGACGTGGTGCTGGGATTCGAAGACCTTAATGATTACAGGCCGGAGAATAACCAGACGGATTTCGGCGCTTCCATAGGCCGATACGCAAACCGCATAAACCAGGGGCGCATCACAATAGACGGAGAAACCTACCAGTTGCCGCAGAACAACTTTGGGCACTGCCTTCACGGCGGGCCTGACGGCTGGCAGTACAGGCCTTACAAGGTGGTTGAGGCAACCGAAAACAGCCTTAAGCTGCAGATTGTGTCCCCTGACGGAGATGCAAATTTCCCCGGAACCGTAACGGCAACTGTCACTTTCACTCTCACGGAAGACAACGCCCTGGATATTGATTATGAGGCGGTCACAGACAAGGCGACTGTTATCAATATGACCAATCACGCCTATTTCAACCTCTCCGGTGATCCCGCCCACCACAGCATCACTGAGGACATCCTTCAGATCAATGCCTCAGCATACACCCCCGTGGACAGCACGTTTATGACCACAGGTGAGATCGCTCCAGTGGAGGGTACGCCCTTCGATTTCCGTGAGCCCAAGCTCATCGGCCTTGACATTGATGCCGATAATGAGCAAATCCGCAACGGCCACGGATACGACCACAACTGGGTTCTGGACGGCACCGAGCCTGCCGCAACGCTCTATTGCCCGGAAACCGGAATTTGCCTGGAGGTCTCTACCAACGAGCCGGGCATCCAGGTGTATTGCGGCAATTTCCTTGACGGAACTGTTATCGGCAAGGGCGGCATAGCCTATCCTCACCGCAGCGCAATCTGCCTTGAGACCCAGCACTATCCGGATTCTCCCAATAAGCCTGAGTGGCCGTCAGTGATCCTGAGGCCGGGTGAAACCTATCACAGCCACTGCACATTCAGTTTCTCTGTAAGATGAAAGCATCGGCAGCAATAAAATCAATGCGCCTGAGGACGCTTCCGCTCTCTATGGCGGGAGTGCTCCTTGGCATTCTTCTGGCGGTGGCTGACTGGAAAGTGGACCTTCTGGCGGCCATCCTCATCGTGCTTACCACGGTGTGTCTGCAGATACTCTCCAATCTCTCAAATGAGCTGGGAGATGTGTTAAAGGGGACGGATACTGCCGAAAGACAGGGCCCTGAGTACGGACTCAACAGCGGAGCTATGACCATCCCACAGATGAAAGTGCTGATAGGCGTGTTTGTGGGCCTTTGCATAGTGTTTGGAACGGTCATGACGTGGAAGGCTTTTGGCACTTTGCTGGACATTACTCCAATCCTGGTGCTTATGCTTGGCGCCGCCGCAATTGCAGGTGCAATGAAATACACGTTGGGTCGCAATCCTTACGGTTACAGGGCTAAAGGAGATATCTATGTGTTCCTGTTCTTTGGCCTTGTGGCGGTGCTGGGGGCATATTTTGTGTGCACCCGCGGCCTTGGTCTTCACTGGAAACTGCTTCTTCCCGCCGCCGGCATAGGGTGTTTCAGCGTGGGCGTTCTCAACGTGAACAACATCCGTGATATGGAAACGGACCGCGCCACCCGCACAACCGTTGCAATAAAACTTGGTGAGCGCAAAGCAAAAGTCTACCAGAGCGTGCTGATCGGCCTTGGATGGGCGTGTATGACTGCATACTGCCTCCTCTGCTGGCCGTCCTGGTGGCACTGGATGTGGGTTATTACCCTTCCGCTTTACATCCTTCATCTCCGCGGCGTCTGGACCCGCTCCGGCAAGGCCCTGGACCCTATGCTCCCGCTGCTTGTGATGTCCACGTTCCTTCTCAGTATCCTTATGGGAGCAGGTTTTTGCGTGTTCCTGTTCTAGGCGCACACCTTGAGCGCGTTTTAATGCCGAAAGTGCGCTTATCGGCACCGATTGGCCAGCGATGAGCACGTTTTAATGCCGAAAGCGTGCTTGTCGCCGCCGTTCTGCCAGCGATGAGCACGAATTTGTCCCCCAAGCGTGCTTATCGGCCCAAATATCGGACAAAAATGATTATATTTGTGAATCACAAGCAAAATAACCGCATACCTCTTATATGAAAACCAACGAAGAACTCAAAACGATTGCAACGCAGATCCGCAGGGATATCCTGCGTATGGTGTGCCTTGCAAAATCCGGTCATCCGGGCGGATCGATGTCATCCACAGACATCCTTACGGCCCTGTATTTCAATGAGATGAATCATGATCCGGCAAAGTGGACCCGTGACGGAAAAGGCCAGGATATGTTCATCCTCAGCGCCGGCCATATGACCCCCGTGTACTATTCCCTGCTCTCACGCGCAGGCTATTTTCCGGTTAGCGAACTTGCCACTTTCCGCCAGATGGGAACCCGCCTTCAGGGCCACCCTTCCGTGCGTAAGAACCTACCCGGTGTGTTCCAGGCATCAGGTTCCCTGGGCCAGGGCCTCAGCGCCGCGGCGGGTCTTGCACTTGGAAAGAAACTGGATAAGGACGACAACCTTGTGTTCTGCCTCTGCGGAGACGGCGAATCAGAGGAAGGTCAGATCTGGGAAGCCGGTATGTTTGCGGTTTTCCACAAACTGGACAATCTCATTGCCATGACCGACTGGAATGGCAAGCAGATTGACGGCCCCGTTGAAGAGGTTGCCGGAGAAGGAGACCTTGCCGCCAAGTGGGAATCCTGGGGCTGGAGAGTGATTGTGGCCGATGCCCACGACTTCGACGCAATTGAAAAGGCCTTCGAACTGGCAAAGGCCGGAAAGGGCAGCGGCGTTCCCACAATGATTCTTTGGAAGAGCGAAATGGGCCACGGCGTAGACTTTATGGCCGGCACCCACAAGTGGCACGGCTCCGTTCCCAAGCCGGAGCAACTTGAAGATGCCCTTAAACAGTTAGGTGAAACCCCTCTTGGAGACTTTTAGTATGAAAAAATACACAGACACAGGAAAGAAAGACACCCGCAGCGGATTTGGCGTGGGTCTTCTGAAGGCAGGACAGGCCGATAAGAACGTCGTAGCCCTCACCGCAGACCTCAAGGGCTCCCTCAAGATGGACGCCTTTGCGGCAGAATTCCCGGAGAGGTTCATCCAGTGCGGCATTGCCGAGGCCAATATGGTTGGCGTAGCCGCCGGCCTTGCAATCACCGGAAAAGTTCCTTTCATCGGCTCATTCGCAGAGTTCGTGACCGGCCGCGTCTATGACCAGATCCGTCAGGAAGTGGCCTACGGCTGCACCAACGTAAAGATTGCATCCTCCCACGCAGGCATCACCCTTGGAGAAGACGGCGCCACCCACAAGACCATGGAAGACATAGCCCTCATGAGGGCCCTTCCCGGAATGGTGGTCCTCAACCCTTGCGACTTCAACCAGACCGTCCAGGCCACAATCGCCGCCGCAAAATACAACGGCCCCGTGTACCTTCGTTTCGGCCGTCCCAGTGTCCCCAACTTCACCCCGGAGGATGAGCCCTTCGAGATTGGAAAGGCAATAGTTATGAACGAGGGAAAGGACGTCACCATCTTTGCAACCGGCCA